>JAGPFL010000079.1 GCA_018056545.1 Syntrophobacterales bacterium
AGAACAATCGCCGTGGCGTTGGTGATGCTGGTTATCCCTGCCGCCGCGATGTGACGGCTGCCCAGTCCCTGGGGGAAATCCTTGCTTTCCAGGGCGGCGTTCAGATGACGTCCCGCGGTGATTATCGTGCCGTCTTCGCGGATGACAAAGGCCCCGTCGATGGCGGAAAATTCCTTGATGGTTTCCTTCAACTCGGGGTTGAGAATGTTCCGCTCGTTTTCCGAATATCCCATGAAAGGATTGATGATCATCTGCCGGGAAAGCTGCAGCACCCGATCATGATCGCCGATGATGAAGGTGGTACCCACCTTTCTTCCCTCCCGTCCCTGGGCGGCCAGTTCGATGGAAAGGTTGAGAATCGCCCCGAAGACCTCGGGATATACCTTTTCCGTGAGATCGGTCAGGTATTCCGAGGTGAGGATCTCGAATTCCCGGCCGACATCGATGACGAAGATGCTGTCCACGTAACCGAACTTGGGTACGCCGCTCAGGCAGACAATCTTGTCTCCCTTCTTGAAAATGCCCAGGGCGATCCCCTTGGTGACGGCAATCTTGATCTGGCCGACCCGGGTGAGGTTGACGTTGGGGACATTCAACGTCAGGGCGGCGCCGGCGAACTTCTCCGGGATATGGTCGTCCTTGGTGACCAGAATGAGCTCGAAACAGCGATCCCGCTCCTCACACAGGGGCAACTCGGAGGCCGCATCGGCGTATAGCAGGAGGGCCCGGGCGCCCACTTCCTGGGCGATTTGACAGCCGAAATCCAGGATGACGTTGTGTATGGGTTTCATATCAATCCTTTCCTCTTAATTACGCGGTAAATTAATTACCTTCTCCGGGGATGTCAAGGCGCCGGTGGGGAGTTAAAAAGGCCTTGACAGGGTGCATGAAGAATATTATACATGATAAATATTTGAAATTGCTAAAATATGAGGATCATCATTTGGAAGTTCCCGCCCTTACCGGTACCCTTGACCGCTATATCGCCGAAATAAATGAATTCCCTCTCCTTACCCCGGAGGAGGAGTTCGCCCTGGCGGTGCGCCTGAAGAAATTCAACGATATGGAGGCGGCGGAAAAGCTCATCGTCTCCAACCTGCGTTTCGTCGTGAAGATAGCCCATGAATACAGAAATTACGGTATCAAGCTGGCGGATCTCATCCAGGAGGGAAACATCGGCCTGATGCATGCGGTGAAGAAATTCGATCCCTACAAGGGGTACCGCCTTATCTCCTATGCCGTGTGGTGGATCCGCGCTTATATGCAAAACTATATCATCAAGACCTGGAGTCTGGTGAAGATCGGCACCACCCAGGCGCAGCGCAAGCTCTTCTTCAAGTTGGGCCAGGCAAAAAAGAAGCTCGAGGCGATGTCCCAGAAGAATCCCGAATTCGGCGAGATCGCCGCCTCCCTGGGGGTAAAATCCGTGGAGATTGAAGAGATGGATCTGCGGATGAGCAACCGGGACGTCTCATTGGATGCCTACATCAACGACGACAGCGACGCCACCCACATCGATTACCTGACCTATGACGGCGAAGACCAGGAGACCGCCCTGATCAGGAAAGAGGAGATGGATATCCTCAAGAGCCACATTGCCGGCGCCCTGAGCAATTTGTCGGAGAAGGAAAGATACATCATCAGGAAAAGGGTCATGGCCGACAATCCCATGACGCTCCAGGAAATCGGGGATCGTTACAAGATCACCCGGGAGCGGGCACGGCAGATCGAGAAACAGGCCCTGAAGAAGCTCCGGCTCGCCATTCCTTACCTTGGGGAAACCCCGCCGCTCCTGGAATGAATTACCTCCGGAATTCCCGTGTCTGTGTAAAGCAAATTTTTTTCGGACTGCGACGAGGAGGTTGCTGCAGCGCACCGGTGCGTCATCTTCAACCTTTATGGGATCCCTGCGATGGCGGCAACCATAAGGAGGGGATGAAGACGGGCGTCAATCGTCCCGACGGGCCAGATTTTCGAAAGAGGTAAACTTCTCCAAGAAGGCCAGCTTGACCGTGCCGGTGGGTCCGTTGCGCTGTTTGGCGATGATGATTTCCGCGATGCCCTTTTCCGGGTTGTCCTCCGCCTTGTTGTACACCTCGTCCCGGTAGATGAAGGCAATGACGTCGGCGTCCTGTTCAATGGCCCCCGATTCCCGCAGGTCCGCCATCTGGGGGCGGCGGTTGGTGCGCACCTCCACCTGGCGGTTGAGCTGGGAGAGGGCGATCACGGGGACGCTGAGTTCCTTGGCCAGGGCCTTCAGGGAGCGGCTGATTTCGGAGATCTCCTGTTCCCGGGAATCCTTGGTCGTGCCGCTGCGCATCAACTGCAGATAATCGATAATCACCAGACCCAGACCATGCTCCGCTTTGAGACGCCGGGCCTTGGCCTTCATCTCCAGGACGGTGATGGCGGCGGTGTCGTCGATGAAGATCGGCGCTTCCGACAGACTGTCGGCGGCGGTGGTGAGCTTCGGCCAGTCCATTTCCCCGAGGAATCCCTTGCGGATCCGCTGGGAATCCACTTTGGCCGTGGCGGCGAGCATCCGCATGGCGATCTGTTCCTTGGCCATTTCCAGGGAGAAAATGCATACCGGTGTGGCGGTTTGCATGGCCACGTGCTGGGCGATATTGAGGGCGAAGGCCGTCTTGCCCATGCTGGGACGGCCGGCGATGATGATCAGGTCGGCCTTTTGCAGTCCCGAGGTCAGATCGTCCACTTTATCGAACCCCGTGGGTACACCGGTGACCAGTTCCTTGCGGGAGTATAGGTCCTCGATGGTCCGGAAGCTGTCTTTCACGATTTCCTTGAGGGGGAAAAAGGCCTGGCGGATCTTCTTCTCCGAGATGGCGAAAATGGCCTGTTCCGCCTCATCCAGAACCGTATCGATATCGGCCCCCGTTTCGTATGTCTTGCCGAGGATCTCCGTCGCGGTGTTGATCAGGCTCCGCAAGATGGCCTTTTCCTTCACTATCTTGGCATAGTGTCTGATATTTGCCGCCGAAGGAACGTTATCCACGAGTCCCGCCAGATAGGCCGCTCCGCCCACCTTGTCCAGACGCTTCTGGTCCTTGAGGGCATTGCTCAGGGTGATAAGATCGATCGGTTCCCCGCGTTCGGAAAGATTATGCGCCGCCTCGAAAATCTGACGATGGGCTTCGCTGTAGAAATCCCGGGCGGTGATGATCTCCAGAACGGCGTTCAAACCCTGATTGTCCAGGAGAATGCCGCCCAGAACCGACTGCTCCGCCTCCAGATTCTGGGGGGGGACGCGATGGAGAGACGGGTCGATATCTTTCATGCCTTTCGACATTTAACCTTCCTTGACCACCTGCACCAGGATTTCCGCCGACAAACCCGCCGGGAGCTTGATCCGGACGGGATATTCACCCAGGGATTTGATCGGTTCCCCAAGGATGACGGCCTTACGGTCCACGTCCAGCTCCATCGCTTTCAGGGCGGCTTCTATATCCTTGTTGTTGACCGAACCGAAGAGTTTGTCCTGCTCGCCGACACGCCGGGGGATGACGCATTTAAGCCCGTTGATCCTGGCGAAGAGTTCTGCGGCGCGCTGCTTTTCTTTCTCCGCCCGCTGCAGGAGCCGTTTGCGCTCGTGTTCGAGCGCATGGATGGTCTTGCTGCTGGCCTCGGTGGCCAGCCCTTTGGGGATGAGATAGTTGCGCGCATAGCCGTCGGCTACGTTCAAGATATCGCCTATCTTGCCCAGATCGTCAATGTTTTGTTTTAAGAGTACTTTCATATTCTCCTCCTCATAATATTCTAATGGTTTTGGTCGATGTCCTTCGCCGGGGCCTCAAGTTTCCGGAAATCGATCCACAAATCGAAGAGGCCGGCGGCAACGACGAACAGCAACAGATACTGTTGAATCACGATCAGGAAATAAAAAAGCATACGTAAAATAAGCGGCACACGTTTCTTTTGAAAGAAAAATTCCACGATGGCCAGCCCCTGGACAAGATAGGCGAAACAACAGACGATGAGCAGATTCAAAGAGATTATCTTCACCGCCGTCCAGGGCGCCAGGATTCCCGCGCCGGCGCCGATGAGGAACCAGACGAGATGATCGGAGGTTTTCCACCGAGACAGCGGGCCGAACTCCGGGGTGTCCAGTCCGCGCATCTTGAACAAGATCCCCGCCGGGATGATGTTGATGATGACAATGGCGGCGACGCTTATCCACGCCAGGGACGGAAAGGCATAGGTCAAGACCAGGGCGATCTTTTCCGCGTTCTCTTTTATGAACTGCAACTGTTCCGCCGGAAGATCAAGCTGGGCGTACAGTCTGATGTTTTCCTGTACCATGGCATAAATATAGGTGTAAATGTGTTCCCAGGGGAATTTTCCCTGCCAGGAGGCGTCGGCGATGATCAGACCGCCCAGGACCAACAATCCGGCCGTTGCCGCTGCCGCTACGGTCCAACCGGCCGTAATGCGTTTCCGGAAAAGCTCGGAAACGATAAGTCCCAGAGCGCCCAGGATTATGAACACGGCGATGGAGAAACTTATACCTACGGCCTGCTGCGCCGCCCCGACGATGAGTAGGGAAACGACCAGGATGAGGAAGCCCCCCCCTCGGCCCAGCTTGTGGAAGTAATAAAGGACGGGAAGGGGGAGCATGATCAGCATCATGGCGCTGAGGATGGGGACAAAGGCAACGGTGAGAAAGACGAGGGACGTGAAGAATATACCCCGGCCGATCTCGATAATCAAGGAGCTGCCTCTTCCTGCGTCCACGACCACATCCGCCTAACGCCAACTGAACCGGCGCGGGAATACATCGGGAAAGGACGGAATCCCTCCGGTTGTCCAGATGATGATTTTTAGGAACCCCTCAACCTTCGGATACGGCAAAGGGCAGCAAGGCAATCGTTCTGGCCCGTTTCACGGCAAGTGTCAGCGTCCGCTGGTGTTTGGAGCAATTTCCGGTGATTCTCCGCGGCATGATCTTGCCCCTTTCGGTGACGAAATCCCGCAAGGTATGGGGGTCCTTGTAGTCTATCTTCAGATTGGAATCCGTGCAGAAACGGCAGAATTTACGCCGGTGAAAGAATTTTTTTTGCGGCCTTGACGGCCTGGGGTTTCTCGTTAGCGCCACTTTCTCTCCTCCACTTATTCTCCTGATGTTGCCGGGGCGGTTGCGCCGCCCTCATCCTCGACGGCGTCTCCGGACGGGACAGGGGCGGGAACGATGCCTTCCCCGGTTTCCTTCGGGCCGGCGGCCGCGCTCAACTCACCTTCCAGAGATTTGAGGTCCACGGTTTCATCTTTCTTGACGGTCAGGTACTTGAGAATCTTATCGTCGATCTTGAAATTTCTTTCCAGTTCGTTGACGATGTCCGTCTGACCGACGAAATCGACCAGCACATAACAGCCCCGGGTCTGTTTCTTAATTTCGTAGGCCAGCTTGCGCTTTCCCCATTTCTCGATCTTGACCGGGATGCCTTTGCGGCTCGTGATGATGGCGCAGTACCTGTCGATCAGGGCCTGCAACTCCTCATCAGGAATGTCGGCGGGGGTGATGAAGATCGTTTCGTATCTTCTTGTCATCTGTCCTCCTCTCGGCTCTAAAGTCCGGTCACGCGGCCCGGACAAGGAGTCCTGCATATTGATGTTGAAAAACAGCGGCGATAATTACAACAGTCTATTCCGAAAAGCAAGAAATTTATGAACCCCCCGGGAAACGGATGAATCAGCTTGTAAAACAAGACGGTTTCGGGTAAGCAGAGTTGGGAGGTCTTTTTTGCCGGCGGAAGTAAAGACTATGAATATCAAGACGTTGATTTCTAAACTATCCATTGAAAGCACCGGTCTTTACTACCGCTTGACCGTCATCTTCGGCCTTTTCTTTTTGGTCCCCCTCGTCGGCTTCTTTTTCTTCGCCCTGAAATACAATATCCTCCACGATGAATACATCCCCATATTTTTTATCAGTCTGCTGATCTTCTATCTTTTCGGTTTTTCCCTGGCGCGGAAGATATTCGACACGATCGTCCAGGTTTCACAAAAGATGTCCGACACCCTGGCCAGGTCGGGACGGGCGCAGGAAAAGGAAGACCTGAACGAGCTGGAAGGCATCGTTTCCTCTTTTCAGAATTTGGAAAAGGACCTGCGCACCAGCTTCACGGAATTGCGGCAAAAGTCGTCTCAGATATCGACCCTGAAAGAGCTGTCGGATCTATGCTATGTGACCTTCGATACGGAGGACCTGTTTTATATAACACTCGAACGGGCGCTCCGGATGGTCAATGCCGACATCGGTTCGGTTTTGCTCCTGGAGCGTCCCAGCCGGGAGAAGTTCATCGTCCAGGCCAGCATCGGTTTGGGGGAAATCGTCAAAAAGGGTGACCGAATCGATTTTGCCGTCAGCATCGCCAAATTCGCCGTCATCAACAAATCGCCGCTCCTGGTGAACGATATCGAAAGCGACAGCCGATTCGGACGGAAAAACCGGGAACAGTACGGGACGAAATCCTTCCTGTGTATGCCCCTCAAGGGCATCCACGAGGTCATCGGGGTCATTACCCTCTCCCGGCGGTCTCTGGATGTATGTTTCACCCAGGAGGACGCCGACATCCTCACGCCGCTTTTGAGCAACGCCGCCTTCACCTATGACAATTTGGCCCTGATGAAGATGAACAAAGAGAAAAACGAGCTCGTCAAGGTCATGGATGTGGGTTTCAAAATGATCGGCGCCAAGAACATGGATCTCGATCTTCTCCACGCCTTCCTCTATCAGGTGCGCAATGCCGTCGCCTTCGATCTGTCTGTCGTCATGATCCTAAGGGCGGACGACCCGGATACGCTGTTCGTTTATGACTACCTGTCCTATATCCCCACGAATCTTGGTAGAAACAAGGGCTATTCATACCGGGGCACCATCCTGGAGAAGGCCATGCAACAGGGGGGGGCGATGA
Organism: Syntrophobacterales bacterium; assembly: GCA_018056545.1. Lineage (GTDB taxonomy): Bacteria > Desulfobacterota > Syntrophia > Syntrophales > UBA8958 > UBA8958. Next base: position 6,933 of record JAGPFL010000079.1, read on the forward strand.
TCATCCATAACCTGTCACCGGGGGAAAACGACGTAGAACGGGAGCTTTTCCACAACCATCAACTGAAGTCTCTGTGTCTGTCGCCGTTATGGAGCAGCGGGGAGGCGG
>JAGPFL010000080.1 GCA_018056545.1 Syntrophobacterales bacterium
TCCTTAAACGGCTGGACGATCGCCGTTACCTCCTGATTCATCATCGCCGGCCGGGTGACGCTCATCACGGCCCGTTGTAAAGATTCATCGCCTCGTTTTCCCGGCTCTGCCGGTAGTAGGCCCAGCCGCCGATGGCGGCGGCGATACCCAGGACGGCGACAACGGCGACGGCGATTTCTCGCTTGTGGTCCAGGATAAATTCCCGTATCTTGTCGAGAAATATCTGTAGTTTGTCCGGTTCCAGAATCTCCTGTTTAGATGTATTGCTGATCATATATATCACCCCGTTTATTGTTTGCTTCCTTGTTGTTCGGCGATCATGGACAACATTCTCTCCGGCAGGCGGATAATTCGTCCCTCCCGATTGAGGCAGGCGTGAACGGTGTAGCCTGTGACCAAAAGCGTCTGGTCTTCCTCTCTTTTGATGCGATTACGAAATTTGATGCTGGCCCGGCGGACATACTCGATTTCCGTTTCCACTACGATCAGGTCGTCATAGTACGCCGGCAGTAAATAATGACAGAAGGCCCTGGTCACGGGCATCGTGATGCCCGCCGATTCCCAGTCGGCGTAAACGATCCCCAGATCTCGGAAAAGTTCCGTACGGCCCACTTCGAACCATTTGAGATAATTCGCATGATAGACGATCCCCATGGCGTCCGTATCGGCGTAAATAACCCTGATCCGCGTACGATTAAGCAAAGAAGCCCTGCCCTTTCCCGATAAAACGATCCATTAGCTGATGCCCCGGACTGATCAACAGCCCGGTCGCTGCTGCGGCCTCCTCGCTGAACGCCATGGCGGAACAGTGCGCTTCTCCCGTAAGGGTGGGATAAACAACAAACGGACTGGGATCGGCGGCATGGGTACGGATGCTTATCGGGGTGGGATGGTCGCTGAGCACCAGGACGCGCACCTCCTTCAGAGCGGCCATACCTGCCAGCACCGTGCCCACCACCTTTTCATCGAAATCCTCAATGGCCTTGATTTTTCCTTCTATATTCCCCTCGTGACCCATTTCGTCCGGGGCTTCTACATGGACAAAGACGAAATCCATGTCCCTAAGGGCTTCAAGGGCGCCGCACGCCTTGCCGCGGTAGTCGGTGTCGATATAGCCCGTGGCGCCGGCCACGCGGATGGGTTTCAGACCGGCATAGACACCGATACCGTTGAGGAGATCTACGGCGGAGATCACCCCGCCGGAAAGTCCGTAACGTTCGGTCAGAGGCAACATCCGAGGCGCCCGGCCCTGCCCCCACAGCCAGATGGCATTGGCGGTCTTTTCCCCTCGGGCCGCCCTATCCCGGTTCACGGGATGATCTGCCAAGACCTCCCTGGCTTTGTTCATCACGGCAAGGAGGATTTCTTTTCCCTCTCCCCGGGGAAGATGGGACCGGGAGGGTTGGCCGGTGATATCGTGAGGCGGCGTGGTTTCCATCCCCGCGTTGCCGTTCCGCCAGACGAACAGGTGGCGGTAACTGACCCCCGGATAAAAATTATACTCTTCGTTTCCCAGTTTCCGGTCGAGGGACCTGATGATCTCCGCCGCCTCCGCGGAGCCGATATGACCCGCGGTGAAATCTTCCATCAAGGGGTCCTCCCCTTTCCCCAGGGTGACGAGATTGCAGCGGAAGGCCACGTCCCCGGGGCCCAGCTTGACGCCCATGTTGGCCGCCTCCAGGGGTCCGCGTCCGGAGAAGCAGGTGGCAGGGTCGTAACCCAATACCGACAGATTGGCCACGTCGCTTCCCGCCTTGAAACCCTGGGGAATGGTGTCCACCAGCCCCAGGATGCCATCCCTGGCCATGAGATCCATATTCGGGGTCCGGGCCGCCGCCAGTGGTGTTTTACCCCCCAGTTCCGCCAGGGGATAGTCGGCCATGCCGTCGCCGAGCAAAACGATGTACTTCATCATAACCTCTCGTCCTCGATACGGATCAGCACCGTCGGTTCATGAACGACGTCGAGACGATCTATCCTTGCCAGAGCCTCACGGACGTCGCGCTCCCGGGCCTTGTGGGTGGTCATCACCACCGGCACGGCTCCTTCCTTCTTGCGCCCTTTCTGGATTACCGAGGCGATGCTGATATTCATCTCCCCTAGGATACCGCTGATCTTCGACAGGACCCCCGCCTTGTCCGCGGCCATGAAGCGAAAGTAATAATTGGTCCTGATTTCCGGAAAGGGAATAAGGCAAATGTCGTCGATGATGTCTTCGCTTAAGGAACGATAAGGAACAAGACGGCTGACGCCCCGGAGAATCTCCCGGGCGATGTCGATAATGTCGCTCACCACGGCACTTGCTGTGGGCATCATGCCCGCCCCCTGACCATAGAGAAATACGGAATCTGAGGCGCTGCCGATAATGTGGAAGGCGTTGAAATTGCTGTTCACATTCGCCAGGATGGAATCGAAGGGGATCATGGTGGGATGAATGCGGGCCTCCACGCATTCCCCCCGGGCAAAGGCCAGGGCCAAGAGTTTGATCCGATAGCCGAACTCACCGGCGAATTCGATGTCCTGCTGACTGATTCCGGAAATCCCCTCGCGGTAAATATCTTCGAGATTCACCTTCTTTCCGTACGCCAAGGACAGGATGATGGCCAGTTTATGCGCCGTGTCTATCCCCTCGATATCGAAGGTCGGATCCGCTTCGGCAAATCCCAGTTCCTGGGCCTCTTTGAGGACGATGTCGAAGGCCTTCCCCTCGTCGGTCATCTTGGAGAGGATATAGTTCGAGGTGCCGTTCACAATCGCCATCAGGGATTCGATCCGATTGGCCGCCAGAGACTCTTTGAGGGTCTTGATGATCGGAATCGTCCCGCCGACGCTGGCCTCGAAACGCAGGTCCACATTCATGCGGTCGGCAATATTAAAGATCTCGTTACCGTAGGTGGCAAGCAGGGCCTTATTGGCCGTAACCACATGCTTTCCCCGTTGCATAGCGGTGAGAATGAAGGACCGGGCGGGTTCATAGCCGCCCATAAGTTCGATGACGATATCGATCTCCGGGTCATCGAGGATCTCCTCTGCCCTGGTGGTGAGGAGCTCCGGGGACACCTTCGCCACGCGGGGGGTGGTGATGTCCAGGTCGGCTATCTTTTTTAATGTTAATCGCGCCCCCAGGCGCTTCTCGATGATATCGCCGCTTTCCTGCAATAGCTTGACCACCCCGGAACCGATGGTTCCGAAACCTATCAAACCCAGAGTTATCGTCTTCATGGCTTCATTTCCTGAAATATAATTGGGGGGTTTTTATAATAGCGGCCGGGATTTGTCAAAATAAATTCCCTTCCCGAGAGGCAGTAATTGACTTTCTCCGCATATTGAGCTAAACGACCTTCATAAACCATCCACAACGCGTTTGTTCCATCTCCGGGACAGTCGGAAACTTCATAAGGATTTAGTGATGACGACAACCTATCGGCAGGCTGGCGTGGACATCGACCAGGCCAATCTATTTGTGGAAAAGATCAAGCCCCTGGTGGGCGCAACGATGCGCAAAGAGGTCATGGGACGCATAGGCGGTTTCGGCGGTCTTTTCCACCTCGATCTCAACCGAACCCCTAACCCGGTGCTCGTTTCCTCCACTGACGGCGTGGGAACAAAATTGAAGATCGCCCAACTCCTAAACCGTCATGATACCATCGGCATCGATCTGGTGGCCATGTGCGTAAACGATGTCATTGTTCAGGGCGCAGAGCCTCTCTTTTTCCTCGACTATTTGGCCACGGGTAAAATCCGCATCGAAACGGGGATGGCTATCCTTCAGGGTATCGTCGCCGGGTGTATGGATGCCGGCTGCGCCCTGATCGGCGGTGAAACGGCGGAAATGCCCGGCTTCTACGGAGACGGAGAATACGATCTGGCCGGTTTCTGCGTCGGGGTGGTCAACATTGATCGTATAATCGACGGTTCGGGAATCAGCGTCGGCGACCGCATCATCGGTTTGGCCTCCAACGGTCTGCACAGCAACGGTTACTCCTTGGCCAGGAAGATAGTTTTGGACCGATCCGCCCTGAAGCTGGACGAGCGCCTGAACGGTCTGGAGGGAACCATCGGGGAAGAACTGCTCAGACCTACCAGGATTTACGTCAAACCCCTTTTGAAGCTCATGAAGAATTTCCGGATAAAGGGCTTGGTCCACATCACCGGCGGCGGTTTCCTGGACAATATCCCCCGGATCGTGCCGAAACCCTGCAAGGCCGTCATTAAACGGCGGAGCTGGACAGTGCCGCCGGTGTTTACTATCCTCCAGGAACTGGGAGATGTTCCCGAAAGGGAAATGATGCGGGTATTCAACATGGGAATCGGCATGATGATCGTCGTGTCCGAGAAAGACGCCGGGGAGGTTATGGAACGCCTGGTCATGCTGGGCGAAAAGCCTTTTAGCATCGGCCATGTGGAAAAGCGGGAACCGGATGCGGAAGCGGTTCAGTTTTCGGACCTATGAAAAAAAAAACCAGTCTGGGCATTCTTGTTTCCGGTAGCGGCTCGAACCTCCAGGCGATCATCGACAATATCGAGGCCGGTCGTCTGGATGCGGAAATAGCGATAGTTATCAGCAACGTCGCCGACGCCTACGCCCTGGAGAGATGTCGGCGTCACGGTTTGCCCTGTACCGTCATCGATCATCGTCGTTTTTCCACCCGTGAGGATTTCGACCGGCAACTGATAACGGAACTCAACCTTCGGGGGGTGGAGCTGGTGATCATGGCGGGATTTATGAGAATCCTATCCCCTCAATTTCTGGCCGCTTTCCCCATGCGCATCATGAACATCCATCCGGCGCTGCTGCCCTCTTTCCCAGGGCTGCACGTCCAGAAAAAGGCCGTCGAATACGGGGTACGTTTTTCCGGATGTACGGTTCATTTTGCCGATGGCGGCGTCGACACGGGACCGATCATCATCCAGGCCGTGGTTCCCGTTCATGACACCGACGATGAGAACACGTTGGCGGCCAGGATCCTCCGGGAGGAGCACCGGATATACTCCCAGGCCATTCAGTGGTATGCGGAAGGACGCCTGGAGATTCGGGGAAGAAGGGTTTTTCTCAGAGATGTCGTCCCGGCGGAAATCCCGGCACAACACAATCCCCCTCTATCGGGCAGATAAACCAAGACTCTTCCTTAAAACCTTAACGGCTATGGGAGGAAAAGGCGCATGGCTGATACGGAATTGAACTTCGAGATCCAGTCCCTGGGGGTGCCGTCCATCCCTTCGCCGATCACCGTCAGCTATTTCACCTCCGACGAGCGGCGGATCATCTATGACCAAGATGTACTGCATCTTGCCCGGCACCGGTGGGACCAGGCGCCGCCCCTGTCCGTCGAGGTCGCCGGGCCGCGGGAGATGATCTACTTCGATCCCCCCAAAACCAAGGCGGCCATCGTGACCTGCGGCGGGCTCTGCCCGGGGATCAACGACGTCATCAGGGCCATCGTCATGGAGCTGTATCATCGTTACGGCGTGCACAACATCCTCGGGATAAAATACGGCTTCCAGGGATTGATACCCGCATACGGACACGAGGTTATGACCTTGACCCCGGAATTGGTGAAGGATGTTCATGCCGTAGGCGGCAGCATCCTCTCCTCCTCCCGGGGAAAACAGGATATAAAGGAGATTGTTAATGTTCTCAAGAGGATGAATATCGACATCCTCTTTTGTATCGGGGGAGACGGCACCATGCGGGCCACGGAGCTCATCACCGAGGAGATAAACCGTAGAAAGCTTGAAATAAGCGTTATCGGCATCCCCAAGACCATCGACAACGACCTGAATCTGGTGGACAAAACCTTCGGATTCGACACCGCCATCTCGGAAGCCGTCCACGCCATCCAGTGCGCCCACGTGGAGGCCAAGGGGGCGCCTATGGGAATCGGTCTGGTAAAGCTCATGGGTCGCCAGTCGGGTCATATTGCAGTACATGCCGCTCTGGCCCAGAACGACGCCAACTTTGTCCTAATTCCCGAAGTGCCCTTCGATCTCCACGGCGAAAAAGGATTTTTGAAGGCCCTGGAGACCAGGCTTCGCCAGCGCGGCCATTGCGTCATCCTGGTGGCGGAAGGTGCCGGGCAGGAATTTTTCCTTCAGGAAGCGGACAAGATCGAAACCGATGCCTCGGGAAATCTGAAGCTGTCCGATATAGGGGTTTACCTCAAAGGCGCCATTCAGGAATATTTCCAACAAATCGCTTTTCCGGTGAATCTTAAATACATCGATCCCAGCTACATGATCCGCAGCGTTCCGGCCAATGCCAGTGACAGCATCTATTGCGGCGCCCTGGGTCAGTACGCCGTCCATGCCGGTATGTGCGGAAAGACCGGCATGCTGGTGGGTCGCTTCCGGGGGGAATACGTCCATCTGCCTCTGCAGACGGTCATGTCGGGGAAAAAGGTGGATCCGGCGGGCAATATCTGGATGCGGGTGATCGAGTCCACCGGTCAACCCATGGTGATGAAAAACGACGGTTGAAAAAAGGCTTGATTATTTTTGGGGGTTGTTGTAGCAACACCGCCACTATTCTATCTTAGGAGTATTTGTTATGGCCAGAGTCTGTTCTGTTTGCGGGAAAAAGCCCGTAGTGGGAAACAACGTCAGTCACGCCAACAATAAAACCAAAAGGGTTTGGCGTCCCAACCTCCAGAAGATACGCGCCCTCGACGAGAAGAACGGGGCGGTGAAAAGGGTAAAGATCTGCACGCGCTGCCTGCGTTCCGGTTTTGTGCGCAAAGCCGTTTGATCAGTAAGCAGGGTTGAAACCGGCCCTCCGAATCTCCGCGAGGGTCGGCTCCAAGAAATCTTCGTAATCCCTCACCAGTTCCATCCCCATATTCATGACCTGACGCAGCATCTCCAAGGCGTTCATATCGTCCCGAGCGATGCCGAACTTACCGGCAAAAAGGTTTATTCTTCCCTCCATGGTCATGAAACGGCGGATCCGGTCGCGGTGGTAAAAGGCAGCTCCCTCGATCATCGT
>JAGPFL010000081.1 GCA_018056545.1 Syntrophobacterales bacterium
TACCCTCGCGCCAGTTCTCTAGCTTCAGAACGCTTGATATATTTACTAAATCGCGCCATGTAGTCGTCTATGCCAAAATATACATTCGCCGTCTCCATGAAGGTTGCATATCACGCCTTCATGCAATTGTCAATAATTATCTGTCGGAGTAGAATTAAAACCATCCAGATTGGGCATGTTGATATCCGAAAGGATCAGGTCGAATTCCCTTTTGCCCAGCAGCATCAGGGCGTCGATACCGTCGCCGGCCGTGGCCACGTCATAGCCCTGGGCGGTCAGGATGCGGGTAATGAGAAGCTGATTGTCCTCGTCATCCTCCACCACCAGGATTGCCGGCTTGCCCCTCCCGTCGGCCTTTTCCTTTTCTTCGACCTTGATCTCCTCATCCTTGGTGGTGAGCTGAATCTCTTCCACCAGGACCTTTTCATAGACGTCCTGGAGAGGGAAAAGGAGTTCCTTCACCTTGGATACGGCATGATGACTGATCAGGTAATCCCCCCGGCGGTGGATGTATTCCCGTAATTCGGAGATGGGCATGCCCGTGCGGATGCGCTCCAGCAGGTCCTGATCGAAGGCGATGATCTCGTAAATCCCCTCCCGGCCGTGATAGCCTTCCCGGCACTTTGGACAGCCTACGGGACGCGCCAAGTACTCGGGCAGTTCATCGGTGTATGGACGCAAAAGCTCCTTTTCCCCCTCGGTAATGGGCGCCACCCGCTTGCAATGGGGGCAGAGTTTCTTCAGGAGGCGCTGGGCGACGATCCCGAGCAGGGCCTCGGCCATAACCTCCCGGCCAATACCGAGGCGCTCGAGACGGAAAATGGCCGTGGTGGCGTTGTTGGTATGGAGGGTGGAAATGGTCATGTGTCCCGTGCTGGCGAAATCTACGGACACCCGGGCGGAGAAGGCGTCGCGGATTTCCCCGAGATAGAGGATGTCCGGATCCTGGCGCACCGAAGATTTCAGCAGGGCGTCGAAGGTCACACCGGCCTTTTCGTTGACCTGTTGCTGGTTGGCGTCGGGAATCCGGTACTCCACCGGATCCTCGACGGAAATCAGGCTCCGGGTTTTGGTGTCCACCTGGGAGAGAAAGCTGTAGATGGTCGTGGTCTTGCCCGCGCCGGTGGGACCTACGACCAGGATGAGACCGTAACGGCGCGTGGCGAAATCCATCATCGTCCGGACCTGCCGGCTCGTCATCCCCAGCTCGCTCAGGTCCTTGGGTTTGGCGGAGGGTTCCAGGATCCGGATGATGAGGCTCTCGCCGCTGGGGGTCGAGGTCGTGGCCAGGCGGAGCTTGAAGGTCCGCTTCCCCACCATTACCTCCACGGCGCCGTCTTGGGGTTTCAGACGTTCGGCGATGTCAAGACCGGCCAGGGCCTTGAGGCGGGAAATCACCATGGCCCCGGTCTGCCGCTTCAGACGGAAGATGTCCCGGAGATCGCCGTCTATGCGGTAGCGGACAAGCGTTTCCTTGTCCTTGGGCTCGATATGGATATCGCTCGCCCTTTCCATCACCGCCGTATAGAGGATGTTGTTGGAAACGTGGACCACCGGGCGCTTTTCGATATCCGCCGCGGAAACGGGACCTATATCTTCGATAACCGTCATGGCCACCGACGGCATCTCCACTTCCTCGACACCCTGGTCGGACGCCCTCTTCCCGTGATCCGATCCTTCTTTATCTCCTCCGGATTCCGATATCTGATCGATCAGGGCGCGGATGTAGAGAGGATCGGCGATCGCCAGCCGCAGGGGTTGCTCCGCCGGGGTATTTTTTCTCAGGACATCGATCAATTCCCAATCGAAGGGATTGCTGAGCAGATAGGCGATCTTTCCTTCTTTAGTCGTCACCGGGGCAACGAAATTCCAGCGACAGAAGGCCAAAGGCAATGCCTCGGTTTGCACCTCTCCGTAATTGAAGTCCGAGATGTGGGGTAAATTAAGGAATTCGGCGACCAAGGCGGAAAAATCGCTTTCCTTGACGCCCACAACGGCGGCCAGGGCGTAAAGGGCGGCGATCTTCCCCTTCATGATCTCGTCCGCCGCCTCCGGGGGAGGGGAAAACCGTTCCAGCAGATACCGTTTGAACTTGCCGAAATCGGCCGCCAGGGTGCGACTTTCGCTACCCGGCGTTGAAGAAGGGGCCTCTGCATCCTTCCTCATGGTACCTTGTCCCGAACCGCCTTCGGCAGGAAACGCCCGGCCGTCGGTTTCTTTCCCCTCGGCTGTATCGACCATATCGTGACCTCAGCCCTGATAAACAACTTCCACCCGTTCCAGATAAGAACTCAACTCCTCCACCAAGGTGACGATTTTCTCTTCCTGCTCCCTTTTCGCCGCCTCCTCGAGGCCATGCCCTATCTCGGTGATGGCGTCGAACCCATAACCGCCGCCCGAACCTTTCATCTTGTGTCCCAGGGAACGAATGGTTTCGTAATCCTTCTTCGATAACGCCTCCCGGATGGCGGCGATGTCCTTGAGGCGATTTTCAAGATATCCCGGGATAAGCTCCTGGAGATCCTCTTCGATTACGACGATAATCTTTTCTCCCTGATGTCCTGCTGCTGTTGTCATGGGCGCCTCCTCAATGGACTGCGAACCACGTCTGGATAAAAGTCCTTACTGCGGGACAATGACGTGCTTTTTTCGATAACTAACAGAAACCGTCTTCTTTTTCAAGCTGTTCCGCCGTCTTTCGTCGTTATCCGCCGGAGGCCGGTGCTGGGGGACCGATAAAGGTCATGCCCCGCAAGGGTCCTAAATAAGGTCCATCGGGATCGGCCGCCCCCTGGAACTCCCTTCCCGGATAGAGGGTGGTGATGGATGCCCGGCCGACAATTTTTTTTCCGACTCTCCCGGCGTCATTCATCGTCTTGATGGTCAGAAAATTGTGGAATACCAGGGGTTCGCCATTGCGGAAACCGATATAGATCATGATGTGACCTTTCAGCCACAGCAGGGTGAGATAAGGAACCCCCTGCGCCATGATCGCCTGTTTCTTTTCCCCGTTAGCCAGGCCGGAGAGATCGACGTAACGCCCCCCCTCCCGGGCCTGATCGGCGGAATGCCTGGGAAGCCAAATCCCGAAGGGACTGTAAAGATCACGGATCAGGGAGGAACAATCACGACGGTCGTTCCTACCCCCCCAACCGTAAGGATCACCGAGCAATTCGTTGGCCAGCCTCGCCAGATTGCCCGTCGTCAAGGGCAGAGGACGTAGGGCCGCCGTCCCTTTCTCCAGAACGACGCGGCGCACTTGGGCATTTCCTCCCCTATCCCGGACCGGGACACGGATCTCCAGCGTCTCCCCGGCGGCCTCCGCCAGGGGAAAGGATGATCCCAGCGGCACCCGGTAAAGGAAAACCCCCGCCGCGTCATAAAACGGAATCTTGTCCCTGATGATCGCGACCTGAGGTCCCCTTTCCCAGAGGTTGATGAAATCGGCAGAAACGGCAGCCAGCCCCTTGCTCTGCGTCCAGCCCACCGCGAAACCCGTTTCCACCAGGACCCATGCCCTGTCTCGGGAAATGTGGGACACATGGACCGGCGTCCCGGGCGCCACGGCGGAAACCTGGAGACGGTCCAGGAATATTCCTTTTCCGGTCTCCGGACGGCCGGATCCACCGACAACCGACGACGGCGACAGGGGCAAATGGCGAAGATCAATTGCGGCCACCGTGATCCCCTTCCAGGATGCGTTCGGATAATTATCCAGGCCGGCATTGCTCACGGCCCGTCTTAACCGGCGGCGGCATTTTCGCCCATAAGGGCTTCCTTTCCCCGACGCGACCATGATCTTTCTCCATGCCGCCTCCACCTCGGCGACGGTAAAACGGGGTGTTTCCTGACGCCAGGGAAGAAAAAAGTTTTGCAGATAGACCCGCTCCCTTTCCTCCTGCCAGGCGTATTCGGCCAAGGGGCGGACCGGATTGTCGGCGGCAAGATAGACGAAATGGTCCTGGGGGAACTCCCTGACATCCCGGATCACCTCAGGAGTTTGGCAACCCCAGGCGCAAACGGCACCGGCAAGCACCAGGAGAAGCGACAACCACTTCTTCACGCGGTGAGTTGTCGGTGTCCGCCAAATAACGCCCTTATCAAGAAGATTCCCGTCAGGGGAGCTCGAAAACATGCTGTCGCTGCGTCTCCCAGATCGTTTTTTTGTCCCGTCGGTACAGACAAAAAATGCCTTTGCCGGCCGGATGTCGACGGTTATATATGTAGGTCTTTTCCCGCAATTCGGCAACCCATTTCTCTGACGGACGGACAATATTTTTATGGAATTCCCTCTGAAATCTTGCTAATATTAGCCCGTAAACAATCAATTAACAAAGGAGGTTCCCCATGGTAACGGCTAACATCATGAAAGAATTCAATTTTTTTAGGGACTTCACCGACGAGCAGTTGGAGAAACTCGCCGCCATCGCCACCGAGGAATCTCATGCGGCCGGCAGTCAGATGTACAAAAAGGGGGATCCGGCACGCAGTCTGTTCCTCCTCCAGGAAGGCAAAGTCGTAATGTCCCTGGAATCCTACCTGGGACCCCACCGCCCAGCCATGCAGGTCACCGTGGATACTATCGCCAAGGGAGAGGTCATGGGCTGGTCTGCCGTGGTCGAACCCTTCATCTACACCCTGAGCGCATTATGCATCGACAACGCAAAACTGATCGCCCTGGACGCCGCCAAACTCCGCAACCTTATGGAGGAAGACTGTGATCTGGGCTTCAAGACCATGAAGGCCATCGCCAAGGTCATCGCCTCCCGACTCAGTCACACCCGGATCATCCTCGTGGGGGAACGCGGCCTCTCGCAGTTGACGGAATACTGATGCCGAGGGCGTTCCACTGCTCCCAGCGGAAGCAGTCCGCACAGGAAATCTCCGTGCGGTCTCCAGTCTTCCGGCGGACGCAATCAATATCCGAAGGAGGCAAATCATGGAAGAAAAGATCGTCATTTACGGAAAGAGTGGCTGACCTTTTACGGATCAGGCCAGGTCGGCCTACGGTTCCCGGGCGGTATATGTCGATGTCAAGAAAGACGCCCGAAAGCTGGAGGAAATGTTGAAATTTTCCGGCGGAAAACGGCAGGTTCCCGTCATCGTAACGGGAGAGAAGATTACGGTTGGTTACGGAGGCACCTGAGGGGTATGACGGATCCATCGTGGACGGATGGACGGGGCCATGGAACGACTTTCAAATTAGGAGAGAAAAACCATGAAGAACAAGACTCTTGAGGCGGTACTGGAGAAAGCCATCAAGAACGAAGAAGAGGCCTTCCGGTTTTACATGAACCTTTACCAGACCGTGGAAGACAAGATGGCGAAGAACACCTTGGTGTTTTTAGCCGATGAGGAACGCAAACACCGGGAATACCTGATAAAATACCGTGACGGCGCCTATCCGGAAAATCCCGTCTCCGTGTCTGAGGAAGGCATGACCAAAATCAGGGAATTCACCGACAAGCCGAGCATAAAGAAAACAGCGCAGGACAAGGATATTTACCTTCTGGCCGCGGAACGGGAATTGCGCGCTCACAACCTGTACCGGAAACTTGCTGAACTGCATCCCCCGGGGGAGGTGAAGGAACTGCTGAATCGCATGGCCAACGAGGAGCTCAAACATAAAGAAAAAATGGAATATCTTTATGATAACACGGTGTTCACCCAAACGGCGGGGGGATGAAAAAAAACCATTATCTTCATTGACATCGGCCGCACAAATTGATAAGCACGGCCTCGAAATCAAAAGGTGAAGGAGGGGGTTGACGATGAAATCCCTTGTTCCCGCAAAGGTTTTTTTTACCAAAGGGGTTGGAACCCACAAAGACGAACTCCATTCATTCGAGCGGGCGCTCCGTGACGCCGGCATCGAGAAATGCAATCTCGTCCAGGTATCCAGTATCTTTCCCCCGGGATCGAAAATGATCTCCCGGGCTCAGGGGTTGAAAACCCTGGTGCCGGGCGCCATCACTTACTGCGTCATGAGCCGGGCGTGCAGCAACGAACCCAAGCGGCTTCTGGCCGCCTCCGTCGGCTGCGCCATCCCGGCAGACAAAACGTCCTACGGCTACATCAGCGAGCACCACGCCTTCGGCCAGACGGAAAAGCAGGCCGGGGATTACGCGGAAGATCTGGCCGCCGCCATGCTGGCCTCCACCCTGGGCATCGATTTCAATGTCGATGAAAGCTGGGATGAAAAGAAGGAGATCTTCAAGATCAGCGGCAAGATCGTGCGTACCTGCAACGTGACGCAGTCTTCCATAGTCAAGAACGACGGTTACACCACCGTGGTCGCCGCCGCCGTTTTCGTTTTCAATCAATAGATGCTGCTCTTCCGCCGACAGACGGACCCCGGACGCGGAAATCTCCTACGGGCGGAGATACTGTACTCGATCACGGAACGGCGGAAACCCTTCGCTTCGCCACTGACAAAACATTTTTCGACGGTTAGGCAGAGTCCTTCGCACCGGTTGTCTGTTTGCCTGCCGGGATCGCCTCATCATCGCCATGAACACTGCCGGTAAACAAGCATCTTATCCCGATACCCCCCATCGCCCCCTCATCGCCTCCCAGACGCTCGAGGGGACGGAAATTACCTACCTCCTCTACGAAGCGGAGGGGCCGCCGGCAATGTTCCTCCACGCCACGGGCTTTCTTCCCTGGCTGTGGCACCCTCTGGCCCGCAAGTTGTCGCCTCCTTACCGTATTATCGCCCCCTATTTCTGCGATCATCGGGAAGCTTCTCCCGAGGAAGGCGGCCTGAGCTGGCTTACCCTCGCCCGGGATCTGGCGGATTTCCATCATGCCATGAATCTCGATCACCCCTTTTTGGTGGGACATTCCATGGGCGCCACCGTCATGCTCCTGGCCAACGCCCGCTTCGGTCTGGCGGCCCGGGGCATG
>JAGPFL010000082.1 GCA_018056545.1 Syntrophobacterales bacterium
GTTTGCCTTTTCCATTTATCCCTGCTTGCATTAAAACATAGTCAAGTTATGGAATTTTGTGATTTTTTCGCAGACCTGCATGCAAGGTGATCGGCTTTATGCGAGGTTCCTCTCCGGATTTCCTGAGAAAGGCCGATTTGCAATGGCTGTCGGTACATGGGGAACGGCGACCCGAAAGCCTTTGTGTAGGGTTCCGGATAAGCAGGGGCGGCGCAGCGGGGAAAAGGGATATCCGGTCGTGATCAGCAGGTATCATCCTTGTCGGTAATGATTTTCAGCAGTTCCTCCCGGGAACGGGAGGCGAGAAGATCCTTGCGGAAGGATTCATCCTTGAGCATCCTGGATATTTTGGCCAGCATCTTGAGGTGCTGTCCTGCGGCATTCTCCGGTGCCAGGAGGAGGAAGAAAAGATGGACGGGCCGACCGTCCATGGCGTTGAAGTCGATACCCTCCGTGCTGCGGCCGAAAGATATGGCCATTTCGTCGATAATGGCGAGTTTCCCGTGGGGGATGGCGATACCGTCCCCTATGCCCGTGCTGCCCAGCTTCTCCCGTTCCTGAAGAATATTCACCGTTTCCTCCGGTTCATAACCCTCACGGCCCTGTAAAACCGCGTCCGCCAATTCCCGGAGCACATCGCGCTTCGTCCGGGAGACAAGCTCCTCGATGACGAACTCCCTTTTCAACAACTCCGTTACCTTCATCCCCAAAACCCCGGTTTTCAACTGTTGGTTTCCACCAGAACGTAATTGCCGTCGTCCCGGCGGTACACCAGCGCGACATTTTCCGTAGCGGTGTCACGGAAGATGATAAAAAGGTTTTTGGAAGACTCCAGCTCCATGATCGCATCGTCGTGAGACATCGGTGTCAGGACCACCTTTCTGGTCTCCACGAATCTGGTTTCCTGATTTTCATCCAGCTCCGCCGGCGTCGGCCTGGCAAGTTTATCCTCCACCGACTTGACCACGGCGCCCTTGTGGACCCGCATCTTTTCCCGGTGCTTCTTCAGTTGCCGTTCGATCTTCTCCACCGCCTCATCGATGGCCAGTGCCATTTCTTTCGCCTCTTCCCGGGTGTTCACCGCCATGCCGTTGTCCGTGAGATTTATTTCCGCCACGTTGCGGAACTTTTCCACGGAGAGGACGACCCGCACCTCCACCGGCCGGTCAAGATATTTTTTCAGCTTCCCGAGTTTCTCCTCCACATAGTTCTTGAACCATTCCTCACCCTCTGTATTTCTGAAGGTCACAGAGATCTTCATTTTTGCCTCCCCTTGGTTTTACTCGTAAAAAGGTCTTGTGCTATATTGATGTCGCGGTAAAATGTCAACCCTTTTTTCAACCGTCAAAAGAATTTCCTGCGCCGTGACGACGGCAGAATATTCATCATTTCCCTGTATTTAGCCACTGTACGCCGGGCAATGGTTATTCCCGACGACTGGAGACGTTTCACGATGTCGTTGTCGCTGAGGGGTTTGCGGGGATTCTCCTCGGCTATCAGCCTGCGTATTTCCTCCTTGACACTTTTAGAGGCGATGTTTTCTCCATTTCCCCTGGATAGGCCGCTGCTGAAGAAATATTTCAGCTCAAACAGGCCGGCGGGGGATTGCATGTACTTGTTGGTTACCACCCTGCTGATCGTAGATTCATGCATATCCACGTCCAGGGCTATATCCCGGAGAACCAGCGGTTTGAGATGATTGATGCCTTTTTCAAAGAAGTCCCGCTGATGGTTGACGATGCTTTCCGTAACCTTGTAGATGGTTTTTTGCCGTTGCTGAATGCTCTTGATAAGCCAGGTTGCCGACTGCACCCGCTCCTTGATGTATTTACGGCCGGTATCGGCTTCCCGGCCGCCGTCCATTCCCGCCATGATTTCCCGGTAAAAATTGCTTATCCGGAGTCGGGGCATCCCGTCATCGTTCAGTACGATCTTGTATTCATTCCCCGACTTATAAACAAAGACATCGGGAATGATGGTCTGGACCTTATCCTCCTGATAAACGGCCCCCGGTCTCGGGTCCATCTGGCTGATGACCATGACCGCTTGCACCACCTTATCGATGTCCGTCTTCAGTTTTTTGGCGATGTTTTGGTAATTCTTCATCTCCAGATCCTTGAGATGATCCTGTATGATAAGCTTCACCAAGGGATTCGTCTCGCCCATGAGCTGCGCCTGGATCAGCAGACACTCCTGGAGGTTCCGGGCGGCGATTCCGGGGGGATCGAAGGACTGGATCACGGTCAGCACCGATTCCACTACGGCGGCATCCACATTTTCCTGAAGGGCGATCTCCTCCACGGTGGCCTGAAGGTATCCGTTTTGATCGATGTTGCCGATGATCTGCTCTCCCACCCGCATCTCATCATCCTTCAGGGGAGAAAGCTTCAACTGCCACATGAGATGATCGGTCAGTGACGGAGTCTTGGTGAGGAGATTGTCCCATGAGGTCCCCTCTTCCTCGGCACGCTGATAGGAAACGCCCATGGGTCCGTAGTCTTCCAGATAATTGTTCCAGTCGAACTCGTCCCGTCCGTCCCCTTCCCCCGTTATTTCTACGGTGTGATCGACCGGCTTGATCTCCTCACTGTCCACGGCCAGGAGGGAGTCGTTCTCCGCCGGCGGCTCGGGGATGATTTCCTCGACGGCCGGCACTTCTTCGAGTAGCGGGTTCTCCTCCAGCTCCTGATTGATCATATCCATCATCTCCAGACGGGAGAGCTGCAGGAGCTTGATGGCCTGCTGCAGTTGCGGCGTCATGATCAACTGTTGTGAAAGCTTCAGGTTCTGTTTGAGTTCGAAGGCCATGTCACTGTCGCCTTACAGGCAGAAATCCTCTCCGAAATAAATTTTCTTCGCCGTCTCGCAGGAGGCGATCGTCTCGGGGTCTCCTTCCACCAGGATGCTGCCCTCGTTGACGATATAGGCGCGATCACAGACGGAAAGGGTTTCCCGGACGTTATGATCGGAGATAACAACTCCGATACCCTTTTCTTTCAGTTTATATATGATCTTTTGAATATCTGCAACTGCCAGGGGGTCGATGCCGGCGAAGGGCTCATCCAGGAGGATGAATTTGGGCGAGGTGACCAGGGCCCGGGTGATCTCCACCCGACGCCGTTCCCCTCCCGAAAGGGAATAGGCCGGATTGTCGGCCAGGGACGTCAGATCCAGTTCCCCCAGCAGCGATTCCATACGGGCACGCCGCTGGCGTTCATCCATTTCCAGGGTTTCCAGGATGGCCATGATGTTTTCCGCCACCGTCAGTTTCCGGAAGATAGAAGGTTCCTGGGGAAGATAATTGAGGCCCTTTCTGGCCCGGAGATACATGGGGGATCTGCTGATATCCGCCCCGTCGAGGAAGATACGGCCCCCGTCGGGGCGGATCAAACCCACGATCAAATAAAAGGTGGTCGTTTTCCCCGCCCCGTTGGGCCCGAGGAGGCCGACGACCTCTCCGGCCAGAATGCGCAGGTCGATGTCGCTGACCACCTTGCGGCCCCCATATATCTTGATCAATCCTCGCGCTTCCAGCTTCCCCATGGCTAATCCGACAACGGTTTCTTCTTTCTGCTCGCCTCGTCGGGATAGATCGTGGCGGTCACCCTTTTTGCCGGCGTCCCTTCCACGACCCCCTTTTTCTCATTGATCATGACCGTTATCCGGTCGCCTCGAACGACATTTTCCCCTTCCCGCATCAACGCATTGCCGCTCACTACGATCTTCTGCTCGTCCTGGAAATACGTGGCCTCGTCGCCCGTCACCACCCGGTTGCGCTGGGTGATCCGCACCTTCCCCAAGGCGACGATTCGGTCGAGGTCCCCGCCCTGGCCCAGGGCCCCTTCCGGGGTTTCCCTACCGCCGCTCTGTTTATAATATACCTTCAGTTTCTCGGCACGGATCACCTTGTCTCCCTGAACCGCCACCGCATGTCCGGCAAAGATCACCAGACGCTCTTCGTTGAAGGCCTCCAGGCGGTCGGAGGTTATCTGGATGGGCTGCCGGCCGGGATTTGGGGGCTGTTCCGCCGCCCCGACCGTCGCGGGAGGCAAGATCGGTAAAAGCAGGGCCGCACTAAAAAGCAAAATCTCTTTTATACAGCGATATATGTTCTTCATCGTTTCCTCATCTCCCGGATTTGATCACTGCGCTCACCTTGGACAACAGCTCGATGCGTTGTTGGGGAAGGGAGATCTTCATGCCCCTGCCTTTCACCGTCGTTCCGGCGTTTTCCAGCAACACTTCGGAGTCGGTGTGGAGTGTTTTATCCCTCTCGGAATATTTCAGATCCTCCATGGTAATGCGGTCGCCTTGATCCGAGACGATCACCACCCCGCCTACTATTTCCATGTTCTTGCTTTCCGTCCAGAGACGGCCTCGCTTTCCCGTCATGACGAAGGTCCTTCCCCCCGCGGTGATCATCCTCACGACCACGTCCTCGAAGATCGCCGCCTTTTCCGGACGAACATAAGTGGCCGTTTTCGCTTTTATTTCCCATTTGGAACCGTCCGCTGACACATCGGTATAGAGGGCATCCCGCACCTGCATGTCCACATGATCGGGCAGTACCTTGAGGGCCTTCCGGCCCTCTTCCTTTCCCTTTTCCCACAGGTAGAACAGGACGACCGCCCCGGCAACGAGGAACAGGGCCGTAATGACGAGGAACGGCTTTCTCATCTCAGGAGAGATACCTCTCCATGACGCGGTTCCATTTGCCTTGTCCCTTGATTATCAGGTCGCAGACCTCCCGGACCGCGCCCCGCCCCCCCCGGTTCCGGGTCACATAATGGGCCGCCCGCCTCGCCTCCTCCACGGCGTCGGCTACGGCCACGGCGAAGCCCACGCGTTTCATCAGGGGAACATCCACGATGTCGTCACCCATGTAGGCCACTTCCGCCGGGGCCAGCCCCTTCCTGGCCAGAATCTCCTCATATACCTGCACCTTGTCCCAGATCAACTGATGGTATTCCTGCACCCCCAGATCGCGGGCGCGATGTTCCACGACCCGGGATCTCCGGCCGGTGATCCAGATCACCTCGACCCCGGCCCGCATCAGGAGCTTCAGACCGTGGCCGTCCTTGACGTCGAAAAACTTGGTTTCCTGACCGTCATCGCTCATCACTATCCGTCCGTCGGTAAGCACCCCGTCCACATCGAGAACGAGAAGGCGCAACGGCATTATTTTACTCACCATTTCGTCGTTCATAGGTCGCTTTGACCTTCCCTGCCACGTCGCTTTACCAGGCCGTCGATGGCGAGCAACTCCTTGAGCAGTTCCTCCAAGTCCCCCAGTCGCAACGTGTTGGGACCGTCGCACCTGGCCTGGTCCGGATCGGGATGGACCTCGAAGAAAAGGCCGTCCACCCCTGCCGCCACGGCTGCTCGGGCCAAATAGGGAATCATCTCCCGCTGGCCCCCCGATGCGGTGCCCATTCCCCCCGGCAGTTGGACGCTGTGGGTGGCATCGAAGACCACCGGATAGCCCAAAGCCCTCATGATAGGCAGGGAGCGCATATCCGCCACGAGATTATTGTATCCGAAGCAGGTTCCGCGCTCGGTGACGATGATGTTTTGCGCTCCCGCCGCCTCCGCCTTTTCAATGACGTTTTTTACATCCCAGGGGGCAAGAAATTGCCCCTTTTTGATATTCAATGCCCGGGCCCCGGCCGCCGCCGCCATGACAAAATCCGTCTGCCGGCAAAGAAAGGCCGGGATCTGCACCACGTCCAGAACCTCCACCGCCTGGTCCAACTCCTCAAAGCGATGGACGTCCGACAGGAGAGGGATGTCGTACCGCGCTTTGATCCGGGAAAGGATCTTCAATCCCGAACCCGCTCCGGGACCCCGGTAGCCGGCAAGGGAGGTGCGGTTGGCCTTGTCATAAGAGGCCTTGAAGATGAAGGGGATCTGCAGTTTATCCGTTATTTCCTTGAGGGAAAGGGCTATTTCCCCCGTCAGCCCCTCATCCTCGATCACGCAGGGTCCCGCCATAAGCACAAGGGGCCTCTGCCGCCCGATCGACCATTTCCCCACCCGGACCTCTTTCATCGTCTCCGTCATTCCTTCCCGACTTTCATTCTTCCGCCCGGTGCTTATCCTGCATGATCTTTATTTTCAAGGCCGGAATTTTCCGGGCCGCCCGAGCGGACTCGGGATTGAGTTGATAGGCCGTCTGATAGGCGTTCAATGCCTCCTGGTAAAGTCCTTTTTTTTCATAGGCTTCCCCAAGACCGGCAAAGACGGCGTCGTCCTCGGAGTCGTATTTCAGGGACTGTTTATACATCTCGATCGCCCGATCCGCATCCCCTTTCGCCCCGTAGGCCCGACCCAGATTCGCGTAGGCCCCCGCCTTTTTCTTGGTGAGGTTCAGCAGCCTCCTGGATATCCGTATCGCATCGTCGTAACGCTTTTCCCGCATATAAGCGTCGGCCAGGATATTTAGGACGTTCTCCGTGGGTTGCAGGGCGGCATATTTTTCATAGTTGGAAATCGCCTCTTTTCTCCGGCCGAGCTTACTATAGGCATAGGCCAGGTTGTAGTGGAGCTGCGGGCTTTTGAAGCCCGCCTTCAGCGCCCGTTCGTAGTTTTCCGCCGATGATTTGTACACCTTGATTTCCCCATAGGCAAAACCGAGGTTGGCATATACGGCACCCTTGTTCCTGACCTTGGGCAGGGCCTTTTCGTAGAGCTTAATGACCTGATCGTAATTCTTGTTCTTCATTTCCATATCCGCCAGGCGCATCAGGGCGTCGGCGTCATCAGGATTCAGTTCCAGCACCTTGCGGTAATGTTTCGCCGCTTCCTGGGTTTTCCCGGCTTTTTCCAGCGC
>JAGPFL010000083.1 GCA_018056545.1 Syntrophobacterales bacterium
ATCCAGGCCGATGAGGTCGGCCAGGGCCAGGGGCCCCATGGGATGGTTCATTCCCAGCATCATGATGTCGTCGATGGCCTTGGGCGTGCCCACGCCTTCCATGAGGGCGCAGAAGGCCTCGTTGATCATGGGCATGAGGATGCGGTTGGAGATGAACCCCGGGAAGTCGTTGCATTCCACCGGGACCTTGCCGAACTGCTTGCTGAGGCTTTCCGTCAGCTCGTAGGTCTCCTGGGAGGTCGCCAGCCCACGGATGATCTCCACCAGCCTCATGACCGGCACCGGGTTCATGAAGTGCATGCCGATGACCTTGTCGGCCCGCTTGGTGGCCCCGGCGATGCGGGTGATGGGAATGGAAGAGGTGTTCGTCGCCAGGACGACATCGGGCTTGCATACCTCATCGAGTTTACGGAAGATGCCGAGTTTCAGGTCTTCCCTCTCCACCGCCGCCTCGACGACGAAATCGGCGTCCTTCATGTCCTCGAGGTTGGTGCTCTTCTTGATCCTGCTCAGTATCTCCGCCTTCTGATCCGCCGTGAGTTTTTCCTTGGCCACCAGCCGGTCGAGGTTCTTCGAAATGGTGTCGAAGCCCCGGTCCACAAACTGATCGGCGATGTCGTTCATGATGACGTTCAATCCGCCGGGATAGGCCGCCACCTGGGCGATGCCGTTTCCCATCTGTCCGGCGCCTACGACGCCAAAGGTCTTAACTGCCATATTCAACCCTCCTTAATTGAGATAAAAGTTCATGAAGGGGCGGCCCCCGCTTAGAGGACCGCCCCGCTCACACCAAAATGACCGCCGCACCCGCGGGCAGGCACGGAGACAGATGAAAACACTCGGATACTTGCCGCTATATTCACCTAAGTTCAAACCGCCTCGAGGACGATGGACATCCCCTGGCCGCCGCCGATACACAGGGAGGCCAAGCCGAGATTTACACCCCTCTTCTTCATGTTCATGGCCAGGGTATAGGTGATCCGGGCGCCGGTGTTGCCGATGGGGTGGCCGATGGAGATCCCGCTGCCGTTGATGTTGCAGATGTCGAGATTGACATCCAATTCCTTGATGCAGCCCAGAGCCTGAACGGCGAAGGCCTCGTTCAACTCGATGAGGCCGATGTCCTTCATCGTAATGCCGAGCTTGTTGAACAGTTTCCGCGTCGCCGGGATGGGACCGAGTCCCATGTACGCCGGATCGACGCCGCCGGTGGCATAGCCCTTGATCTTGGCCAGGGGTTTCAGACCCAGTTCCTTGGCCTTCTCGGCGCTCATGACGACCACGGCCGTGGCGCCGTCGTTGATCCCCGAGGCGTTCCCGGCGGTGACGGTACCGTCTTTCTTGAAGACCGGGGCCAGTTTGGCCATCTTTTCCAGGGTCGTATCCATGGGGCGCTCGTCCACGGCGAAGACCTTGGGATCGCCCTTTCGCTGGGGAATGACTACGGGGACGATCTCGTCGGCGATGGCGCCGCTGGCGATGGCGGCCCGGGCGCGGCGGTGGCTCTCATAGGCCAGTTTGTCCTGCTCTTCCCTGGTGATCCCGTATTTCGCGGCGATGTTCTCCGCCGTGAAGCCCATATGATAACCGTTGAAGATCTCCCAGAGACCGTCATGGACCATCAAGTCGGTGATCTTGCCGAAGGGCATGTTCATCCGGAATCCCCAGCGGGCGTCGGCCAGGGCATAGGGGACGTTGCTCATGTTTTCCATGCCGCCGGCCAGAATGATGTCCGCATCACCGGCCTTGATGGCCTGAGCGGCCATGGCGATGGCCTTCATCCCCGAGGCACATACCTTCTGAACCGTGAAGACGTTCGTTTCTTCGGGAATGCCGGCAAAGATCGCCGCCTGCCGGGGGGGGTTCTGGCCCATACCGGCATTCAGGACATTACCCATAATGACTTCGTCAAAATATACGGGCGTCAGGGAACTGTCGTAGGCGTAATATTTTTTCTGTACCTCCGTCATGTCGAACTCACCGAAGATCTTCGGCCGGCACGCCTTGACGGCATCACTGATCGCCGGGCGTAGCCCCGCCCTGACGATAGCTTCCTTCATAACCAATCTTCCGAGCTCCACCACCGATACGCCCTTCAGGGAACCGCCGAACTCGCCGACGGCCGTCCGGGCGCCGCTTACAATAACCGCTTCTCTCATACTACCGCTTCTCCTTTCAAAAAAAGTATATTCGCGCTTGTTTATTTATCCACTCTGATCAACATGGCGTCGCCCTGGGCGTGGCCGGAGCAGATGCCGCATACACCGATGCCGCCGCCCCGGCGCCGCAGCTCGTAGGCCAGGGTCATGAGGATCCGGGCCCCCGTGGCGCCGATGGGATGGCCGTAAGCGATGGCGCTGCCGTTGGGATTGACCTTCTTGAACATCTCATCCTTGGACATCCCCAGGATGCTGCGGGCGCTGATGATCGCCACCGCCGCGAAGGCCTCGTTGATCTCGATGACATCCAGATCGGCTACGGTCATATCGTTCTGTTCCAGGATCTTCTTGATGGACAGGCCGGGCACCGTGGCGATGTCCTTCGTCGGCTGGGAGACCTCGGCGTAATCGAGGATCGTGAAGAGAGGTTTCATGCCCAGTTCCTTGGCCTTCTCGGCGCTCATGAGGAGACAGACGTCGCCGCCGTCGTTGACCCCCGGGGCGTTCCCCGCCGTCACCCCGCCGGGCTCGCCGGTGACGGTGCTCTTGTGATTGAAGACGGGCGGCAGCTTCGCCAGGCCTTCCATGGTCGTCGCCGGCCGGGGCCCCTCGTCTTTATCGAAGACGATCGTTTCCTTGCCCTTCTGAATCAACACCGGGAAGATCTCGTCGTCGAGTTTCCCCTCTTTCATGGCCGCGACGGCGCGCATCTGGGACTGATAGGCCCATTCGTCCTGATCCTGACGGGTGTAGCCGAACTCGTCCGCCGTCTCGGAACCGTGAATGGCCATATGGCGGTTGTAGAAGGCATCCCAGAGACCGTCATAGACCATGAGGTCCACCAGGCGGCCGTTGGGCAGACCCATCCTGCTCCCCCAGCGCATATCCGGCAAGGAATAGGGGCAATTGCTCATGCTCTCCTGGCCGCCGGCGATGACGATCTCGGCGCGTCCCGTCTGGATCATCTGGACGGCGAGATCGACGGTCTTGATCCCGGAGGAACAGACCTTGTTGACCGTGATGGAAGGCACGCTTTCCGGCAGCCCCGCCAAAAGCGTTGCCTGGCGGCTGGGCACCTGGCCGCAACCCGCCGGGACGACCTGACCCATGATGACGTAATCCACATCCTCGCCCTTAACCTTGCCGCCGGTCCGGCGCAGACACTCCTTGATCGCCAGAGCGCCGAGCTGCGGGGCGTCAAATCCCTTCAGGGCGCCGCCAAAGACGCCATAGGGGGTCCGGCAGGCCTCGACACAGACCACCTCGCGCAGCCCTTTGAAGGCGTTCTTGATCCTCTTGCCCATCCCGGAATAATCGGGTTTCCGCTGGCCGAACTTGGCAATCGGTGCGCCCTGATAGTATTCCTTCCTTGTCTTGTCCAGCTTCTGTGGTACCTTTTCCATCTTTTCCTCCTTATCTCCTCTTCACCGGCGATATTCAGGTTTAACGCAACCCCCCGTACCGGTGTATTATCCGCTCCGTCGCTATATGTGCTTCTCCCCTACACAGAAAATCCGCCGCAACCTGTGATGGAACCGGGATCGAAACGATCCCCCTGCTGCCGACGGATCCGATAAATGTAAAATTAATTGATCAAATTGAATAATGAAACTTGTCGAGGTGGTTCTGACGCCTCTGGGCCTGCCTGTCCTGCTGGAGGTATGTCGCATCACGGCCGGGTCATCTCCTACAACTTCAGGGATTTCAAGCGCAAAGACGCTCTTGTCTTGAGGTGATGGCTTGAAATGTATGGATCGGTGAACGGCTGTGCGTGTCCTAACTGCACATCCGCGGCGTTTATATACCTTTCATGTTCAGTTGTCAAGATTAATCCCAATGTTTTTATGATGATTTAATACCTCTGAAGAAGACGGCGCCGTGACAATTCCCCCCACGCTTGCACTTTTAGCGGGCATTTGATAGATTGCAACATCTAGTACAGCAAGAGGAGATGCAACACCACCCGGTCATTCCCTTGAAACGGACGAAAGAAGAGATCATCGCCATTATGGACGAACTGGCCCTCCTTCTGGAGATGAAGGGCGAGAATCCATTCAAGTCCAGGGCCTACAGCAATGCCGCCCGCAGCCTGGAGGGGCTGGAGGAGGATCTCGAAGTGGTGCTCCGGGAGGGACGGCTGGGGGACATCAAAGGCATCGGCACCGCCATCGGCAAGAAGATCGAAGAACTGGCGGCGACTGGGGAGCTGCGTTACCATCGGGAGCTGAAATCCGGCATCCCGCCGGGGCATTTCGAGCTGCTCAAGATCCCCGGCCTGGGTCCCAAGCGGATCAGGTTTCTTTACGAGCGACTCGGCATCGTCACGGTGGGGGAACTGGAATATGCCGCTCGGGTAAACCGCCTCGTCGATTTGCCGGGCTTCGGCAGGAAATACCAAGAGAAGATTCTGGAGGGTATCGCCGCGCTGAAGCGTTACCGGGAAAGACGGCTTTACGCCGAGGCGATCGGCGAGGCGCGGGCGCTCCGTCAGGCGCTCCTGGACCGGCAGGATGTGACCGCCGCCGATATTGCCGGATCCTTGCGCCGGGGATGCGAGACGGTCAAGGATATCGACCTGCTGGCGGCCACGGAAACGCCTCACACCGTAGCCGACGCCTTCGCCGCCCTGCCCGCGGTGCTGTCTGTAGTCGCCAAAGGGAAAACCAAGGTGAGTGTCACCCTCCTCTCGGGGATCAATGTCGATCTGCGCATCGTTTCCCCTCGGGAATATCCCTACGCCCTCCACCATTTCACCGGCAGCCGGGACCACAACACGGCCCTCCGGGGAAGAGCCAAGAAGCGCGGGCTGAAGATGAACGAATACGGACTGTTTCGGGGTGAGGAAAGCCTGCCCTGCGGGAATGAGGAGGAGATCTTCGCCGCCCTGGAGCTGGCGTACATCCCGCCGGAATTGCGGGAAAACCTGGGAGAGATCGAGGCGGCCGCCGCCGGAGGGCTGCCTTGCCTGGTCACCGCCGGCGACATTAAGGGCATCCTCCATGTCCATACCCAGGCCAGCGACGGCGCAGACAGTCTCGCGGCGCTGGTCGGAGAAGCGCAGCGGCGGGGGTATGCTTACCTAGGGGTCGCCGACCACAGCCGTTCGGCCTATTACGCCGGCGGTCTGACGCCGGCGGACATCCGTAAGCAACACGCGACCATAGACATACTCAACGAACGGCTTTCAGGAACGTTCCACGTTTTCAAAGGCATCGAGGCGGACATCCTCCCCGACGGCGGTCTGGACTACGAGGATGATGTCCTTTCCTCCTTCGACTTCGTCATCGCCTCCGTCCACTCTCACTTCCAGATGTCCGGGGAAGAAATGACGAAGCGCATCTGCCGGGCCCTGGCCAATCCCTTCACCACCATCCTCGCCCATCCCACGGGGAGGCTGCTGCTGGCCAGGGAACCATACGCGGTGGACATCTTGCGGGTCATCGAGACCGCCGCGGCATACGGCAAGGTCATCGAACTGAACGCCAATCCTCTGCGCCTCGATCTCGACTGGCGACATTGCCTGATCGCCAAGCGCCAAGGGGTAAAAATCGCCATCAATCCCGATCTGCACCGCTTGGACGGATTCGATCACCTGGAGCATGGCGTGACCATCGCCCGAAAAGGTTGGCAGGAAGCGGGAGACTGTCTAAACTGTCTGGATACGGAGGCGATCAGGACTTTTTTTCAGAACAACAAAGGCCGTCAACGACAGGCGTCCGGATATGGAACCGTGGGGACAGATGGGCCTTAACGTTGTCTTTTCCAACCGGATGGAGATTCTCGGCCGGATCCTTCTGGCCGAGCTGGAACGCATCCCCAGGCATCCCCTGGCCCCTCAACACATCATCGTGCCCACCACGGCGGTGGCCCGCTATTTGCAATTGGCCATCGCCCGGGACAAAGGCGTTTGCGCCAACATAAAATTCTCCTTTCTCGGCAGATGGCTCTGGCAGCTTGCCGGAGAGGTGGAAGCTTCGGTGCCGGAACGCTCGCCGCTTGCCGCCGAGATCCTGGTCTGGCACCTCCTGCGTCTCCTGGCGGAACATAAATGGGACTCCTACCCCCGGCTGGCGAGTTTTCTAGCCGGCGCCGACGAATTGATGCGTCTCGACCTGGCCCGCACGGTGGCGCGCATCTTCGATCATTATGCCACCTACCGCCCCGATTGGCTCACCACCTGGAGCGCCGGGGGATACATCCCCGATTTACAGGGCCGGCCGAGCGCCGTAACCGATGAAGATTGGCAGCGGGCGCTATGGCGCCGGCTTACCGAAGAGCTCGACCTGGGCGGCATCCATCCCCTGGAGGTCTTCATCGAAAAGACGATCGCCGCGGGCCGCCCGGCGGCAGCGGAATCGCATCTGCCGGAAAGTGCCGCCGTCTTCGCCGTCCCCTCCCTGCCTCCCCTCTACCTACGGACGCTCTGCCGGCTTTCCGAACTCATGGACATCACCCTTTACCTGATGAACCCCTGCCGGGAATACTGGTTCGAAATCGTCCCGCCGGCGCGACTGGCATACCTGCAAAACGGGAAACGCGACGAGTACCGGGAGATCGGCCACTCCCTGCTGGCCGACTGGGGCCGGGCCACCCAAGCCGCCATCGATCTGGTGTATGAAGAGGCCGTTACCACCCGTACCTCCGAAGCGAGCAAATTCCATGTT
>JAGPFL010000015.1 GCA_018056545.1 Syntrophobacterales bacterium
GTGAACATGGCCGCGGGCACACAGGGGAAACAGGCGGAAAGAGTACCGGCGTTGTCGCCGGTCCTCTTTCCGCCGGTCTCACCGGTGTTCCCGGGGCCATGATCACGGCGGGCGGCGCCGGGGCTTCCCGGTCCTCCTCTTTGAGCAGAGCGCCGGAATCCCCACCCTTCTTCGTCAAGATGTCGAAAAAAACCAGGTTCGCGGTTTCGTTTTCCTGAGGTTTGCTTTCCTTTTCCTTCCTGGTCCCGGAAAATGTTTTCGCAAAGGTCTCGGCAAGCTGGCGGGGAATCCCCCGGGCGATTTTTTCCGGATAGGAGTCTATATCCCTGCCGACATGGATCCCCAGGAGGAAGGCACCGAAAACCAGTACCCCGAGACCGACTACGAGCATGATCAATCCGCTCTTTCCCAGCCTTATTTCCCAGGAACGGTTGTTCTTCGACGTTTTCATCCTACATCTTGTCCGGCGCGGAGACGCCCAGCAGCTTAAGGTTGTTCTTCAGCACCACCTGCAGGGCCTTCATAAGGTAGAGGCGGGCACCGGTCAGTTCCGGATCCTCCGAAATAACCTTGTATTTGTTGTAGTAACTGTGGAAGAGCGCCGCCAGGTCGTTGGCGTAGAAGGTCAGGCGGTGGGGTTCCAGGGTCGCCGCCGCTCCGGCAACGATCTCGGGAAAGCGGCTCAGGGCCTTGATGAGTGTCAGCTCCTCGGGGAGGGTCAGAACGGCGAGCTTGACCCCCTCATAAGCGGGCACGGTCAGTCCCCGTTCGTCGGCCAGTCTCAGGATGCTGGCGATCCGGGCATGGGCGTACTGCACGTAATAGACGGGGTTTTCATTGGATTGCCGCTTCGCGACTTCCAGATCGAAATCCAGATGGCTGTCCGTCCGGCGCATGAGGAAATTGTACCGGGCGGCATCCCTACCCACCTCGTCCACCACCTCCCGGAGGGTGACGAATTCGCCGGAGCGGGTGGACATGGCCACGGGTTTCCCCCCCCGGAGCAGGTTCACCAGTTGGACAAGTACCACGCGCAGGGCTTCCGGAGGATAGCCGAGGGCCTGGATGCCTGCGGACATCCGGGGGAGATAGCCGTGATGGTCCGCGCCCCAGATGTCGATCACCCAGGAGAAGCCCCGTTCGAACTTGTTCTTGTGATAGGCGATATCGGCGGCGAAATAAGTCGGTTCGCCGTTCTGCCGGACCACCACCCGGTCCTTCTCGTCCCCGAAGGCGGTCGTCCGGAACCACAGGGTCTCGTCTTCACGGTAGATGTAACCGTTCTCTTCGAGCCGGCGCAGGAGTTTGGCGACGCCGTCGTCTTTGTATAATTCCCGCTCGCTGAAGTAACAATCGAAAACCACCCCGAAGGCGGCCAGGTCTTCCTTGATGCCTTCGAGGATCACCGCCGCGGCGTAATCGGTGAACAGGGGGACAACCTCCGTCTCCGTGCCGTCCAGATGGGCGCGGCCGTCCCGGGCCAGGATATCCCTGGCGATATCGCGGATGTAATCGCCCTGGTAACAGTTCTCGGGGAAGGCCGTGTCCCGCCCGAGGAGTTCATAATAACGATAGAGAACCGAACGGCCGAGATTGAACATCTGGTTGCCCGCGTCGTTGATGTAATACTCCCGGTGTACCTCATAGCCTGCCGCCTGGAGGATGTTGGCCATAACGTCCCCCACCACGGCGCCCCGGGCATGGCCGATATGGAGCGGCCCCGTGGGATTGGCGCTGACGAACTCCACTTGCACCCGCCGGCCGCCGCCGCTGTCCGACCGGCCGTAACCGTCCGCCGCCGTCTCGATCTCCTTCAGGGCGGCCCGCCACACCTCTTCGCGGATGAAAAAATTGATGAAGCCCGGACCGGCGATCTCCACCTTGTCCAGGATCCCCTCGTCGTCCCGGAGGTGATCACGGATCAGCTCCGCAAGCTGGCGGGGATTCTTCTTCAACTGAGCCGACAGAATCATCGCCAGGTTGGTGGCGTAGTCGCCGTGGGCGGGATCACGGGTCGTTTCCACCTCCACGGTGGGAAGCGTAGGCACTTCCACATTCGCCGCGGCCAACACCCCCGGCAAGGCCCTTTCCATAATGCCGATAATGCGCTTCTTCATTTATCCCTTACCGATGTCGTCACCCCATGGTCGGCCCCGCAAGCTCACAGGGGCGGCGCCGGCGCCTGGAGACGGCGAACAATTCGTTCCTTTCCGATCATCATTCATCTTGCCGGCAGGCACCTTATATTTTACCCAGGGGGTAAGTCAAGATTTTTACGTTCCCGGAAGGACGAAATGTTCAGGAAAGATAAAGGAAATTCCTAAGCAAATCCTTGCCCCAGAACAGGTACAGCACCGCCCCCAGGGAGAGGAAGGGACCGAAGGGCACGGCGTACTTCAGCGACTTGTCTTTCCCGATCATCAGGGTCACCCCGACAACCGTCCCCACACCGGCGGCGACCATGAGGATGAACAGCAGGGATTTCCAGCCCATAAAGGCCCCCAGCATGCCCATCAGGTTCACATCGCCGCCGCCCATGCCCTCATTTCCCGTAAGGGCTTCATAATAGACGGCGATCAGATACAGGGAGCTGATCCCGATTACGAGCCCCAGAAAGGACTCCAGAAAGGGAATGTCCATAACAAAAACGGCGGACAGCAGAAAGACGGGAATCCCGGGGAGGACCAGCTCATGGGGGATGATCTGGTGTTCCAGATCGATGAAGACGATGGCCACCAGGACGGCAAGAAAGAGAAAGACGACGCCGAAGGCAAGGGAAAGGCCGAATTTCACATAAGCGCCCAGGGCCAGGGCAGCCGTCAGGGCCTCCACCAGGGGATAGCGTCCGGCGATGGTCTGGCGGCAGCGGCGACAGCGCCCCTTGAGGATAAGGTAGCTCAACACGGGGATGTTGTCGCGCCAGGCGATGGCCTGTCCGCAGCGGGGACAGCGGGAGGAGGGAAGCACCAGCGATTCCCCCCGGGGCAGGCGGTGGATGCAGACATTGAGAAAGCTCCCCACCGCGGCTCCGAGCAGCGTCGTTCCTATCGCCCACACCCATTCCACAAACAGATGCCTCCCTCGGGAGTTCTTCCCCCGGTTCCGGTATGCCTAAGAATTCCGGCCGGCGGAAATCCGTCTCACCCCTCTCGCCTCCCCGGAGGGAGGAAAAGGGCGACGGCCGCGGCCCGTAGAACTACCGCGTCGGGTTCTTCACCGCCGGCCTTCCGGACCGTTGACGATCTCCCCTGCCCTTCAGCCTTTCTTGTTGGCCCCGGTCTGCCGAACCATGTTGCCGGCGTTCAACAGGGAATCGAAGGTGCCCGCATCGGTCCACCAGCCCTCCAGGACATCCCAGGTGAGTTTCTCCTGGCGGAGATAGTAGTTGTTCACGTCGGTTATTTCCAGCTCCCCCCGCTCCGAGGGTTTGAGGGTGCGGATGAAATCGAACACCTTGTTGTCGTACATGTAGATACCGATGACGGCGTAATTGGACGCCGGGGCCGAGGGCTTCTCGTCGATGCGGACGATCCGGTCCCCCTCGAAGGCAGGGACGCCGAACCGTTGCGGATCGGGAACCTCCTTGAGGAGGATCTTCGCCCCTTCGGGCTGTTTCCGGAAGGCATCCGCGGCGGCGCGGATATTCCTTTCGATGATGTTGTCCCCGAGGACCACGACGATCTTGTCCTCATCGGCAAAATATTCCGCCAGACTCAAGGCGGCGGCAATCCCCCCCTCCCCTTCCTGGTAGGCGTAGTTCAGGTGTTTCAGGCCGAACTCCTTGCCGTTGCCCAGGAGACGCAGAAAATCACCGGCGCTGTTGCCGCCGGTGACGACGAGGATTTCATCGATCCCCGCATTCACCAGGGTGCGGATCGGATAATAGATCATGGGTTTGTTGTAGATGGGAAGGAGGTGTTTGTTCGTCACCTTGGTCAGGGGGAACATCCTGGTACCCAGCCCTCCCGCAAGTACGATGCCTTTCATCGCCGTCTCCTTTCGCCGGATAATTGTCCCTGCTTCCTATTACAATTACCCCACCAGGTCAACATCAGATTTGTGCATGATAATCATAGGTGTAAATCCCGAAGAGAAATGATATAAGGCCCCTTCAGACAATCAGCTCTCCGGGTAAAAGAGGCGGCAACTCAATGGAAGATCACGAATATTTTATGGACCGGGCGCTGAAGCTGGCCCGTAAGGGGGAGGGCCGGACCAGCCCCAATCCCATGGTGGGGGCGGTCATCGTCAGGGACGGCCGGATCATCGGGGAGGGGTACCATGCCTGCTGCGGGGAAAACCACGCCGAGATCAACGCCATCCTCACGGCACGGGAACCCGTCGCCGGGGCGACGTTTTACATCACCCTGGAGCCCTGCACCCACCAGGGACGGACTCCGCCCTGTGTCGAGGCCCTGATCAGGGAGCGGCCGGCCCGGGTGGTGATCGGCGCCGTCGATCCCAATCCCGTCGTGGCCGGGCGGGGTGTGGCGGCCTTGAAGCGGCACGGCATCGAAACCATCGTCGGGGTCCGGGAAGAGGAATGCCGCCGCCTGAATGAAAAGTTCTTCAAGTTCATGACCACCGGGCTCCCCTTCGTCACCTTGAAATACGCCCAGAGTCTCGACGGACGCATCGCCACTTCCACGGGACATTCCCGGTGGATAAGCTCGCCGCCCGCCCGGCGCTACGCCCACCGCCTGCGGAGTCTCCACGACGCGGTGCTGGTGGGGATCGGCACGGTGCACCACGACGACCCCGAACTGACCGTCCGGCTGGTCCGGGGGAAAAATCCCCTGCGGATAGTTCTGGACAGCCGCCTGAAAATATCGGACACCGCCCGGGTGCTACAGGAACAGGACCGGGCTCCCACCATGATCGCCACCTCACGGCAGGCCCCGGCAAACCGATTGAAAAGTTTGACCAAGGCTGGTATTGAAACGCTGTTGATTGACGAGGGGGCACAGGGAAAGCTCCATCTGCCGGACTTGTTTAGGCAATTAGGGCAGCGCGGCGTCACCTCCGTCCTGGTGGAAGGAGGGGCGGCGGTCATCACCTCCATATTGAGGGAGGGACTGGCGGACCGAATCGCCGTCGTCATCGCCCCCAAGCTTGTCGGGAGCGGCCGGGACGCGGTGGGGGACCTGGGGATCACCCTGATGGACCAGGCACTGAATCTCCACTCCTGCCGGTGGCGGCGCCTGGGGCCGGACATCCTCCTCACCGGTGAGATAGCCGGCGGGCGGATCGCCTCCCCCGGCGAAGGGTCGACAGCGCTTAAAACATGAAAGAATCCATAAGGTCAGGACCATGCACAGACATTTGACCAGGAAAAGGAAGATTCGCGTCATTCAATACGGACTGGGATCCGTCGGTCTGGAGACGGCCCGGACCGTCCTGAAAAAGGAGGCTTTGGCCATAGTGGGGGCGGTGGACACAAACCCGAAACTCGCGGGCAGGGATCTGGGCGAACTCCTGAAGCTCCCGGCACCCCTGGGGGTGAAGGTCACCGACCGGCCCCGGGAACTGCTCGCCGAACTCAAGGCCGACGTGGTCATCCACACCGCCGGATCGCGCATCAAGTCCATCTATCAACAATTCGAGGAGATCCTGGACAGCCGGATCAACATCGTTTCCTCCAGTGAAGAGCTGCTCTTTCCCTCGACGGACAACTTGGCGCTGGCGGAAAGGATCCACCTGCTGGCCACGGAAAAACGGGTCACCGTCCTGGGAACGGGGGTGAATCCCGGGTTTGTCATGGACGCCCTGCCGCTGTTTCTCACCGGCGTCTGCCAGGATGTGCGGGAAATCCACGTCCAGCGCGTCGTGGACGCCGCCACCCGGCGCTATCCCCTGCAGAAGAAGATCGGCGCCGGCATGACCCCGGAGCTGTTCCACCGGGAAATCGACAAGAAGACCCTGGGTCACGTGGGGTTGCTGGAATCCCTCTACCTGATCATCGACAAGCTGAATTTGCCGGTGGATTCCGTACAGGAATCCGTATCCCCTGTCGTGGCCGAACACCAGGTCCGGACGGACTATTTCACGATCAAACCGGGGGAGGTGTTGGGCATCAAACACATCGCCAAAGGGATCAGCCGGGAAAAGGAGATTCTCACCCTGGACTTGAGAATGTACATCGGCGCTCCCGAGCCCCATGACGCCATCCAAATCGTGGGGACGCCGGACATCAAGGTGCGGATCGAGGGGGGCGTGGCGGGCGATCAGGCTACGGCGGCCATCCTCGTCAATTCCATTCCTGCGGTCCTGGACGCCAAACCGGGTCTGATAACCGTGAAGGACCTCCCTTCACCATATTGCTACTGAGAGGCTCGATTCATGGCCTGGTATGCCGTTCACACGAAAAGCCGACATGAAGACCGGGTATACATCGGTTTGACGCAGAAATCCTACGAGACGTTCCTCCCCAAGATCGAGGTCTGGAGCAAACGGAAGGACCGGCGCAAGAAGATCATGGTTCCCATGTTCCCGGGCTATCTCTTCGTGGCCATCGAAGACATCGACAATGAAAAGAAGGTGGACGTCCTGAAGACCTTCGGCGTGGTGCGCATCCTGGGAAAACCCTATGGTTCCGAGCCGATTCCCGTCCCGGACGCCAAGATAGACGCCATCATGCGTATCGTCAACTCCAAGGTCGAGGTGCAGCAGTTCCAGTATCCCAAGGTGGGCGAATACGCCAAGATCATCGACGGCCCCTTCCAGGGCATCGAGGGGCTGGTGGTGAGCACGGATCTGGAAAAGGAACTCTTCGTCATCACCATCGAGCTGATGCAACGCTCCGTGGCGATCAAACTGGAAGGATTTCAGGTGACCAAGATCTGATTTTTCCGAAATTTGGTCTTGACATTGACATGGATTTGCGTAAGAAGCTTTTTCCGTATTCCCCAAAATCAACCGGTAAGCGAGAACAGAGCCCTTGAAGGGAACGATAAAGATCGACGGCGAATATTGCAAGGAATGTCTCCTGTGCACCACCGCCTGTAAGAACGGCAATCTCCAGCCTTCCGGAGAACTTAATTCCAAAGGATTCCACCCCATCGTCCTGAAGGACGACGCCAACTGCAACGGCTGCGCCCTCTGTGCCCTCGTCTGCCCGGAAGTCGCCATCGAGGTTTACCGTGAACAATAGAATCCTCATGCAGGGCAACCGTGTCATCGGCGAGGCGGCGATCCGGGCCGGCTGCCGTTTCTATGCCGGCTATCCCATCACCCCTCAGAACGAACTCACGGAGTACATGGCGGACAACATGCGCCGTGCCAAGGGCGGGGTCTTCATTCAGGCGGAAAGCGAAATCGCCGCCATCAACATGGTCCTGGGGGCCGCCGCAGCCGGGGCCCGGGCGATGACCTCCTCCTCCAGTCCGGGCATCTCCCTGAAGCAGGAGGGCATCTCCTCCCTGGCGGCCGACGAGCTGCCGGCGGTCATCGTCAACATGATGCGCGGCGGTCCGGGACTGGGCAACATCCTCCCCTCCCAGGGCGACTACTTCCAGGCCACCCGCGGCGGCGGCCACGGCGACTACCGCACCATCGTCCTGGCACCCGCGTCGGTCCAGGAGCTGGCCGACCTCACCATGGACGCCTTCGAGCTGGCAGACCGCTACCGCAGCCCCGTGATCATCCTCGCCGACGGGATGATGGGGCAGATGATGGAACCGGTGGAGTTCAACACCCCACCGCCCCGGCAGTACCCTGAATGTTACGTCCTGAAAGGCATGGGCAAGGGGAAAAGCAAATTCATCCGGGCCCTCATTCTGGACGCCATCCGCATGGAGGAACACAACTGGAAACTCTACCGGAAATACCAGGTCATTGCCCAGAAGGAGGTGCGTTTCGAAACCTTCTGGACCGATGACGCCGAGATATTGATTGTCGCCTACGGCACGGCGGCTCGGATCGCCAAGGGTGCCATCAAGCGGAGCCGGGAGATGGGTCTCTCGGTGGGGCTCATCCGGCCCATCACCCTCTGGCCGTTTCCCGCCGAGGTGATCCGGACCTTTGCCGAGCGGGTGGAGAACTTCCTCGTTTTCGAGATGAACACCGGGCAGATGCTGGAAGACGTGCAACTGGCTCTGGGGGGCAAGGCCAAGGTCCAGTTTTACGGCCGGCCGGGCGGCGTCATCCCCACACCGGCGGAACTGGCCAAGGTCATCGCCTATCAGCTCCGGAAGAAATGACATGAAAAACGTATTCAGCCGTCCGAAATCATTGAAGAAAGCCGTGTTCCACTACTGCGGGGGGTGCGGCCACAGCATCACCCACCGCCTGATCGCCGAGGTGGTGGACGAACTGAAGATCCAGGACCGGGTCATCGGCATCCCCCCCGCGGGCTGCGCCGTCATCGCCTACAACTATTTCGATTTCGACATGCTGGAGGCACCCCACGGACGGGGCTGCGCCGTCGCCACCGGGATGAAGCGCGTCCTTCCCGACCGGGTGATCTTCTCCTACCAGGGAGACGGCGATCTGGCGGCCATCGGCACGGCGGAGACCTTCCACGCCGCCAACCGCGGCGAGAACATCACCGTCATCTTCATCAACAACGCCGTTTACGGCATGACGGGAGGGCAGATGGCCCCCACGACCCTCCTGGGGCAGGTTTCCACGACCACGCCGCCGGGAAGATCGGCCCTCCTCGACGGGCATCCCATCCATTTAAGCGAGATTCTCGGTCAGCTCCCCGGCACCCGGTATATCGAACGGTGCGCGGTCAACACCCCGGCCAATATCGTGAAGGCGAAAAGGGCCATCAAGAAGGCCTTTCAAAACCAGATGGACGGGGTGGGCTTTTCGCTCATCGAGATCCTCTCCCAATGCCCGACCAACTGGAAGATGAGCCCCGTGGACGCCTGCAAGTGGGTGACGGAAGTGATGGTGCAGGAGTTCCCCCTGGGGGTTATCAAGGACACCAAACCGCAGACGGGGGGAAAATGATCAAGAAGACCATTTTTGCCGGTTTCGGCGGCCAGGGCGTACTGATGATGGGCTATGTCTATGCCCATGCCGTGATGAGCGAGGGTTACCACGTGACCTATCTGCCCTCTTACGGCGTCGAGGTCCGGGGCGGCACCGCCAATTGCACCGTGGCCGTGTCGGACGAGGAAATCGCCTCCCCCATCGCCTCGGAACCCGATTATCTGGTGGTGATGAACAAGCCGTCCCTCTATACCTTCCAGAACCGGGTCGCCACCGGGGGGAGCATTTTTCTCAATTCGTCGATCATCGACACCCAACCCACCCGGAAAGACGTCCTCATTCACCCCGTCCCGGCGGGCGATCTGGCGGAGCAATTGGGCAACGCCCGGGTGCTGAACATCGTCATGATGGGGGCCTTTCTCAGGAAAACCGGTTTGATCGCCCCCGAATCGTTTCTGAAGGGACTGAAGCAGATCCTGGGAGAAAAGAAAAAGGCGGCAATGGAGATAAACCGCAAGGCCTTCGCCGCCGGCTACGAACTGCAAACATGAAGGGGAAGCGGTAAAATCATGGCCATTCAACAGGTTTCCGTGCTGCTGGACAACGTTCCCGGCGCCCTGACAAAACTGGTGGACATCCTGGACAAGGAGGATATAAAGGTCAAGGCCATCTCCGCCGCCAGCACCGAAGAGCATTCCACCCTCCGCGTCGTGGTCAACGATCCCCAGAAGGCCGTCACCATCCTGGAGAGCTTCAACTTCAACATCCAGGTCGATCCCGTCATCGCCGTGGAGGTCCCCTGCCACCCCGGAGGCATGAACGCCATCGTCAAGCCCCTGGCGGAGGGAGATGTGAATATCCACTACATCTACACCACCATCGAACGCCTCGGCAAGGAGACCATCATGATCATCGGCTGCGACCGCATCGAGCGGGCGCTGGAAATCCTGAGCCAGCACTGGGTCAACTTCGTCGGTGACGAGATCTACTCCCTCTAAAAATGGGGACGGTTCTCATTTTCCGAAAAATGAGCCGGCCGGTCCCTGCAATTGAAGCATGATCGTTTCCCCGGAGAAGGAAGCGGCCCTGGCCGCCCGGATGGAAGCCCTCGGGGTATCCGAGGACGATCTCCGGGAGACCTTCGTCCGTTCCTCCGGCCCGGGCGGCCAGAAGGTCAACAAGACCTCCTCCTGCGTCCATCTGGTCCATCTGCCCACAGGGCTGGCCGTCAAATGTCAGCAGGAAAGATCCCAGGCCCTCAATCGCTTCCTGGCCAGACGGCTGCTCCTGGATCGGATCGAACGCCTCCGCAAGGGACTCGTGGAGGCGGAAAAGGCACGCCGGGAGAAGATCCGCCGTCAGAAGCGCAAACGGTCCCAAAGGGCCAAGGAAAAGATCCTTCAGGACAAACACCGTCAGGCGGAGAGAAAAGCCGCCCGGATGAAACCGGACATATCTTCGGAATCTTGAGGCTCTCCCGATGCACAGGCACGGAAAAGCGAAACGCCGCCAGGTTGTCCCCCGTCACGAAGCCTCTCTTCAAATCCCCCCGGACCATGAAGAAAGATAAAGGCTTAATTTTTAATATCTATTTGTTCCTGACGGCCCTGTCCCTCCTCGGCGCCTCCTGTGCCGCCGCCTCCCCGCCCCGACGCATCGTCTCTTTGGCCCCGAATCTCACGGAAATCATTTTCGGCCTGGGGCTGGGGGAACGCCTCGTGGGGGTAACCACCTACTGCGACTTCCCCCAAGAAGCTCTGAAAAAACCCAAGATCGGCGGTTTTTCCAACCCCTCCCTGGAGGCGATCATCGCCCTCCGCCCGGAGGCGGTGCTCCTCACCGAAGACGGCAATCCCCCGGAAATCGCCGCCCGGCTGAAAAGGTTGAAGATCAGCATCTACGTCTTCCGCGCCCGGAAGATCGAAGAACTCCCCGCCGCAATCAGGGAAATCGGGCGTTTTCTCGGGGTGGAAGCTATCGCCCGGCGACAGGCGGCGGATATGCAACGCCGCCTGGACAAATTCCAGGCGGCGGCCCAACAGCGGCGCCGGGCGGGCAAACCCCGGGCCCTGTTCATCATCCAACCGGATCCCCTCATCGTCGCCGGGCCGGGGACACCCATGGACGACGCCATGGCCGTCATGGGTTTGACAAATATCGCCGGCAGCGTCACCGGGCGCTATCCGAAGTACTCCCTGGAGGAAACCCTCCGCCGTCAGCCCCGCATCCTGTTCATCGGTCAGGGCAGCGGCATGGAGGAAGATGTCCGGAGGCTTTACAGCCGCCTCCACACCCTGGATGCCGTCCGGGAGGGACGGATATACACGATCCGCGAAACCCTCTTCCGCCTTGGCCCCCGGATTTTGACCGGTCTGGAGGAGATGCAGGCCGCCGTGAACAAGAGCGGCCTTTAAGGAAACATCCCTTCCCGCCGCCCCGAATTTTTTTCGCAGCCGGATCAAAGCTTCCTAACTATGAAGCTCCACGGTGGGCCGCACGTAATTTGCTTCTTGACATCCGCCCTTTCTTTAGGTAATTTTCCCTCAGTTTTCTGCCAGACCAGATGGGTGTGTGGAAGAGGGGTGCAAAGCCCCCGCTGCCCCGCAGCCGTAACGGGAACGAAAGTCGGAATGCCACTGTCTCCGCCGCGAGACGGGAAGGCGGCGAGTAGGATGCCCGGAGCCGGAAGACCGGCCCATCTGTTTGACCTCGTGGGGAGGGAAAATGGGCGCCTTTTTATTCCAGCCGTCATCTCTGACCGTAACGCCGTCCCGGGTCGTCAAACTCTCCCTCCTGCTGTGCCTCCTGCTTTTTACCGTGGCCTTCGTGTCCCTGTTCACCGGCACGGCCGACATCTCCGTCCGGGCCACCCTCCGGGAGTTTTTCCCCTGGGCGTCTTTTCTTTCCGGCACCCTGACCGAGGCGGAGACCTCCATCATCATGTCCGTCCGTCTGCCCCGGATTCTGCTGGCCGCCCTGGTCGGGGCCTCTCTGTCCGTGGCCGGCGTGGTATTTCAGGCCCTCTTGAGAAATCCCTTGGCGGACCCCTATATCCTCGGAATATCCGCTGGTTCCGCGGTGGGGGCCGTCTTGGGAATTCTCTTCGGTACGGCCGGCACCTGGGGACTGGGCATGCCGGGCATGGCCTTTCTGGGAGCCCTGACGGCGATTTTGATCGTTTTCGGGATCGCCGGCCGGACAAAGCACAAAGAAAACAACACCCTGCTGCTCACCGGCGTCATGGTCAACGCCTTCTTCAACGCCTTCATCCTCTTCGTCTTCACCATCAGTGATCATGCCCAACTCCAGCGGGCGCTCAACTGGATCATGGGCGATCTGAGCCTGGCGGATGAGCAGGCCCTCTTCTACACCTCCGTATTTCTCCTCCTGGGAACGGTTTTTATCTATACCTACGCCCGTTCCCTGAATCTCCTGGTCACCGGCGAGGAAACGGCCCAACAGTTGGGGGTGTCGGTGGGAAAAACCAAGATCGGCCTGCTGACCGCCGCCGCCCTCATCACAGCCGCGGCAGTCGCCGCCAGC
This sequence comes from Syntrophobacterales bacterium, assembly GCA_018056545.1. GTDB lineage: Bacteria > Desulfobacterota > Syntrophia > Syntrophales > UBA8958 > UBA8958. The sequence goes on from JAGPFL010000015.1 coordinate 12,481, forward strand.
GGCACCATCGGCTTCGTCGGCCTCATCATTCCCCACATCATCCGCCTCCTCGTCGGTCCCGATCACCGCATCCTGCTGCCGGCGGCCTTTTTTCTGGGCGGCACCTTTCTGATCGGCGCCGACACCCTGGCCCGCAGCCTCGTCGCCCCGGCGGAGCTTCCCGTGGGGGTGATCACCGCCCTCTGCGGAGCGCCGTATTTTCTCCTCCTACTCCGCCGCAGTCTGAGGTCGTCCCCATGAACATCATGCAAGTCAATAATTTAGGCTTTCGCTACGGGGAACCCTGGGTGCTCCGGAATCTGAATTTCATCATACACGGCGGGGAATTCATCGGGGTTCTGGGACCGAACGGCTCGGGCAAATCGACCCTCCTCCGCCTGCTGGACGGTATCCTCACGCCGCAGGAAGGCCAGGCGTTGTTGGACGGCAGCCCTGTTCATACCATGAAGCGGCGGGAGGTGGCCCGCCGGATTGCCGTGGTGCCCCAGAATTATACGGGGATCTTTTCCTTTTCCGCACGGGAGATCGTCCTTATGGGCCGTTCGCCCCATCTGCGCAACTGGTCATTCGAGGAGGAACATGATTATGCGGTGGTCCAACGGGTGATGGAACAAACCCACACCCTGGCCCTGGCCGCCCGCCCCCTGGAGCAGCTCAGCGGCGGGGAACGGCAGCGGGTGCTCATCGCCCGGGCCCTGGCCCAGGAGCCACAGCTCCTCCTCCTCGACGAGCCGACGGCCTTCCTCGACATCCGTCACCAGGTGGATATCCTCAGCCTTCTGAAATCACTCAACAAAAATGAAGGTTTGACGGTGGTCGCCGTGACGCATGACATCAACCTGGCCTCCCTGTACTGTGATCGGATCATCCTCCTGGATCGGGGGATCATACATGACGACGGCGTCCCGGAGGCGGTCCTCACGGCCCGGAACATCGAGGCCGTTTACGGGACCCCGGTTTTGACCAGCCGGCATGAGCTGACGGGACGGCCCGTCGTGGCGCCCCGGGCGGAGATTTGGTGAACCATGGGCCATGGGCTGGAGATGATTCATTTTATTGGAGAATAGCAGCAAATGCCCGATAGTTTACATGAAAATGTTCACAAATATTTGAATATTTTCATTTTTCGTTGTGCCCGCCGCCGGAAAATGAGGATTTGAGAGGATTTTTGCATCTGGGGGGCTCTTTTATCTTTTGTGTTGTTTGCCTCAAGGCGTGAACATTACTTCGTCAGGGGAAGGAAGCCGGTATTAAGCCGGCGCTGCCCCGCAACTGTAAGGGGAACGAAAACCGCAACAGGCCACTGGCCGCCGTCAAGGCGACCGGGAAGGCGCGGTGATTAGGCGAAAGCCCCAAGCCAGGAAACTTACCTGACGAAGCAAACCATATCTTTTCTCCCGTGGGGGAAGAAGGAGGATAACTCATGAAAAGAATGGTGTTTTGGGCGGCATTGACATGGTTGGCTTGTCATGCCCTGGGTGGGGCGATGCCCGTGTTTGCTCAGGCAGGTGTCTATGGAGCCCCCCTGAGGACGGATCTGGTTCTGGCCCAGGGCGGCGGGGCGGTAACGTCCTCCCCTGAATCACGGGAGAAAGGCGATCGGCTCAGGGGCGGTACCGCCGGAACCGCTGTCGTGCCGGGAGGTGGAGTGTCTGGCGTAGCGGATAAGGAGGCACGGACGGGTTCCGCCCGGCATGGCGGGGCGGCGTCGGCCCTCCGTATGGAAGAGGTGGTCGTCACGGCGACCCGGGATTGGGAGGAGGTGCGGCGGGTCCCCGCCGACGTTTCGGTCATTACGGAGGAAGACATCAAGAAATCCGGGGCCACCTCCCTGGTGGAGGTCCTGGAAAAGCTGGAAGGCATTCAGATCCGCTCCTACAGCGGCCAGTCCCCCCAGTCCATGGTGGATCTCCGGGGTTTCGGAGGGGAGAATCCCTTCGGCAAGACCCTGGTGCTGATCGACGGGCGGCGTCAGAACCGCCCGGACATGAGTTCCAACAACTGGTTTCAGATCCCCCTGGGGAACATCGAGCGGGTGGAGGTGGTCCGGGGGGCCAACACGGTCCTTTACGGCGACAACGCCATCGGCGGGGTGATCAACATCATCACCAAGAAGGGAAGGGGAAAACCGTCGGGCGCCGTGGCGGCCACCTTCGGGAGTTATGGTTTGCACAACGAACGCGTCGGCGTCACGGGAAAACAGGGGAAGCTCTCCTACGCCGTCAACGGGGAGAACTATTTCTCCTGGGGTTACCGGGATCGCTCCAAGCTCGCCTCCCAGTCCGCCGGCTTCGATTTCGGTTACGATTTGAGCGACCATGTGCAGTTATCCCTGGGCATCGCGGGCAATCGGAGCGACTACAACCTTCCCGGCGCCCTGACCAAGGGGCAGATGGACCAGGACCGTCGCCAGTACCAACCGGCAACGCCGGAGAACTGGACCAATGCCGCGCCGGACGACGACGGCCGGGACCGGACGGGGCGGATAACCCTCGGCGCCATGGCCGCTCATGAAACCCTGGGGCAGTTGGATGTCCTCTTCAGTTACGGCAAAAACGCCTATGAGTACAACATGCCCTCCTGGAACTCCAACCAGTACACCAACACCGATATGGATTCCTATGCCTTCACGCCCAAATACACCCTCGAACGGACAATTTACGGCTTCCAGAACAAGTTTGCCGCCGGGCTGGACTACTACGACGAACCCTATCGCAAGGCCTCCTGGGATACCCGGGAGCGCCAGGTCAAGAACGGCTGGGCGGAGCTGCGCCGGAAGACGCTGGAATTCTACCTCCGCGACGAGTTCTCCCCCTGGAAACGCCTGATCCTCGCGGCGGGCTACCGGGCTGGAAATACCACCATCGGCGGCGATTACACGGACACCACGGATCCCAAGAACAATTTTTCCGATCAGGAAAAGCGTCATCCCGCCGAGGCCTGGGAAGGAAGTGCAACCGTTCTGCTGGGGAAGAAATCGAACCTCTACGGGAAATACGCCCGGATCTACCGTATCCCCTTCCTGGACGAACAGGCCTCCTTCAACGGCTGGGGCGGCGGCTTCTACACCAACCTGGAGAAGGAAAAGGGGGAGAGCATGGAGGTGGGAACCCTCCTGTACCCCCTGGAGGCGATGAAGATCTCCCTGTCTTTGTTCCGCATCGACATGGAAGACGAAATCACCTGGAACAACGCAACCAAGCGCAACGAAAACCTCGACCGGACCCGCCACCAGGGGGCGGAAGGCTCCTTCTCCTGGAATATCATGGGCTATGTAACCCTGAACGGACAGTTCACCTACCACATGGCGACCTTCGAAGACGGCCAGTACAACAAGAAGGAACTGCCCCTGGTCCCCAACCGGATCGTGGGGGCCAGCGCCGACATCAAACTGCCGTTCCACCTTTCCCTCCGCCCGGAGGTGCGTTACGTGAGCGACTGCTATCTCTCCGGAGACTACGACAACAATGCGGAAAAACTCTCCTCCTTCATCATCTACAACCTGTTCCTCTCTTTCCAGAAACGGCAGGAGATCCAGAAACAGACCTTCAACATTCGGGCTTTCGTGGCGGTGGAGAACATCAATAGCGAGAAATTTTCAGGCTTTGGAACGGACAATGAATCCTGGGGCGGCCTGAACACCTACTATCCCATGCCGGAGCGGACCTTCAAGGGGGGAGTGACCCTTGAATTCTGAACTCCGGCGCCAATGCCGAGGCCATGGACAAGGATGAGAAAAAGCTAATTTTTGGCCGCCGGGAAGCCGCCCTGGGACTGCGGAAGGGGATTTTCCTGTCCCTGGGGGTCCACGGGCTGACGGCCATGATCCTGATGGCCGCCCTGGCAGCCTCGACGCCACCCCGTCTGGCCAGGGATATCGACCCCTGCATTCATGTAGATCTCGTGTCCCTGGCGGCCGTCGCGGCCCATCGGGAAAGCCTCGCCGCTCCCCCGGCCGTTGCGGCGGCGGCACAGGAAAAATCCTCCCCCAAAAACGTCCCCCTGCCGCCGCCTGCGACGCCGGTAAAAAGCGCCCACGGCGAACAACCACCGCGCGCCGCAGCCATGCTGGCCTCCCTGGGACGGCTCATGCCTTTCGGTCATGACGGCGGTAACCCCGGAGAAAAGGGAAAGGACGACGTCGCCAGGGTGGGAGCGAACTCCGGATCCGCCACCGCAACCGCGCGCGGTGCCGCCCCCCCGGGAGGGAAAGAAACGGACGGAACCTCGAACTCCTTGGCGGTGCCCCGGTATCACGAGAACCCCCATCCGGCCTATCCGCGCCTGGCCCGTCTCCGGGGCCATGAAGGGGTCGTGCTCCTCACTGTGGAGGTGCTGCCGGACGGCAAGGTGGGCCGTCTTCAGATCAAGTCCTCTTCCGGTTACACCCTCCTGGATCAGTCGGCCCTCGACAGCATCAAAAAGTGGTCCTTCGAACCGGGGCGGAAAATGGGCGTTCCCGTCGCCATGTGGGTGGACGTTCCCATCCGCTTCCGCCTCCACTGAAACACCGTCACGGAAACGCCGCCGGGCGGACGAGCAAACGATGCTCTCAGGTCTTCCTGGCGGTTTCCAAGGGCCTGACAGACAAGCCGGAACGCCAAGGGGGTATTCCCCGGGAAGGCTTCCATCTCGGCAAGTTCAGCCTTCATATGCCAGTCGAAGCGGGGCAGATGTTGAAGCGCCCGCATCTCGGCCTCCCCTGCTTCATGATCCCCCATGACAACAGGCCATCGCGGAGGTACGGAGCAAAAAGATTTCTCCCGGAAACCTCGTAACCCTGATGCCGTACCCTGCATTCTCGAAGCACAGGGGGACGAAAAAACCTTCCGGCGGAATTGGCACGATTGATTCAAAAGATATACGAAGTCGAGCCGCCGGTCTGCCCTAAACGTCAGGGCGCCATGCCGGTCATCGCCAGCATAGAGAACACTTCCGTCATCCGGGTCGTTCTCGAACACCTGGGATTATGGCTCGCACGTGCCAGACCGCCGCCAAAAATCCATGACCCGCCTGTCTGCATGCACGGCACAGGCAGGCCGACTGCCCCATCCAGCGCGGATGACGTCTCACCGCTCCCCGCTCATGACGATCACTTCTATGGGGGCCCTCACTACTTGTCAAATTATGCCTTGACAGGCAAAAACATCCCCCCATATACTCCAAACCATCAAAAACAATGCCTTATCAATGCAATCAATTCTCCGGCCCGTCTTCATTTTTTATCATGACAAAAAAATTTTTTAGTTTTCTTGACAATCAAGACCGGCTTGCTTAAATATACAGAAAAACAATGAGGAAATCATTTATGACTATGCACCAAAAAAACGGTTTTGCATTGCTCATGCTACTGATGATCCTCGCTTTTATTGCTTTCGCACAAAATAGTCAAAGTGCAGAGAACTGCAACCGTCCGGAATTGTGTCAAACAAGTTTTTCCCCACGGCTAAAAAGCTCAAAAATTGCCGTTCTGCCCTTTTTCCCCATGAGTCCCGATCATCTCGCGCCGCTTCATGAACGGGTCTTTACAAATGAATTCTATTCTCCCAAACCCACTGATGCGGTTTTTTCAGGATGGTTTTCGCCAGTCGATTATCTGGAAATGATTCGCGACGGTTTCCTTTCGATTGGCTTCCATCATCAGCTCCGGATCATTGCCTTGGATCAGATCGGAAGCGTACCCAGGGATGCCGATTATGTTGTTTTGGGTATTGTTAATGAGTATGAAGCCGGAAGCATGGCGGCGGTTTCTTTCGATATACGGCTGTTGAAGGGAAATACCTTTGAATCCATCGGGAATAAAAGGTTTTCACGTTCCATCAAGGTCGACAACATTCCCTTCATCACCAACTATCCTATCCACATGATCGGCAATCACGCCATTGACTATCATCCCCAACGGACAGCTCTCAACCTTTCAACATATTTGGCGATTCTTGACATTCTCCAGTGGATTGACCAGGGAGGCAAATGATGTTTACCGGTTTTCGCCTTGCGCCAAGGCTGATCCCTTTGCTCTCTCTTTTTATAATGGCCTGTGCAGCGCCCAACTTTTCCCAGTTGCCCAACATCACTCCGACCCGGCTTTCCATCACCGACGCCCGGACTTACACCAACGATCTTGAAAAGAACAAAAAATATGATCAGTTGAATAATTTACTACGGGGTCAATACAGCGCGGTTCAACTCATGGAAACCAACGTCCGTGGGGGAGTTTCCTTAACGGAAGCGGAAAAAGCGACGATTCGCGACGTGTTTGCGCCATACCGCTCCGAAAACCCCCTGGAGGATTTCTTCCGGATGCGCCAAATTGATCCGCGAACCGGGGAATATGATCCTGAAGGAAAGTTATACCTGCTGGACGATCTTGCCCAGCTCCATACCTATCTCCTGGTCGATTTCAAGAAAGCCAGGGAATATAACGATCAGGCAAAGACCGTCTTGACCCGCATTCAGGAAAAGGGAATCGATAATGTAACCGTTTCCGATTATTTCAACAGCCGCCGCTCGCTGTACAGGACTTTTTTCTATCGCCCGATTGATAAAATACCGGAGGGTTACGCTCTGTTTCCCGGAAGAATCGATCTCATTACGCCTTTTCCCCCATCTTACCTTCGTTCCATCCGAAAAATGGATCTGGAGCTGGTGGGAGTCAGAATCAGGCAAAGAGAAAAATTTCTGAAGACAAAATTGGAAGAAACCGTTGTTTTTTCATCATCCGATGTTTCCTCCCGGCAAATCCCTGATCTGCGTCTTTTTCGCCAAATAGCAGATTTCCTGAGCAAAAATAAGGATTATGATCGCCGCCAGATTGATTTCCTTCTTTGTGCAGCGGCATTTGGTTTCTATCGCTTCTCGGAAGACCCATCCTGGCTGGACGAAGTGATCAGAAACGGTGAAAGATTCCTTGCGGCGAAAACAAGACTTTCGCTGGAAACTCAAAACAGCATCAATCTGGCCCATTATTGGACAGGCATTGCCTGTTTGAAAAAGGGTCTTACCGGAGAAGGCATTAAACATCTGGAAGCTTTTCTGGTAGGTATCGACCGCTACGAAGATTTTCAAAACCAGCAATATGAAAAGCAAAAAGAAGTGATCAAAAAAGTAAATGTGGAGCAAATCGAGGCGGCGCGCAAGGCCGCCGTGTGGCAAACCGCTTTTGCCATATTGCTTTTAGCCGGGGGCGCCTATACGTCCGTAAGCGCCAATTTATCAGGAGCACCCTCAGTCACCAGCCAGCAGTTGGCGCAGCAGCTCTCCCAAATGGCAGGCCAGATCTATGCAGCGGGGCAGGCCCGGATCGCGACAACTGAGGCATCCGCCCAAATGCGAACCGAACTGGCGAAGTATATTTCCCCCTATTCCCTGAAAGTGAACCGTTATCTGGATAAGTATGAAATGATCGATTATTTCATGACCCTGGGAAAAGGTTACGAAGCAGCCGGAAATCTTAAAAAATCGGTTATCCAGTACGAAGAAGCAGTAAAAATAATTGAGCGCCAGCGAAAAACCATCCTGACAGAAAGTCAGCGAATCACCTTCTTCGGCAAACAGCAGACGCTTTATGAACGGCTGATCAATCTCCTGATCCGGATGAATCAGCCGGAGGCGGCTCTGGAATATGTGGAAAGAGCCAAATCACGCGCTTTTATTGATATTTTGGGCGGAGGCCGTCTCCGGTTGAAAACAAAGGCCCAGACGGAACGATATGCTAAAATCATCGCAACACAAGACGAAGTGGACACGATGTTAAGCCATCAGGGTGTAAGCGCCGATCAAATCGGTGAACTGGCCAAAAAACTCCAGCGTAGCATCGTCATAAAAACAAAGATACAAAACGAGGCGAAAGAAGCCGGTGATTTTGAGTTGCAGTCTCTCTCCAGCGTCGAACCTTTGAGCGCCGATGAAATGAAAAAACTGGCGGGGACGCAATCGGCATTTTTGGAATACTTTGTCTCCGAAGACGCCATCACAATCTTTTTGGTGCAGAATGATAAAATACGAGCTCATACCGTTCCGGCAAGAAAAAATGATCTTGTCGAAAAGGCCCGGAAATGGAGGGGAAAGCTAACCGAACGTCAAAACAGCGAAGAGCTGGCCCGTTATTTTTATGAGAAACTTATAGCGCCGGTGGCAGAATCGATTACGCGAAACCAGGTCATCATCATTCCTCACGACGTTCTTCACTACCTTCCTTTTCAGGCCATTCAGGACGGCAACACATATCTGATTGAAAAATACGCTCTCTCCTATGCGCCCAGCGCCACGGCCCTCAAGATTGCCGAGCGGAAAAAATCAACCGGAAACAAGAAGATCCTGATCATGGGAAACCCGACGCAAGATCTGAAATTTGCCGAGGAAGAGGCAAAAAAAATCGCCGCAATCTGGCCGGACGCAACTCTGTTAACCGGGAAGCAAGCCTCCATAGACTTCCTAAGGCAGCAGGGCGGTCGTTTTGAATATCTCCATTTCGCCACCCACGGAATATACGATGATGAGCATCCTCTCAATTCTGGAATCATCTTCGGCGAACTGGCAAAACGGCAAAATATTCTGACGGCGGCGGAACTATTCTCCACACAGTGGCAGGCGTCGCTGGTAACCCTTTCCGCCTGTGAAACAGGACTTAGCCGGCAGAAAAGAGGAGATGAATTGATCGGCCTTCAACGGGCTCTGATGTTCGCCGGCGCACGCACTATTCTTTCTTCTTTATGGAGCATCGACGACATGGCCACGGGCTTTCTGATGACATCCTTTTACCGCCATCTTTCAAAAATGCCAAAAAACAAGGCGCTTAAGCAGGCCCAACTGGAAACGATGAAACAATTTCCCGATCCTTATTACTGGGCATCCTTCAACCTGGCGGGAGCCAGAGATTAACCTATAAAAGACGGCTGTAATCGGTCGGTTGTTGTGTCCGGAAAACAGCGGAACAATGGGAAGATCATCATGAAATTAAAAATTATCTGTTTTGCGACCCTGGCCGTTTTATTCATGGGATGCGGACATGGTCCGATTGCCTGGAGCCCGGTTGTGGTAAATGTGGAACTGCCGCTTTCTTCCTTACCGGCCATCCAACCTTATCCGTATAAAGTCGCCTATTTAACAAGCAAGGAGCATTTCAATGTTGCCATAACACGGTGGGGATTGGTGGAAAACATGACCAATATCTATCGCACACTTCCTTCCTGCTACGGCCGGCTGCTGTCCCATCACTTTGAGAAAGTCGACTTTTATCAGGAAGACCAACCTTTCCTCCGCGAAGATTATGATCTGCTCACCCGGATGTCCATTGAGCAAATCGAAAAAAGGCTGGGGGGCTGGAGGGTCCATGATATTGTTTTTACTTTCACTTTTATCACTCCATCCGGAAAGCAAGTGATGACCAGAAAAATTCGGGAGGGATTAAAAGATTTGCAGGAATTGTATAGAGAGCCGGACATGATTGTTCGAGCATTTCTTCAATTTTCAGAAGAGCTGGGTAAGGCGGAAGAGTTGAAAAATTTTAAACCGGCGCCATAGTATCCGGACATATGGGCCTTCGTCATGAACTATGATCAACCTTTGAGAAATCGATTCTTTGCAATCATCCTGATCTCGTTTCTTTTTTTCTCGGCAGGCTGTGGAGGCGTCTATGTCCGGAATTTAAAGCCGCCTACCCTGACCAAAACGTCCGCAAATTTGCTGCCATGCTCCGTCGCGGTTGTCGTTTCCAACGATTTGATGGAATACAGGGCGGTTCTTAAATATCTGGAGGGAGATAAAACTTATATTTTCCGCTCTCTGCCTGATTTTCTGATGCAAACTCTCATTGCCCATTTTGAAAAAGTGGAAATCCTTCCGGATGGAGAGCCCATCCCGAAGGAGAAATTCGATCTGATTGCCAGAATGTCCGTCACGACAGAGGAACGTAAGCTTAGCTGGGCGGTCACCGGTTTTTTCATGACGATTACGCTGAAGATTGAAGACAGGCATGGACGAAATTTGCTGACCAAAAGCCTGGATGTCGAAAACGACGTTTTTGGCGAAGCCCCTTACGGAGAAGCCGAAATACGGGCCAGCCAGGCTGTGGCCAAAACCTTTGCTTTCTTCGGAGAAGAAATAGAACGAAGCACCGTTTGCCGGTCGGCTCTTGAAAAATAACTTTTCTGACCTTCAAGGCTTAATTTTGGTTCTTTCGGTTGATGCGTACTTTCATTGTTAAATAAGTGGACCTTGCGGAAGCTCCTTCGCTGCGCCTGGGAATCCCTGTAGGTCTTTCTCCAAGAGGCGGTTCCGGAGGATGATTCCATTCCCGGCGCCGTCATCGCCGTCCAGACCTTTGGCAATTTTCTCGGATTCAATCCCCACTGCCACATCCTCGTGACGGATGGCTGTTTCTACGGCGGCAGGGGCATGTTCCGCGTTGCCCCGCTTCTGGAACTGAAAAAGCTGGAGGCCATTTTCCGGCACAAGGCGCTCAGGATGCTGCTTTCCAGGGGTAAGATTACCGGGGAGATGGCGCGGATGCTCTCCGGATGGAAACATACGGAGTTCAACGTCTTCTGCGGAAACCGTATTTCACCGAACGACGATACGGCCATGGAGAACCTGGCCCGCTATATCATCCGGGCGTCGTTCACCCAGAAGCGGATGCAGTACCTGGAGCAGGCGGGGAACGACGATGCCGTCCCCTGCATTCTCGAAGCACAGGGTGGATGAAAAGACCTTATAAAAAAGTTTGATTATGCCTTGACAGGCAAAAACATCCTCCCATATACTCCAAACCATCAAAAGCAATGCCTTATCAATTCAATATTCGCAAAGGAGGCTTGATATGCGCAGATCGGTTAGCGTCCTTTTCGCATCATTATGGATAGTTGCGGTTGGGGCAGGCATTTCCCATGCATCCAGCATCGCGTGTTTTTCGTACGGGGGGAAGGTGCATCCCGAAATGAACTGCATCGTGACGAAGATCGACGGTCATCGCCTCTGCATGGTGGAGCATCATGTTCCATCGAACACCCGCTATACGACAGAAACGTGTGAATTCATCAGAGTTCTCGGCAACGTCAAGATAGGCGACCAGATCATCATTGACGCTGACGAGTGGAAGGGGTATCCGGCCAAGTGCTATAAATCGCCCGGTTGTGGAAAGGTTATCGTCAAAAAACAAGGATCGAATGCCGGAGGTAATGCGGCAAGCTACACGAAACTGGAAGACATATGCCGGGATGGGAAAAAATCCATCGGCAAGGTAGCTGAGATCGGCGGCCTTTTTCTTGTTGACTGCTTCCCTGAAGCCATACAATTTCATACCAATCAAAAATGCGTGACCACTTTGGAATTAAAGCATTCACCCGCCGTTTATGAAAAATTAAAGCCCTATGAATTCAAGAGAAATCTCAAGGTAAGATTCCGAATAGCGCAAACCTACATCGAAAACAACCACATCAAGGGTGAATTTATCGCCATTGCCTCGGAGGACGGACAACCGGCGGCAGGGGCGCCGGCATCTCAACAAGCCGCAAGCCCGCAAGGACCGGCGGCGCAGGGTTCATCAGCATCCGGAAACATGGGATGGCGCTACGTCGGAAAGGGGGATTGTACTGGACGGGATGTCCAACCCCTGAGCTTGGGATCGCCCGTGCCGAGGGCGGATTTATGCAATGCTTCCTTCCTCGACAAGACGGCCGTTTGCTGGGACGGTTCAACAATGAAACACTGGGGTTCGGACAAGCCTCAATGCACTTATAAAGATGTCGCACCGGAAGGATGCACGGGGGGCGGCACACCAGGCTATATATACAGGTGCGCCCAACGGGGCGTGGAAAATTCGGGAACGCCCCCCTCATATTCGACAAGTCAGCAGGTACCGGGCGCCATGGAAAATATCGTACAGGAAGGCCTCCAAAAAGGCGTTCAAAAAGGGTTGGAAACCTTAAAAGGTATTTTCAGATAGCGACCCATGCCCCCCTGCCCTGGGGCGCCTTATAATACCTGCTGGCCTTTTCCTGCAAACGACGTCATTTTTGCCCATCCTGCCATGCAAACCAGAAATCGAATCCATTCCACAACATTTTTTTCAGCTACCCTTGAGCACAAACCTTGCTCACACGTTTCGCCATTGCCATGATGGTAAGGATGGGTGGATTACCGAGGGATGAAGAGAAGAGAGTCCACTGGTCTGCCCTAAATGTCAGGGAGCCATGCCGGTCATCGGCAGCATTTAGGACCCTTCCGTCACCCGGGTCGTTCGCGAACACCTGGAATTATGGCTCGCACGTGCCAGACCGCCACCCAAAGTCCATGACCCGCCGGTCTGCATACACGGCCCGTCAGTAGAAACAACTCCTTTTTGGTAATCAAATTATGCCTTGACAGGCAAAAACATCCCCTCATATACTCCAAACTATTAAAAGCAATGCCTTATCAATCAATTATAATTGAAGTGCCATGCCGAGATCAGGGAGGGGAGCATGAAGACGTACGAAAAGATTGAAATGGATCCAAAGATCATGTTTGGTAAGCCTGTAATCAAAAATACGCGAATTACCGTGGAGCATATTCTCAGGAAGCTGTCAGGCGGCATGACGATTGAGGAAATTATCAAGGACCACCCACATCTAACCCCTGACGACATATATGCGGCACAGGCGTTTGCTGCTGATTATCTTGCCGATGAGCAGATTGCCTTCGGATAGGTGACAAAGAAGTGAATTTTCTTGCCGATGAGTGTTGCGATGCTGGCCTCGTAACCGGTTTACGGGCCGATGGATACGACGTGTCTTACGTACTTGAAGGACAGACGGGCATCTCTGACGATGAAGTTTTACAGGACGCCTTTGTTGCCGAGCGAATTGTGTTGACGGAGGACAAGGATTTCGGTGAACTTGTTTATCGACTGAAGAAGCCTGCCTATGGAATCATTCTGATCCGTATCGACGTCGAGAAAAGAAATGAGAAATTGTCGCGTTTGGAGGCGCTAATTGCTAAGCATGGGGACCGTTTGCCCGGACATTTTGTGGTCGTCGAGCTAAACAAATATCGTTTTCGCCCGCTGATTTTCCGCCAGACGCCTTACTGACAGGCTTTATACCCCCTTCGCCATTCTACATTTTTTGCTTCCCGCTCATGACGATCATTTCTATGGGGACCCTCAATACTCACAGGACGATTACATCGAAGCATAACTTAGCATAAAAAAGCTTGGGGAAGAGGTCTGTCCGAAATGCGCCCAAGCCTGTCCCCACGAAGGAGGGGAATGCCTGCCCGACGGGTGATGCATCCAAATGATGAGCAGATCGACTAAAAAGGGCCATCGCCAATCAGCATAAACTGCCCGTCAGCAGCAACAACTCCTGTTTTGTAATGAAATTATGCCTTGACAGGCAAAAACATCCCCCCATATACTCCAAACCATCAAAAACAATGTCTTATCAATCCACTTGAAGGGGAAGGTCATTTGCAACTTTTTTTCGGGGAGATCGAATTTGGTACCACGAGATGTGCACGGCCACGAAAGAGAGGTAAAAAATGAACGGGAGATATTTGATCACCTTTTTTATCGCTGCGATGCTTATCGTTTTTTCAACGACGGGATTCAGCGCCGACAATAAACCCTCCGTTGCCGTATTGGATTTTGAAAGCATGGGAACAGAGGATTATCTCGGTAAAGCTGTATCAGAAATAATGAGGACGGCCCTTGTAAGCAATAAGAGCTACAAAGTTGTAGAACGTGCCCAAATAAGCAAGGCCCTTTCAGAGCAGAAGTTTCAGAAATCGGGCATAATAGACGACAAGAGCGCTGTCGAGTTAGGGAAGTTATTGGGAGCCGATCTCATCGTTGTTGGTTCTGTTGTAAAGATCGGTAATGCCTATACGATCAATTCACGGATGATCGACGTCAAAACCGGGGAAGCCAAACTGGGTAAGAATGTGACCGGAAACGATCTCAATCTCCTTACCAGCATGAGTAATGAGTTGGTGGATAATCTTTTTAAGACAGGAAGAAATAGCGAAAAAAAGGAAAGGCATGAAAATATTGGCAATACCGGTGGCTACAAATATATCGGCTGCTACAGAGACCAAGGTGATCCATATGGGACAAATGGTCGCGATCTCTCCGGTATCATTTCATCTTCAAATAACATGACAACGGAAGCGTGTGTTTCTCTGTGCAGATCAAAAGGCTTCTCTTATGCTGGAACACAATATGGTTCCTACTGCTTTTGCGGTAATTCCTATGGTAGATCAGGCGCCGCCGATAATTGCAATATGGCCTGTTCTGGAAAAGGCAGTGAAATATGCGGCGGTTCATGGGCCAACAGCGTTTATTATTTGGAATGATACTTGATAACACAATGGTCGGACGGCGCACGCAGGGCACATTGTTTTTCAGTCCTAAATGTCCACCACTTTTGCATAGCACAATAGTATGTACTCCTCTTAGCAGGTTGTTGAGAAACCCTCAGGAAATAAGAAGTGCACCGCCAAAGCGCCAGGTACACCAAGGGATTTACTGAAATTAGTTCGAAAAGATCGACAAGGAACCAAAAAAGTCGATCTCGGCAAGTACCTGTTGCAGCTCAGGAAAAACCCGTATGGCCCTTCAGGATCGCCGCCGCCCAAACGAGGGCCGCCAGCGTCGCCGCCAGGATGACGATGAACCATAAAACGTCGATCTTCAGGGGCGGCGCCGCGGAGAAAAACGCCAGAGCTACAAAAACGGCCGTAGCCGCCGTCATAACGGCATAATCCCACCAGCGGCGACGGCCGGCATCCGCCTCCAGAAGGTCTTCTCCTCGGGCGGCGGCATAGACGCGGTCTTTGTTGAGTCCGTATTTCCGACACTCCCGCGCCATCGCCTCCTCCCAGTTGGTCTTTTCGTCCGCCGTGGCCTGGGCCGTGCTGATGGCCGCCGCTCCGGCGATCATGAGGATCGACCCGCCCACCACGGCGACAATCACGCCGACGCTTTTCAGGGCAAAGTCTCCGAAGACCAATGCCGACCAGGCCAATCCCCAGAGTTGGTTGGTGTTGGCCAAGGGGATGCCCCGCCCGATGCCGATATACTTGGCGGCGAACTGCTGGAAAAGGTCGCCGATGACCCAGCAGAAACCGCCGAGAAATAGCCAGAAGGCATAGGGAAGGGTCGCCGTCAACGCCGCCCGGAGGGGTCCGGCGCCGCCGAGAAAGACAAATGACAGGACGGCCATGGTCAGGACCTCGCCGACGGTAAACACGGTGACAAAGGAGAGGGGATTCATGCCGCTGATGTAGGCCTTCCGATAGGGCACGTACATGGTCCCCCAGAGGAGGCCGGCGCCGAGGGCCGCCAGGATGCCGTCGAGCTTGTCCGTACCGACCTGGGCATCCTTCAGGGAGGCAAAACCGAGGATGATTGTCGCCGCGACGATGGCCAGGGCGCCCCCCAGGACCTTAAGCCACTGATTTCTATCCGCCCCGCGCAGCTCGTTGAAGAACAGCCACCCCCAGAAGATCCCCACAAGGCAGTTGCTGTTCCAGATAGGAAAGGCGATGGCCAAACCGATATCGCGGATGGCAAAAATGGTCAGGGTATTGGCCACGGACCAGAGGGCGCCAGCGAGGACCGCCCAGACGATGAGATGGGGCATGGATTTGATATCGGCAAAGATATAACTCGTGCCCTTGAGGAGGGTGGGAACGGTCCAGCGGGCCATAAAGACGCCGAAGACCATCATGGCTGAGACGACGATGGGCTTTAGGCCTTTGGTCACCATCACCGCCGGCGCTTCGGCGGCGCCGAGCCAGGCCCCGGCGGCGAGCCCGCATATCACCCCCACGGCATGGAGGGAACGGGCATGATCAACCGCCGCCGTCACGGCTCATCCCCCGCTGACCTTGATAAGGATCAAAACCCCCAGTGCCAGCACCACCACGGGCGCCCAGAAGTGGGAATCCCCCAGCATCTTCTTCCACATCTCCTTTTTCACCTTCTATCCCCCCGAGATCGTTTGCACCGAAGATGGCCCCAACGGATTTTTCTGTCAAGTTTTTTTGGAAACGGACAAATCCGGCAACATATCCGGCGAGAGAACTTGACTACGTCCGGATGCGCCTATATACTTGGCGCGGCAGATGTTGGACGAGCGGCAGCGTCTTATGAACTACACCTACGTCGCCCTCGGCGGCGCCGCTGCAAGAAAGGCAAACGATGCTCAGCCCTCCCCTTCTACGACCCCTGGGCGTCAAGGAATCCGGTGCCATCGGCGCCATACGCTATTATGTAAGCTTCCGCATCACCGGCGAACCCTGGTCGGCGGAACTGCTCCGGCAGGCCCTGCGGCTTCTTCAGACGCGCCATCCTCTCCTGCGCGCCTGTGTCCGGGATGGCAATTTCGTCGTCACCCCTCGGGAAATCGGCGTGCAGATCCTCCCCGGTCCCATCGCAGCCGACGCTGTTCCCACTCTCCCTGCGGCGGTGGTTGCTGAGGTACCCGGCGACGACGATCCCCCTGTGGAGATTTATCTTCTGGAGGCGGAACCTGCGCCAAGGGGAGAAAACACAACTGACGGCGCCGCAAGATGCTGTGAGCTGATCCTCGCCCTCCAGCATCGCGTCTTCGATGGCGGGGCGGGCCTGATCTTCCTCACGGAACTTCTCGAGATCCTGGCGGCCATAGAGATCGGCGCGCCCGTCCAGGAGCGTCTCCTCGCCCCCCTGGAGGTGACGCCGCCGATCGAGACGCTGCCGGATTGGCCCCGCTGCCGCCCCTCCTTCCCGGCGGGGTAGCAGGCATCATATCGCCCTCTGCCCACCCCCG
>JAGPFL010000084.1 GCA_018056545.1 Syntrophobacterales bacterium
GACCATCTTCACCGCTTCTTCCCGAAACTCTCTCGTGTATCGACCGTTCGGTACTCTTTCCATCGTCACACCTCCGTCTTGGTTTCTATACCTAAACATCGGTATCCATTTTTTTCAACCTACCACACGCCCTGGTCGGCGTAGGAGGCGATGTACTGTTTGACCACCTCCCTGGCGACGGTATGGGTCTTGCTCTTCGGCTTCACCGTGAGAAATTGGAGAATCGCCGCATAGGGCCAGCCGTCGTTGGGCTCCTCGATCTCGGAGCCTACGAGGATCTCCACAGAATCCCGGAGCTGCCAGGCGACCTCCACCATCGTCATGAGGCAGGCGTCCATGCCGAGGATGTCGATCTTCCTGCCGATGACGGCGCAGGCGCGGGCGAGAACGTCCTTCAGCTCCCGGTTGTCCAGGGCGTCGCCGCCGGAGTGATCGTCATAGCAGATGCTCCGGTGGGCAGTGTGATCGGGAATATTGGTGTTGTGGCGGAAAAGAGAGGCCCGGGAACCGGAGCGGCGTAATCGAGCATCGGAAGCTCTCCGGACTGTTGCCCGGTTTCCGGCCTCCTCCCACCAGCCGCTGCCGTGATTCCAGAGGATCAGGAAATACCGCGCGGCAGGGTATCGCTCCGCGGACCACGTGAGGAAATCTTCCAGGACCTTGGGATCGCCCGTGTTCGTCTCTTCGAAGGTCTCCAGGCAATCCCGTTCATACCCGCCGCCTTTCGTGATCAGAAAGCGCCGGGTCTTCTTGTCCTCCAGACGGTCAAGCTGAACCAGGACATTGACGTCCTTTGTGGAGCCCACGCGGGCCATCTCCTCGATATCCCGGAGGGCCGCGCCGTCGAGGTTGTTGTCTCCGGCCATGTAGACCATGACCGTCCATTTGGCCTTGCCATTACACTGAATCTTTGCCTTGTCTGCCATCGAGCCCCCTTTCACCCCGTAATTCCGCGATCAAAATTTAGGGCCGATGCTAAAGGCTACGGGTTGGAAAAATCAAAGAAGGTGGGCACTTATAGACGCTATAGGCAGGGAACCTGCTTATGGATGGATAAAGCAAGGTCATCTGGTCAAATAACGTCGGCAGACTTGACATTTTGCCGACGTTATTGTACCGTACTTTCCCATGAGTAACGCCAGAGAAAAAGCCATCGATCTGATCCGGAAGCAAGGAGGGATTATCCGCACCCAGGAGGCGCTGCGTCGAGGGATTCACCGGCGCACCCTCTACGGCCTCCGCGATGAGGGGGCGCTGATTCCCACCTCAAGGGGACTCTTTCGGCTTGCCGATATGGAGAGCTTTCCGACGGAGATCGATCTGGTCAACGTTGCCAAGCTCGTGCCTCATGGCGTTATCTGCCTCATCTCCGCCCTTTTTTTTCACGAGCTGACCACCCAGATACCTCATGAAATCTGGCTCGCCGTTGACAGGAAGGCCCGCAAACCCAAGGTGGATTATCCGCCGGTCAGGTCGATATTCTTTACCGGATCGTGTTTCCGCGAGGGCATCGAGGTCCATCGCATCATGGAGCAGGATGTCCGGATCTACAATGCCCCCAAAACGGTGATAGATTGTTTCCGATGGCGCAATGAAGTCGGGCTCGATGTCGCCCTGGAGGCGGCCCGCTCATACCTGAAACGCCGGGGAGCGAGTCCATCCATGCTGATGGATTACGCCAAACTATGCAAAGTGGAAAAACTCGTCACCCCTTACCTGGAGGCTATGGTATCGTGAGTGCCCAACCGGTCAAGAATGTCTCTGCCTCCGTAAAAAACCGTATTCTATCTATGGCCCGTCAGAGCGGGAAACCTTTCCAGTCTCTTCTGACACACTACGGTCTGGAGCGTTTTCTTTTCCGGATGTCCCGGTCACCATTGAAAGAAAAGTTCGTTCTGAAGGGCGGCCTACTGCTGATGGGCATGGGCCTCCCCATGGCACGGACGACACGGGATATCGATTTTCTTGGGCTCGGATCGAAAGACATGGAAGCCGTCGGCGCGTCGATCCGCGAAATCGGCAGGATGACGTTCGATGACGGTCTCATCTATGAATTCGACCGTATGAGCATAGAGGCGATGGCTGAAGATACGGAGTACCCCGGAATAAGACTCAAGTTCGATGCCTGGCTCGGTAAGGCAAGAATCCCCATGCAGATCGATGTCGGATTCGGCGATATCGTGATTCCCGAGGCGCGCGAGATGACGTTTCCGACCTTGCTGGACATGGAACCGCCTGTCGTCAAAGCGTACGGTATTGAGACGATCATTGCGGAAAAATTCGAGGCCTCGCTGGATTTGGTGGAACTCAACAGCCGCATGAAGGATTTCTATGATATCTGGATGTTGAGTCGCACCTATCCGTTGCAAGGAGCGACACTCCAGGAAGCAGTCATTGCCACATGCCGGCGCAGGTCAACGCCTCTGATTTCCAAGGTGCCGGTCTTTTCCAGCGAATTTGCCGAAAGGGCCGACAAGCAGGCGCAATGGAAGACCTTTCTGAAGAAAAATCGGCTTCCCAACATGCCGGAAGATTTCTCCACGGTCATGAAAGATTTCGATGAATTCCTGCGTCCGGTCACTGAGGCAAGCGAAAGCCACAGACGCTTCGAAGAGAAATGGTTCCCCGGGGGACCCTGGCAACCGGCAAGTTAAAGGCACTCCTCCCAGACCAACCCGGTGCCTACGGAGTGCCTACAATTTTTAGGCTGCTTTGCAATGAATTGATTATATTAGGTTATTCAGGCGGTGAGAAAATTCGATTCCCATGCACTTCCGCCATTTTTTATTGAATTTATTAGGTTTTACTTGGCAGAATCTTTCCCCCGGATTTCCCCCAGGGGGATGACTTTCCTCTCCAGAATGCGGCGTTTGGCTTCGAGTTGGACCGAGACGGAAAAATAGTGGGCGACCTCATCGATCCGGTAGTACCGTTTCGTGAAGGGCGGGGCGGCGGAAGACGCTCTTTCCCCTTTTTCTCCCGCCGGCGATTGGTTTTTTCTGTCCTGTTCGATCATCCTCAAGAACCCTGGGTGCGTGGTTTACCCCTCGCGAAAAGTTTCAGGTCGTAGGACACGCCGTCTCGACCCTAAATTTTGGTCAGACCCCGCCTTCTCAACCGTTTTAGAATTCACCCTCGACCCTCTCGGACCCCCTGTTTCCGGAACCGATATTTCTTCATGTGCCGGGTCCGGTCGGCCTTCGCTTCGAGTGGCGCATCCTGTTTCTCCGTCCGCTTCTGGAACCAGGCCCGCAACTGCGGCTCCTTCGGGAGCCTCCGGAGCATTCTCCTTTGAAATTATTTGATATTCCTGGACTCGGGGGCCTCTAAAAGCTAATGATTCTTCCGCACTTGGAACACTGAATGGCGACCAGGTGGCCGACGACCCGTCGAGTCATTCTCCCGCAGGGACAGGAATCGACAGCCAGGATGCAGTCCGACCCCTCATCCAGGATGATCTGCCCCCGGACCCACCTTCCGCATTCGCAGGGGTAGTCGTAGTGGCCCAGGGCCAGGGGCGGTCGGGCCAATTCGGCCAGTATCTTTCCGTCATGGGGGCAGCGGCACTCGTACATGGTCTGCTTGTTTTCTTTTCATTGCCGGGGGAAAACGCTTCGCCAAAGCACTACCCCAGAAGGAAGAAAAAGTTTCGGACAAAAAGCGGTCTTTTGGCGGATTTTTTGCGGACAAAAAGCGGCAGGAAGGTCCCATGAAAAAAGGATCGCCAAGACCACCTGTCAAGATCATCTTGACAGAAGTTAACATGTAGGTTAACATGCGGCCGTGAGCCGAACGATCATCTTCTACAGAACAGTGGACGGGAAATGCCCCGTTCAGGATTTTCTCGATGAGCTGCCCGGCAAAGTGGCTCAAAAAGTGGTTTGGGTGCTCCGTCTGCTGGAGGAGCTGGAGATGGTACCGGTCATCTATTTCAAAAAGCTGATCGGCGCTGAGGACATCTGGGAATGCAGAATCCAGCATGCGTCCAATATTTATCGGAAATTGTGTTTCTTTGACAGTCGTTCAGTGGTTATTCTGACCCACGGCTTCGAGAAAAAGAGCATGAAAACACCCAGGCAGGAAATAGAAAGAGCCGAATCATATCGGCGAGATTATTTGAATCGGAAAGGAGCAAAGAGATGAGTGACCTGAAAAAATATATCGCGAAACGGAAAAAAACGGATAAGGCCTTTGCGGAAAGTTTCGAGGAAGGCTACGAGCAGTTCAAGATCGGGGTTATCCTGCGTCAGGCTCGAGAATCCGCGGGATTAACTCAGGAGGAACTAGCCCGTCGTCTCAAAACCCGGAAGACAGCGATTTCAAGAATCGAAAACCACGCGGAAGACATCAAGTTGTCTACTTTGGATCGGGTTGCCAAAGCCCTCGGAAAACGTTTAGAGGTTAATATTGCATAGGTTTCATTAAGTTCGTTGCCTACCCTGTATGTCCCGATTATATGAGGGACGCGCACAAGATATGAAAAAGCAATCAAAGACAGACTGGGCAAAGATTAAAACCATGAAGGACAGGGACATTGACCTTTCCGATACTCCCGAGCTCGATGATGACTACTTCGCGGGAGCTACCCTCTGGCCCGGCAAGAAGAAACAGATCACGCTGCGGCTCGATCCCATGGAAGCGCATCAGCGCCGGATGAAGAGCGCCTGAGATGCCTTCAGATGCCATGTTGTTTTGTTGCAGTTTACTTGTCGCTATTCTTCCTTTGCTCCGCCAGCCACTGGCGGCCTTTATCGGTCAGTCGGTATTTCTGCAGGCGGCTGTTGGGCTTGTCGGGGATGGTCATTTCAATCAACCCATCCGCCAGGGCCGGTCTTAGATAACGCTCATGGAAGGATTTGCGGTCCTGCAGGCCGAGAGTGGTTTGCAGCGCCTCGCGGCTCATTTCTCCCTGGAGTGCCAGAACCAGCTCGCCGACTTGGGGGGTGACTTGGGGGGCTGTGGTGGTTACGGCGTCCAGGATCATACGGAGCATGAAGGCGATGAACGGCGCGGAATCGGTCCGGTTCGTGCTTTCCCGTAACGCCTCGTAATACTCATGCTGATGTTCGAACACCAGGCTTTCTACCGGAATGTTGGCAAATAGGGGGTTCCAGCGGGTCAGAATCAATCTCTGCCAAAGCCTTCCCAAGCGGCCGTTGCCGTCGATAAAGGGGTGGATAAACTCGAACTCATAGTGAAAGACCGAACCGGCAATCAGCGGATGCGCATCGGTTGTAGCCAGCCATCGGCACAGGTCGCTCATCAGTTGCGGCACCCGATCCGCCGGGGGAGCCATGTGGATCACTTGAGTGCCTGCCATCACGCCCACGCCGCCGTGCCGGTACATTCCGGCCTCGTCGATCAATCCCGCCATCAGCATTCGATGCGCATCCAGCAGGTCCTTTTCCACTTCCGGCCGCCAGCTCTCAAAGTGGTCGTAGGCAGCCAGCGCGTTTCGCGCCTCCTGCACCGCGCGGGGCGGGGCGATCACCCGCCTGCCGTCCAGAATCGCGGTGATCTGCGCTTCGCTCAAAGTGCCGCCCTCGATAGCCAGCGAGCCGCGAACGGTGCGGATGCGGGTGATGCGCCGCAGCCGCAGTTCTCTGGTCCGGTCGGTGAGCACGTTCAGTCGTCCCATGGCCTCGCTGATCTGGGCGACCCGGGTCAGAATCTCTGAGGTGATGGTGTAAGGCGGCTGGTAAGTGGATTCTCCGCTCATGTTATATCTTCCACAATATCGGTATAGCTCCGGTCACTTTCCCTCAGAACCGGCAACCTGCCGCAGAATGGCGGCGATCCAGGCCGGCGCATAGCGGAGATCTCGAAGCAGCACCTTTTTGTCACTGGCGGACAGCCGCTTTTGCAGATTGGCCACAACGGCATCGTCCACCTGCCTTTGCCCGAGATGGCGCAGGGCCTGGATGACCAGCCCGGATACCCGCCCGGCGGTGGCCATGGCCCGTGGCGTCGTATGCTTGAGTACGATGATCTGCTTGCCGATCTGAACGCGGCGCGCCGGTCCGTCGGTGAGAAACACAATCTTCATGGGCACCTGATCGGAGAGCCCCAGCAGATTGGCGGCATAGCCCCCGGACGGTTGCAGAAGGATCTTGTCCCGCCCCTTGAGCGCCTTGACAATGGCGTCTATGGTCGGGGAAAGGAGGCCGAGCGCCGGATCGATGCGCGGGTAGTCGTACAGCCCGCGGGCCAGGCGGCGCAGCGTCCCTTTCTTTGCCAGCCGGTGCAGCGCCAGATCCACGGCCTGGCGGCTCCCGAGGTCCAAAAAGTCTCCTGGGGTGACGACGCAACCCTTCCCACGGCCGTATATGCGACTTAGTATTTTAGAATCGATACTTTGCATGATGTTCCTGTATGAATATTTGTAAGGAAAAATAGCATCTTTTTCTTACAAAAACAAGCTCATCTTCACTCAGACCAGCATCAATGCCGCCCTCCGCCGCTACATGGAAGCGCATCAGCGCCGGATGAAGAGCGCTTAAGATCTCAGATCGTCAGCCTGGGCGTTGTAGAACGTTCCGTTCGCAAAAGAGACCGCTTTTCGTCCCTATTTGCAAACAATCCATACTATGAACCGCCCCGGCTTTTCAGGAGGCTTTGTTAGTTGAGTCCGACCACCATGGCCGGAGTGTTCTGACTCTGATAGTAGGTCTCCTCGAACTCGACGGGAGGGATATTGCCAAGCGGTTCGAGCAA
>JAGPFL010000085.1 GCA_018056545.1 Syntrophobacterales bacterium
TTGACGCGAGCAAAGCCGTTGTGCGGATCGCCGCAATCGAGATAACGATAGATCACCTGCTCGACATAGGGCCGCCAGAAACCGTATTGCCGGGAAAAATGCTCCTCATAGACCCGGACGAAGGTCTCGAAATAGTCCTCCACGCAGCGGTAATAATCGGATAATTGGGGATTCCGGGGGCGATAGACGGCAGCGGGAAGCGACACGATCTCTCTCCTTCGCGAACATCATGCCGCCACTATGTAGAACGTGCGTTCTATTTGTCAAGAAGAATCCAAAAGAATGAATAGGAAGGTGCGGCTGACGCCTTCTTTGTTCGTGTCGGAGTTGTCCATCGCGAAAGCGTCGATGTCCAATGCAATATGGCCCGTGGAAAGGGGAGTCAACGGCGACTCGGTCTTTTTCAGGAACTCGATGATCGACCATAAGACCACCCGATGGAACGCTCCCGCGCGTTCATCCATGCGCTGGCGCAGGGTCGCTTCCGAAGGAAGCTGCGAAAGTTTCGGGGCTTCACGGAAAAAGTCATCTTCGCGATGTTGCTCGATGGCCACAAAGTCGCTCTTCCCCTGGGCGAGCCGCGCGCAATAGGACCGGATCACATCGGCGTGAGAGATGCCATGGGCCAGGGGAGCCGCTTTGGCTAGGGATGATGCCATGTTGCAGACGGGCGAGGGTGGCCGCAAGATCCGGATACCTGGGGGTAGAATTCGGCCTTTGTCTTGGTGTCTTTGATATCCGCGGCCCAGCGCACGAAGTGGTTCACCGCCTTCTGGGGCGGTAGCAGTCGTAGATCTTCAGGCTCAAGCCGGAGGCGGTCAGCTCCTTTTGCACCTCTCCCAGCGCCTGAGCGGCCGGCCTGGTCAGATAGCACTTGGGGGCCAGGTAGCCGTCCACCCGCTCGCCCACAAAGTTGTGGCGGGTGTAATAGCGGATGTCCATGAGTACCTCGGGGATGACTTCCCGGATCTCCGGGAACTCCGCGGGGATGACTTTTTCCCCGCCGACGGCGCTGCTTGCCGGGAGAAGAGACAACAGGCACCAGCCGATGAGGAAGCATCCCGTCCACTTGGCCGCAACCGTCCGTAGCCTCGCCTTGGAAATCTTGATCACGCTTACCGTCCCCCTTTCTGTAAATTATATCGCCCTTTGCCACCCTGATTCTCTTTATCTGAAAATATCCACAAGTAGCCGGATATTTTCATCTTTCGTTGTGCCCGCGCCGGGCATGGGGGTTTATCTGAAATCATTTCCTCTCGGCATCCTAACTTTATGCAACAATGCTTCCCGGCGGATGCCGGCGGTACTGTCTGAACTCCGCCGCCCTGCGGTTCATCCCCAAGGAGGAGCTGGAGCGGGAGGGGTACGGCCGATACCGCCGCCTCTTTTTGCCTTGACAGCCCTTGGCGTCCCCCGTATATTCCCCTAATAAAAAAGGCGCTTTCCAGGCTTCGGGGGGATTAGCTTTCAGCCTGACGCACTTCATTGTCTCGGGGGGGTATCATGAATAAGTATTGGCGGTTTCCTCTTTTGGCGTTTCTGGCGGCGGTTGCCATCTTTCTCGTCCCCTCGGCGGCATTCGGGGAGAGCGTCACGGGGAAGGTGAGCGTCTTTCCCCAGACGGCGGCGGCGGTGAGCGACCTCAAGGGCCCCGAGATCGTCATCACCCGTCCGGAGGTGAAGCGGGGGGTGACTGTCAAGGCCCGGGAGGAGGCCGTCGTTGTGGCGGGACGGGCCACGGACCCCAGCGGTGTGGCCTCCGTCGTGGTGAATGGCCGCCCGGCCGCCCTGGATGAAAACGGCGAGTTCACCGCCGAGGTACTTCTCAAGGTGGGGAGCAACCAGATCGTCGTGGCCGCCACGGACACCCAGAAAAACACCACGACCCGGCGTTTCACCATCCAGCGGGAAAAGACGAAGCTCGCCGCCAAGAAGCAGGCGGCGCCCGCCGCGGATGCCGCTCCGCCCGCCGCCTCCTCCGGGGGGGAAGCCGCCCTGGCCGCCGGCCGCTCCTACGCCCTCCTCATCGGGATCAACGCCTACCGGGGCGACGTGGGCCGCCTTCAGACCGCCGTGGCCGACGCCCGGGCCGTCGCCCAGGTGCTGAAGGACGACTACGGCTTCCAGACGACCCTCCTCCTCGACGCCCAGGCCACCCGGGGGAACATCCTCAAGAACCTCGACCGGTTCAAGAAATCCCTCAACCCCGAGGACCGTTTTCTCCTCTATTACGCCGGCCACGGCTGGCACGACCGGGAGACGGAAACCTCCTACTGGCTTCCCGCCGAGGCGGAGAAGACCAACACGGTGGACTGGATCATGTCCAAGCAGGTGACGGACGAGCTGCGGCGGATGCGGGCCCGCCAGGTGATGGTGGTGGCGGACAGTTGCTATGCCGGGACCATCGACCGGGCCTTCAATCCCGAGATTGCCGCCGAAGGGACCAGGGAGGTGTATCTGCGGAAGATGCAGGAGAAGCCCTCCCGGGTTCTCATCGCCAGCGGCGGGGCGGAGCCGGTGACGGACAGCGGGGGCGGGGGCCACTCCATCTTTGCCGCGGTGCTCCTGCGGGCGCTGAAGGCGCCGGGACAGCCTTCCTTCACCGCCCAGGAGCTCTTCGCCGGCCAGATCCGGGAGGCCGTCGCGGGGCGGAGCGAGCAGACCCCGGAATACAAGACGATCCGCGCCTCGGGCCACGACGGCGGGGATTTCGTCTTCATCCGCCGCCGGTAGCGGCCTGCTGAAGATATAGTGATTAACAAAGTTGGAGGTTGAACATGAATGAATGGATAGAAGTTGATGCAAGAATCTGTTCGGGGAAGCCTGTGATCAGTGGAACCCGCATTATGGTAAAAAACATTCTTGGTATGATTGCCGGTGGTTATACCGTTGAGCAAGTTTTACAGGCTTACCCGGAACTGACCAACGAGATGGTTTCGGCTGCCCTGCAATACGCTGTGTCGGTAATTGATGAAGAAAAGGTATTTGCTCATGCCTGAAGATGGCCTCTGCATCCTCCTTGATCAAAACATACCGTTCGTTGTTGCTGCATGGCTTCGCAGCCAAAGGCCGTCATGGAAAATATTGCATGTCAAAGATCTTGGTTTCGAAGGCAGCACGGATGAGTTTCTGTATCGTTGGGCTCAACAAGAAAAAGCCATTGTAGTGACATTTGACGAGGATTTTGCCGATTCACGCCTGTATCCGCTGGGGATGCATCATGGTGTCATTCGCCTCCGCGTTTGGCCGACGACCATCGAAAAGACAATCGAAGCCTTAAGTCGTCTCATGGATTGTCTTCCCCAGGAAGAATGGATGGAAAGTCTCATTATAGTCGGTGATAAAAAAATCAGGGTTCGACGCTTGAAATTTTCTCAAATAAATGATGCAACTACTTAAATATAACTGGATTGTTCTCGTCATGTTCCTATTCCTGCCGGCGGTGGGAGATGCGGCGGAGGTGCGGAATCTGACGATGCAGCAATCGGGAGAGCAGATCGTCCTCCGCTACGACCTGGTGGGGCGACTCGGGGAGCGCCAGGCGGCGGTGGTGGTGGCGCTGCGGATCGGGGCGGAGCGCTATGAGGCAGCGAAGCTGACCCTCAAGGGAGACTTCGGGCCGCAGGTGGCCGTGGGGCGGGGGAAGCGGATAGTCTGGGAGGTCTTGAAGGATTTCCCCGCCGGTTTCGAGGGGGAAGTCGCCTGGGACGTCACCGCCTCGGGACCGCCTGTGGCGACGGCCCCGGTAGCCCCGGCCCCTGCCGCGGCAGCGCCGGCGGCCCGACCGACGACGGGGGCGTCCTTCACCGACCCGGCGACGGGGATGGAGTTCGTCTTCGTCCCGGGGGGCTGCTATGAAATGGGCGATACCTTCGGGGACGGCGACGCCGACGAGAAACCCGTCCACGAGGTCTGTGTGGGAGACTTCCACATGGGGAAGTACGAGGTGACGGTGGGGCAGTTTCGGAAGTTTGTCAATGAGACGGACTACCGGACGGATGCGGAGAAGGGTGACGGTTGCTATACCTTTACCGGGACGGAATGGAAAAAGGTCGGCGATGCCAACTGGCGGAATCCCGGTTTCAGCCAGGGAGACGATCACCCGGTGGTGTGCGTTTCCTGGAATGACGCCACGGCTTTCGCAGGCTGGCAGACCCGCAGATCAGGCCGGAGCTACCGTTTGCCTACAGAGGCGGAGTGGGAATATGCAGCC
Source organism: Syntrophobacterales bacterium (assembly GCA_018056545.1). Classification (GTDB taxonomy): domain Bacteria; phylum Desulfobacterota; class Syntrophia; order Syntrophales; family UBA8958; genus UBA8958. The sequence goes on from JAGPFL010000085.1 coordinate 4,214, forward strand.
CGCAGCGGTGGAAAACGTTACAAATACAGTTGGGGCAATGGTTCGCCTTCCGGAAACATTGCCGATGAAAGCGCGAAGCGAAAATTTCCAAACTGGACAATTTGGGAAGGTTATGATGATGGTTACGTATTCACTGCGCCCGTGGGGCGATTTGCCGCTACCGAACAGGGATTGCATGATATGACGGGGAACGTCTGGGAGTGGTGTCAGGATTGGTACGGGGAAAAGTATTATGCAAATAGCAGTAAAAATAACCCAAATGGTCCTGATTCCGGCCAGTATCGCGTCCTCCGCGGCGGTTCCTGGAGCACCAAACCGAGGCACGTGCGGGCGGCGTACCGGATCAGGGACGACCCGGACAACCGGAACAGCGACTACAGTTTCCGCCTCGTTCTTCCGGCCCCAAGATGATTTTCTGATTTCTGATTTTCTATTTTCTGAGGGTTTTTAGAATGGAGGGGGGTACCGGGGGGCTTGCCCCCCGGGACGCGATATTTTTTCAAATTTGTATCCATATGGTATGATTGCCCGATGACGCCGAACAGGGAATCGCCTTTATTTGTAAAAACTTACGACTTCACGCTCTGGCTTGTTCAGCACACCCAGAAGTTTCCCAAGAGCCAGCGCTTTGTCCTGGCCCGCCGGATCGAGGAGGCCGTCCTTGACTTCTACGACGATCTTCTCCGGGCCGCCAAGGATGAGATGAATCGCCACGCCGCGCTGGAGAAGGCTAGTCTGGATCTGGAAAGGGTTAAGCATTATCTCCGGATGAGCAAGGACTTGTCGCTGACGAGTCTGAAACAATATGAGTTTTCCACCGTCGCCCTGGTCGAGATAGGTCGGCTCCTCGGCGGGTGGATAAGAAAATGTGGGGGCGGTTCCGAGAAAAATCAGGCCGCACCTACATTTGAGGACCGGGGGCTTGCGTCCTCCGCGGCGGTTCCTGGAACAACAAACCGAGGAACGTGCGGGCGGCGAACCGGAACAGGAACAACCCGGACAACCGGAACAACAACAACAGTTTCCGCCTCGTTCTTCCGGCCCCAAGACTAAGGCGAATGCCAAGATGCCGTTTTTTTACGGAAGGACGGTTAGTGCAGATCTTAATCTATGGACCCCCTGTCCTGTGCCGGCCCGGGCCGGACAAATATAAAAGCGGGCGGGCGGTTTTGGTAGCCCCAGGGCGAAGAATCCCCCCGCCCATTCTTTCCATGAGAGATTTCCGTTTTATGGGACGCCTGATGACGATTGAACCTGGTGACGGTTCTGTCCCTTGTCGTGAAAGTCTCGAAATAAAAAGACCATCATGAAACGCTACGGCGATCTCTTCGGGAAACTGATCTCTTTCGAGAATCTTTACCAGGCGAGCCGCAAGGCCCGGGCGGGTAAGCGGGGAAAACCAGGTTGCGCCGCCTTCGAGATGGATATCGAGGAAGAGCTGATGCGCCTCCGCCGGGAACTGGCGGACAAAACCTACCGGCCGGGTCCGTACCGGGAGTTTACCATCTATGAGAGCAAGGAACGGAAGATCAGCGCCGCACCCTACCGGGACCGGGTGGTCCATCACGCCCTGTGCAACATCATCGAGCCGATCTTTGAGAAATCATTCATCTATGATTCCTACGCCTGCCGCCCCGGCAAGGGAACCCACGCGGCGGTAAACCGCTTTACCGCATATGTGCGCAACTACCCTTATGTCCTGAAAATGGACATAAGAAAATATTTCCCCTCCATCGATCACGAGATATTGTACAAGAAAATCGCCAAAAAGATAAAATGCCCCGATACCCTGTGGCTGATCCGTCTGATCATCGCCGGGAGCAATCCTCAAGAGGAAATAAATGAGTATTTTCCCGGCGACGATCTCTTCACCCCCTATCAGCGGCGGCGGGGGATACCCATCGGCAACCTGACCAGTCAGTTTTTCGCCAACATCTACCTGAATGACCTGGATCATTTTATCAAGGAACATCTGGCATGTCCCGGATACATCCGTTACGTCGATGACCTGACGATCTTCGCCGACGACAAGAAACGGCTCTGGGAGATAGCCGGGGAAACGGCGCGATTCCTTCAGCAAGAGAGATTGACCCTCCATCCGGGAAAGACCCTGGTGGCCCCGGTTACGGAAGGGAGCGACCATCTCGGCTACCGGGTGTTTCCCACCCATCGCCGACTCCGGAGGGACAATGTCGTGCGCTTCCGACGGAAACTCAAGCGCCTGGTGGAAGGATACCGCTGCGGCAGGTTTACCGGAACGGAGATGCGGGCCGCCGTGATGAGCTGGATCGGTCATGCCGCCCACGCCGACACCTGGGGGCTCCGGGGCAAGATCCTGGAGCGGGAGGGGTACGGCCGATACCGCCGCCTCTTTTTGCCTTGACAGCCCTTGGCGTCCCCCGTATATTCCCCTAATAAAAAAGGCGCGTACCAGGCTTCGGGGGGATTAGCTTTCAGCCTGACGCACTTCATTGTCTCGGGGGGGTAT
>JAGPFL010000086.1 GCA_018056545.1 Syntrophobacterales bacterium
AATATGCTACTAAATTTCACGGTTGAGCCCTCCTTTGTGTATTTTGGATTTGGGAAAATTTCTTATACCAAATCAGGGCTCAACTTTCCTACCTTAACTCAAAAAAAGCTAATTTGGACAAGAGTGAATATTTCTGATATTTGCGGACATTTTCATATAAAGCGAAACGGGCAAATCATCTGCCGGCGACATCGCCGTTTCCCTGATTACGGTTTACAAATTCATCCGATGCCACAAAACAGGATAATGCCCTTTACCCTTACTTAACATCCCGATTCTTCCCCCTTGCTAACGGGGTTAAAATGTGCCAAAAGGCGACATGGATTTCCATTTTTCCTCAAATGCGTATCAATCGTTCTCCCTGTGGCACCCTTTGCGGACACCTCGCACTGGCTCCTCCTCGTTTTTTCGCCCTTTGCCCTCTGTCGCCCACGTATTTTCCAGGAGATTTTTTTTCCGTTCCTTGGTGGTCTTAATCTATTCGTTATTCTTCCTGGCGGCGTCCGTTCCTGCTCACGGAGCCTTCACCCTGGAAGATGAAAAGAAGTTGGGCAGGGAGTTCTATGAGAAGCTGGACAAGCACCAGGCGATTCTCCATGACGAACGGGCCACCGCATATCTGACGACCATCGGGACGAGGGTGTTGTCCAACAGCCAGAAACTCCCTTACGATTATCGGTTTTCCATCATCAAAAGTCCCGCAGTAAACGCCTTTGCCACCCCCGGGGGGTATGTTTATGTGAATTACGGACTTCTCACCCTGGTGGAGACGGAAAGCGAGCTGGCCAGCGTCCTCGCCCATGAAATCGCCCACATAAACGCCCGCCATATTGCCGATTCCATCGAAAAATCACGCAAGTTGAGCATTGGGACCCTGGCGGCGATTCTGGCCGGGGCCTTTTTGGGGGTGGGCGGAGACCTGGGGGCCGCCGCTGTGGCTTTTCCCGTGGCCGCCATGCAGAGCCTGAGCCTTAAATACAGCCGGGATCATGAAGAGGAGGCCGATCGCCTCGGTCTGGGCTATCTGGTCGCCAGCGGCTACGACGGCAAATCCGCGCTGGAATTTCTCAAGATCCTTCGTCGTTACGAATACTATTCGAATTCGATACCCTCCTATTTTCTCACCCATCCCGGCACGGAAGACCGTATCCGCTATCTCGACGCGATGCTCCAGACCACTTACACCTGGCGGGGCAAGGACAGCATCATCGGCCACCTGAAAAGGATCCAGACGCTGCTGATTCTTCAAACCAAGGATCATCACGCCAATCTCAAGCACTTCCAGGAGAATCTCCGGAAAAATCCCCAGGACGTGGACGATCTTTTCGGTCTGGCGGTGACCCAGGAGCGACTCGGCCTCAGCACCGAGTCACTTCAGACCTTCCAAAAGGCGCTCAGCATATCGCCGCATGATCCGGACATCCTGAAAGAAACGGGCATCGCCTGCTACAAGGCGGGCCGGGGGGCCGAAGCGGTTTCCTATCTTCAGGAAGCCGTCAAACGCGAGCCGGACAACGTCCTGTCGCTGCTCTACCTGTCCCGGGCCTATGATTCCCTCGGCCGGAAGGACGAAGCCATCGCCCTTTTCAAGGAGATCGAGCGCAAGACCATAGACGATGAAGAGGTTTATTACACCATGGCCATGATTTACGGCCAGCATAATCATCCCTATGAATCTCATTACTACTTTGGGCTGTTTTTCAAGAAGAAGCACCGCCGGGACAGCGCGCTTTTTCACTTTCAGGCCGCACTCAAGCATGTGGCACCCAACAGCCCCGAAGCGGCGGAGATACAGAAGGAAATCTGGTCGTTGAAAAATGCCGGCAAGGAGAATCCCGACAAAGGGGCCGGCGGCAGAAATGAACGAAGTACGCGTTTCAGGAAAGATGCTGGGGGCGCAGCAGATCCTCGACCATTTTGACGGGGTTGAAGGTGGCAAGCGGAACCTCAACAAAGATGGTGTTCCAATTCGCCATGGCGCCGTTCCATAAACCGGGTAGTTCGAGGGCCTGCAAATCCCTCCCGTGGTCCGACTTTCTCGCTATGGAAAAAGCCCTCGGATCCACATATTTTTCCAAATCGAACTTCTTTCCCTGGAAATCCCGGACGGCACAAACCAAATCCACGGGATTGAAATGAGTGGCCGCACGCCATCGGGCCCGCTGGTCGCCATTCCGACAATCAACCTGGACCTCCTCCACAATCTGCAGCGATTGGCCGTCGTCGTCATCCCGCACCCAAAACGGCCCGCCTCCCGGCTCGCTTTCGTTGCGGACGACGCCGCATACCCGGAGGGGCCTTGACAGCTTTTTACGCCAGGCCGCCAATTTTTCCTCTCGGGACCACCGGGCATATCCCTGGGGAAAGCCGATATGCAGCTTTTGTCGGCAGAAAAGATCTATGGCCGCCAAATCTTCCTGATCGATCTTGCCGCTATGCAATTTTTCCAGGTATCGGAAGGTTTCCTCTTGTCGTTTCAACAGCAATCCGGCCAGCAGCTTCTTGAAACGCACCGTGAGGTCCAGCATGCCTTCGGGGGAGACATTGTCGATATTTTTCAAGAAGATGATATCGCCGTCCAGGGCGTTCAAATTCTGCAGCAAGGCGCCGTGGCCTCCCGGACGGAAGCAAAGCCGGCCGTTGTCGTCACGTAAGGGGCGGTTTTCCAAATCCACGGCGATGGTATCGGTCGCCTTTTCCTGACAAGAGATACCTATTTCGTAAATTACGCCGTATGCTTTCTCGTATTTGGTCCTTACCTTGGCCAGGAATTCTTCGACAGGCTGTCGGTGTTCCGGCGAAAGGGTTATGTGCAGGCGGCTTATACGCCGGCCATCCACGGCATAACGGGCGGCCTCCACGAGATGCTCCTCCAGGGCCGTCCTGCTCCCCCAGGGATATTTGTGGAATTTCAGCAGCGCCTTGGGGAGCTTTCCGTAGTCAAGACCCCTGGAGGTCAGGATATAGGAGAGGATCGCGGCAAAATCCCCCGCCTGCAAGAAGGCGGCAATATCCCTCCCGTCGCGGGAGGCCGCCTTGCATAAATCATCATAGAAGGGATAAAGGGGAAGCTGTTCCGCAAAGGTCCGGGCTGCCGTTTCTGTCGGCAGCCCGGGCCGCTCCAGACCCTTGAACCACTCCTTGAACATACGGCTGGCGGCACCGGAAGCGGGCACAAATTTGAGACACCGTCCCGCCGCCGCTGCCTGTTCGTAACCGTCTATCAAGGCGGCTTCTTCCTGCTCAGGGATCGTTTCTATACCATCGCCCAGCGTACAGGGGCGGTGCAGCTCCACATAGGAAATCCCCCGGGCAAAAAGTTCGAGTTGCTCTCTTATCCTCTCCGGCAACATCCCCCTTTGTTGAATCTGTATTATATCTTCCGGAGCAAATTTCATTTTTTCTTCTTTCTCCCGGCCTTGACGAGATCCTTCTGCAGTTTTTTCTTCACGCGGATCAGGCGCGCGATGTCCTTCTGCCTACGATTAACCGTATTTCCGGACATCAGATGATCTCCACCATAGGCAGGATGAACCCCTTAACGCCGGCCCGAGGATGGGATTTCCTGAGGACCCGGATCACTTCACAGACCCTTTGCACCTCGTCTTCCTCGACGGCGATATAAAGGACATTGTTTTCCCCCGGCCAGCAATGGGTCCCCAGTTTCGGCTCCGTCTCCGTTCCTTCGCCGCTGACGTCTTTCATCTTGGTATAACCTTTGATGCCGGCAGACTTCAACCGGCTTATGACATCATAATCCGCCGCCCGGGAATAGACGATAAAAAACATCTTCATGTCGTTTTCCTCCGCCAGGTTTTGATCTTCTCCTGCCATTCCTCGAAGAGGTCATAGGCCGCCGGTACGACAATCAAGGTCAAAAAGAGCGAGGTAAGCAGGCCGCCGATCACCGCCACACCCATAGGCGACCTTGTTTCCGCCCCCTCCCCCAGACCGGCCGCCACCGGCAGCATACCAAAAACCATGGCGAATGTCGTCATGAGAATAGGCCGCAGCCTCACCGGACCGGCCTCCAGGATGGCGTCTCGTCGGGAGAGCCCCCGTTCCCGCAAGGTATTGGTATAGTCCACCAGGAGAATGGCGTTCTTTTTCACCAATCCCATCAGCAGGATCAAACCGATCATGCTGAAGATGCTGATGGTCTTACCGGTTAAAATAAGAGCGCCAAAAGCGCCTATGAACGATAGGGGCATAGACAAAAGAACGATGATGGGTTGCATGAAGCTTTCGAACTGGGCCGCCAGGACCATGTATGCCAAGACGACTCCCAGAAAAAGGGCGAAGATAAGATAAGCGAAGGATTCCTTCATAGTGTCGGCGGCGCCCTTGTACTTAGCCGTATAATCCGCAGGCAGGATCTTGGCCGCGATGTCGTTGAGCTCGTCCATTGCCTGTCCGAGGGGTTTTTTCTCCAGGCCGGCATACATGATCAATGCCCGCTGGCGATCCACGCGATATATGGTGCTGGGCGCCCCACCCTCCTGAATCTTGATGACATTGGCCAGCTCAACGAGGCGGCCGTCCTTGGCCCGGACGTAAATCTGCCCGATGTCCTCCGGACTCGTCCGGTCCTGGGGATACAGACGCACCCGGACGTCATATCGTCTTCCTTTGGCTTCATCCTTGTATTTGGTGATGTCCACTTCGCCGCTGATCATGACATTGACGGCCTCGGCGATGCTGGCCACACTCACGCCCAGATCCGCCGCCTTGTCCCGGTCGATCGTGACCCGCAACTCCGGTTTGCCCGCCTCCAGGGAGGTGTCAACATCCACGATTCCGGGAAGCTTGACAAATTCGGCAACGATCTTTTTCATATATTCCGTCAGATAACTGAGATCGGGGCCGCGGACTATGTACTGGATGGGGACGTTCCTTATTCCCCCGCCGATAAGTGATATGTCCTCCGCCGTTCCCTTGATGCCGGGTATCTGGTTGATCTTACGCCTGAGCTCCGCTTTGATCTCTTCCTGACTGCGTTCCCGTTGATCCTTCCTCTTCAGGCCCACAATCATGGTTCCTTTGTTGGCCTGACCGGACCCCCCGGGCCCGAGACCCTGGGCATACATTACCCGGACAATCTCCGGAGTCTCCCGGACAATCTGTTCCGCCTGACGGAAGAGCAGATCCGTCTGTGCCACGGAATAATCGATGGGCGCTTCCAGGCGTACGAGGAAATTTCCCTGATCTTCCGGTGGGACGAACTCTTTGCCCATGAACTTCGTCATGTACATACTGGCAATAAAGACGATCAACGCCCCGACCAGAACGCTTTTCCGATAGCGCAATCCGAAGACCAGCATATCGCGGTACCGGCGTTCCAGATGTTTGTAATAGTCCTCTATCTGCTCCCCTATGCGGTTCAACACGACGTTGAGCCGGCCCTTTTTACGCTGGGCGCGCTCCTGGTGTTTGCTGTGCATCTTCAGGTAAATGGAGGCCATCATCGGCGTCAAGGTGAATGATACCAGCAGGGAAACCATCACGGCAAATACGACGGTGAGGGCGAAAGACATGAAGAATCTGCCGATGATTCCCTTCATGAAGGCCACGGGGAGAAATATGGCGACAATGGCCAGAGTGGTGGCCATGACCGCCAGACCTATTTCGGAGGTGGCAAAGCTCGCGGCCTCCCGGGGGGCCATACCGTCCTCGATATGACGATAGATATTCTCGATGACGATAATGGCGTCGTCGATAAGGATGCCGACAGAAAGGGAAAGGGCCAGCATGGTCATGTTGTTGAAGGTGAAATCGAAGGCCCTGATCAGCGTGAAGGTGGCGATAACGGAAATGGGTAGCGCCACGGCGCTGATCAGGGTCGTACGGATGTTGCGCAGGAAGAGAAAAACGGCCACCACCGCCAGAATGCCACCGATGATGAGGTGATTCTGAACTTCCCTGATGGAGCGGTTGATGAAGGTGGATTGATCTAAGGAGGAATGGATCACCATCCCCGGCGGCAGGGTCTGTTTGATCCTTTCGATCTCGCTTTTGACCCGATTTATCACCTCCACGGTGTTGGTTCCCGATTGCTTCTGGATACCGATGCTCACGGCGGGTAGACCGTTGAAACGCACGATGGAGCGCCTTTCCTCCATGCCGTCGTCCACCCTACCGATATCCCGGAGCCGCACCGGTGATCCCCGATACCAGGATACGATCAGTTCGTTGAATTCCTGAACCGAAGGAAACTCCCCCTTGACCTTGACGGTGTATTCCTTTGTCTCCGCCTCAATACGACCGCCGGGAATCTCGATATTCTCCCGCATCAGGGCCGTCATGACATCGTTGGGGGCAACCTGAAAGGCCCGGAGTTTGTCGGCGTCGAGCCAGACACGGACCTGACGAAGCTGCAAACCTATGAAACGCAGTGCCCCCACCCCGTTGATGCGCTGGAGTTGGTCCTTCAGAACCTCATCGGCATAGGTGGAAAGATCGCGTATCGACTTTTGGCCCGTCAGGGCTATGTAGTAAACCGGATTGGCGTCGGGATCCACCTTCTGGATGATCGGTTCCAGGATGTCCGTAGGCAGCTTGGAACGGATCAGCGACACCTTTTCCCGCACATCCTGCACCGCCAGGTCGATATCCCGTTCCAG
>JAGPFL010000087.1 GCA_018056545.1 Syntrophobacterales bacterium
GGTATAGCCGTTATTGACCTTATAAGCGGCGTTGTCGTATTTGGTCATCGTCAGGGATTCCGCCTCGATATTGTTGGCCCCGAAATCCACAGACCCGTCTTTCTGGAGTTCCATCTTCCCCAAATGGAAACGGAGACCGTACTGAAGCCAGGTGCCGGTGTTGTTCTCCGCCACATCCACCAGTTTCAGGGTCCAGGTCCCGTTTTTCTGCTCCCCCCAGAAGGCATTGGTCAGGAAGGTCCAGTCGAATTCGGTGACCGCCTCGTTGTCCTGGTGGTCTTTGTTGGCGATGGTGACGCTCGTGTCGTTGAAGAGGCGGCTTTCCGTCCCGTCGGGGGAGATCAGATAGGCCCGGAGGTCCCCACGGCGCTCATGGGAAAACTGGAGTCCCACCTCGATGCTTTCCAGGGGCAGGGCGGGGTTGAGGGTAAAGGTTACGGAGCGGCCGGCGGGATCGTTGTCGGGGATGGCCTGATTAACCTTCGTAGCGTTTATATCCACAATTTGTTCCTTGGTGATGTACGCCACCTCGGCGATCTTGCCCACGAATTTGTCGGCCTGAATGAGGCCGAAGCCGTAGTTGGGGTTGAAGTTCCGCTGGGCATCCACCCCTTTGTTGAGGATCCACTCGCCGTTGGCCGCATCGACCTTGTCCGTCACGGTGGGGAGGGAGAGGGCATGTTTGGCCATGCGGATCGACATCAGGGGGTTGGCCTCCTTGCCCAGGGCCATGATCCCCGACACCAGGGGGGCGGAAGAGGAGGTCCCGCCGAAGGTGCTGGTATAGTTGGAATTGGGGAAGGTGTCCCGGGAATCTCCATCGGGATTCTTGGCGGCGTCGTATTTGTTGTAACCCAAGTCCGCACCTGTCCGGTCCGTTGTCGTGATGCCGAGATAGTTGGAATAGGAGCTCGACGGAGCCGTGACGAAGACGTTGGCCCCGTAACTGCTGTAATAGGCATAGGTCCCGTCGCTCCCCAGGGCGGCCACGGTCATGGCGTAGGGTGAGGTAATGGTGAAGTCCTTGTTAGCGTCTTCGCAACTTACCTTTTTGGTTTCCGCAGCCCGGTTGCGGGCATTGCCGGCGGAGAAGACATGGACGACGCCGTTTTCCGAAGTGGCCTTGAGGATCTCCTTTGTCCGGTCGGATCCCTCTACAAAGGGGACATCGGGTCCATAGCTGTGGTTTTTGATGTGAATTACCGGTTTGGATTCGATCGCCAGCGTGGAGCTGTTGAGGCCGCTCTTCCAGAGATAGGCGGCGAAGTAATCCTCATATGTGGCGGAGGGGTCGCCCGTCAGGGAGTCGCCCAACCGGATGCGGAGGCCCGCGATGGCGGCGAAGGGCGCGGCGCCCGTCCCGCCGTATGAGTTGTCTCCCCGGGCGGCGGCCACGCCGGCCACGGCGGTGCCGTGATTGTCCCCCGGCTGGACGGGACCCTGGGGCTGGGCGGCCAGGTCGGCATCCTGACTGAAATTCTTGCTCAAATCGGCACGGTAATTGTCCCTGAGATCCTCGTGGGTTCCCTCCACCCCGTCATCCACGATGCCGATGACGACGCCCCGGCCGGTGTAACCGAGTCCGCCGCCGATATTCCAGGCCTTCTCCAGTCCGGCGCTTTGTCCCGCATTCACATCGCTGAGGGGGGCCTGGTTCCAGAGGTGCCACTGGCCGGGAAAATCTTTGCCGCCGCTGCTGATGGGGAAGAAATAGGGGTCCTTTCCCGAGGCCTTGTCGGGAATAAAGGCCGCCCCTTGGGCAAAAAGGGACGGGGTGGCGGGCCAGAACAAAAACAGCAGAAAAAGGACGGTGCCGATGCAAGCACCCGGGCAGAATTGCGGAACTTTAGCCCGTAAGCCCCGGACTACGGGTATCACGCGAGGGGAAGGTCCGTTCCTAAGGTTTTTTTCCGGGGCTTCTCTATTCATGTTTTGTCTCCTTTTTCATAAAGAGGCGGGTTTCCGCCTGATAAGCTGATTGCACAACACCGTCTGTACCGTTTCCCCCGCCTGGTTCAACGTAGTACAACAGAAGCGTACGGTGCCGCGATCCCGCCGGGATGCGGAGGGGCGGACCTCCAGAACCTCGGCTACGGCCCGAAGGGTGTCGCCGGGACGGACGGGCCGGAGCCAGCGCAGCTCGTCGAAACCGGGGGAGCCGAGATTGTTCGCCAGGGCCCCCGTCATAAGCAGGAGCCGCCAGGTGACGGCGAGGGTGTGGATCCCGCTGGCGATGAGACTCCCGTAGAGGGAGTCCCTGCCCGCCTCCCGGTCCATATGGAAGGGCTGGGAATCGAAGCGCAGGGCAAAATCGATGATGGCGCTTTCCGTTACGGTGCAGGCCGGGGAGGAAATCCGGTCTCCCGGCCGAAAATCTTCCAGATAAAAGGTCGTATCCATGTGCCGTTCCCCTCTCGCGAATAGTTATGGCCACGTTACCATGGCGGCAACATGGTCTCCAGGCGGTAGTCGTTTCCCCGTAATATATGCAGGGACGCATCCACAACCCGGGCATCATAATGGAGCCCCCGACGTTGTTCCAGCTCTTGCAGGGCGGCTTCCAGCCCCAGGGAAGGACGATAGGGGCGGTGGGGCCCCAAGGACTCCACGGAGTCGGCAACGGCCGGAATGCGGGCCTCGAGACAGATTTCGTCACCTTTCAGCGCCCGGGGGTTGCCGGAGCCGTCAAACCGTTCGTGATGAAGAGACGATTACAGGCCTCCCCGTTTCGTTTTTGCACCTCATCGTTGATTTTCGATATCGATGTGGCGCCGCTCCAGCCCGAAATAGACGATGATCGCCAGGGCCGGAAACATGGCGATAAAGACGAGAAACAGTAACTGGAAGCGGAAGGACTTAAAAAAAGAGGATAAGGTTTTCTTTTCCAACATCTTCCGCTCTTTGGCCTGCTGCTGCCGCTGGCCGGGGTGCCAAGTGAATTTTGGGGCATAGTAATGGAGCGGAGAGAAAAAAACAACGGAATTTTTCAACACCATCTAAATATCGGTGCCTGAGGAATGCCGCCTGACAGTGTCCGGAGGGAAGGAAAACTCTTGGAAGAGGGCCGTGGGGCAAAAAAAGCAGCGCGGGTGGTCGGTCGCCCCCCGGTCGCCCCCCGGTCGGCCACCGCCATGCCGGGAACGTTGATTAGTGGGCGGTTGCCGGGAAGAGGATCTCAAAAGCAAACCGTTGTGTAAGACAAGCAACTTTCACTGACGTGACATTTATTGGTTGCTCCGGAAGATTTCTTCAAAGAGAAAGGAGGTTTCCCTGAAGGCCCACAACAACTGGGGATCGAAGTGTTGGGGTAAGATTCTGCCTTCTCCATGATTCAGTATCCGACAGGTGGTATCGTGATCCGAGGCTGGTTTGTGAGCCCGGGGGATTCTCAAGGTATCATACTGATCCGCAAGATTGACGATCCGGGCCTCAATGGGGATCGCTTCCCCCTTGAGTCCCCGGGGATAACCGCTGCCGTCCCACCGCTCATGATGGTTCAGGGCGATAGACTGCGCCAGGCGCAGACGGGGGTGGGCGCCGATAATCTTGGCACCGAAGACGGGGTGCTTTTTTATCTCGATCAATTCCTCTTTGGTCAGCTTATCTTTCTTCTTGAGAATGGACACGGGGGTGTATATCTTTCCCACGTCATGAAGGGTGGCCTGGAGCTTTATGGCAGCAGTGAATTCCTTGCCCATGCCGAGACGTTCGGAAAGTACGGCGCAGTATTCCCCTATCCGCACGACATGATTTCCCGAGTCTTCGTCAATGGCTTCGGCGGCCCGCGCCAGGGCCCGGACCATGTAACCGAAGGCATCCTCGACCTCCATTATCTGTGTGGCCAGAGAGTGAAGAAACTGGCTCTGCACTACCATGTTTTCCAGAACTTTGGCATCGTAAATATTGACGTCCCGACCGTAATTGACGGCGAAGATGCACAGGTCTCCGCTCAGGTAACAGACGGCGTTGCCGATGTGAATATTGACGGTCTTGAACTTCTGCAACTCGGAAAATAACGCCGGTTTGGGACGATCCTGTTCGTTGAAGAAGATCATTTTCGGTGTCTTTCGGCCGTCGGCGGCAACAGTGCTCGCATCGATCTCGAAGGGGACGGACATCCTGATCATCTCGCTGAAGACGTACTCATAGTGATGCCAACGCCAGTTATCCTCACCAAGACGGACGCCGACAATCATCAGCAGCGGTTTGTCGAAATCGTCGGCGGTCTTTCTGATCATCTGCCGGACAATACCGTCGATATTCTCCATGAAATCGAACCGGACGGGATCGAACTGCCGGATAACATCGCCGGCATAAGAAGTCAGATTGCCGATCTGATTAAAGGAATTGGTCAGCCTTTCGTTGAGGAACTTCACTTTTAGCAGCATCTGGACACGAGCGGAAACCTCTTCCTGGTTCTGCATCTTCAGCAGGAAATCCTCCGCTCCCGCCTCTATGCTTTTGATGCGGGCCTCCTTGGACTGCAGGCCGGTAAGTATGACCACAGGAATATGCATCAGGCGCTCGTCCCTCTTGATCCGCCGGCAGACTTCATAACCATCCATGTCGGGCATGTAGATGTCCAGCAGCACCAGGTCTATTTTCCCGTAGTTCAGGATCTCCAGGGCCTCCTGGCCGCTGTGGGCGTCGATCAGTTCATATCCCTGAGGCGCCAGGACCGCTTCCATGTAGACGTGTCCCGACGGTTCGTCATCTACGCACAGAATCCGTGGCTTACGATACATTATGGACGACATCTCGACCATTCGTTCTTCCTCTAACCTTTTCATGGCAGATACAGGGTGAAAATCCCCCCGCCGAGGGCACCCCCGTTGGCGATCCTGATATAACCCCTACGGTTTTCCCGCCGGTGGGCCGCGGCCACCAATAGGGAAAAATAGAGGCCGAGGCCGGTATTGCCCGTGAGAAAGGATACGGACTTCGTCATGTCTTCCGGGAAGCTGCCATCCATGATAAAGCCGGGCGGGTATCCCGGACCGTTGTCTTCGACCCCCAATATCAAATAGCCGCCTTCCTTTTTAGCGGTGATTTTCAGTCGATTTTTAGTGTAACGGTAGGCGTTGTTCAAAACATTGTCGAGGATGCCGACAACCAATCCCTTGTCGAAGGACCAGAAAAGATCGTCCGGGCAATCCAGCTCGAGGTCGATTCCCCGGGAAATCAAAACCGGTTCGTTCTGGTCGATAACCTCTTCCAGACAATCCCGCAGGGAATGGAGATTGATGTTGACGCTTAACGGTACTTTCTGGGCCTTGTATAGGGCCAGAAGGCGAATCAGGCCGTTGTTCAGGCGTTTGATTTCATACTGGAGCAGGAAGAGGTCTTGATGATGCGCACACCCCTGTTGCCGACAGCGGGCGGTCATCTCTTCGAGGGTGTTGAAGATCATGCCGACGGTGTTTTTGGTGTCGTGAATGGTGGAGGCGATGATGTCCGCAAAATCTAATCGATGGTTCTCATCCATGGCAGTTGCACCTGTGTCAGTTGCCGGTAAATGGACACCAGCTTGGGAAGGTCGGGATAATCGGCATCGAGACGATGCACCCGGGATAGGTAATTCCGGACCTTGGTGAGTTTGTCCGGATCGGGCCCTTTGGCTTTAAGGTACAGCATGAGGGCATAGGCGGCGTTGGCATTGATCAGCTTGTTTTCCGGGAGGGTCTCCGTGGCCTTTTCGAAGTAACGGATGGCGGTTTCCAGGTCCCCTGACTGAACCAGTCGTACCCCCTCGTTGTTCATCCGGACCACTTCCTCCACTGCCTCTTCGAGCCATTTCTCTCCTTCCTCTTCAAGTTTTAGTTCTTTGCACATCTCCTTAACGTTGGACAGGATTGTTTCGTCTTCGTGGTTGCTTTGGACTATCCGCCGCAAAAATTCCCGTCCGAGCTTGCCGTCCCCCTGGCTCAAAAGGGTACGCGCCAGATCCATGCCGACCGCGGGATTGAAGGTCGCCGGATCCTTGTTGATGATTTTCATGGTGGCGTCAATCTCTTTCCGGGCCTGTTCGGGTTTGTTCATCTTCATGAAAGCGACGCTTTTGGCTACGGAAATCCGGACCAGGGACGGCACGTCCTGGGAAAACTCCGCCGCCGCTTCCTGGAGTACTTTCAGTCCTTTTTCCGGGGCGGCGTTCTCCGTAAGAACCTTGGCCAGACCGGTATAATCGTCAGGACTCTTGTAGCAGGAAAACTTTCCCTCCTTCACGGCCCGGGAGTACGCCTTTTGCGCCGTATTCAGATCCTGATTCCTGAGGGCGATCTCTCCCAGCGCTCGCTGCCGCCGGACGGCCTTCGGCGACACCTCCACGGCCTGCATCAAAACCTCTTGTGCCTGAGGGAGACGACCCAACTTCGTCAGGGTTTTTGCCAACTCGTCGTAGGCGGCCATAATCTTGTCGTTGGCCCGGATCAATTCCCT
>JAGPFL010000088.1 GCA_018056545.1 Syntrophobacterales bacterium
ATCCCCTAATTTTCCTTATCGCTAAATCATCTCCAGGACGGTGGCCATGGAGACGCCGCCGCCGCCGCAGAGGGTGGCCATGCCCAGGGACTTGCCCCGCTTTTTCAAGGCATGGAGGATGGTCACCATGATCCGGCAGCCCGTGGCGCCTACGGGATGGCCTAAACCGCAGCCGGAGCCGTTTACGTTGGTGACCTCCCGGTTCAGGCCGATCTCCCGCTCGCAGCCGATGTACTGGGCGGCGAAGGCCTCGTTGAGTTCCACCAGCTCGAAATCGCTGATCTTGTATCCCGTTTTCTTGAGCAGATCCGCCACCGCCGGCACCGGCGAGAGGCCCATCACGGCGGGATGGCAGCCGCCGCCGCCCACGGCCTTGATCCGGGCGATGGGTTTCACCCCCAGTTCCTTGGCCTTGTCCGCCGACATGATCACCATGGCCGCGGCGCCGTCGTTGACCCCCGAGGAATTACCCGCCGTCACCTTGCCGATCTTGCCGATGAAGGCCGGGGGCAGCTTCGCCAGGTCGTCCATGGTGAGGCCCGGCCGGAAATGCTCGTCCTTGTCGAAGATCTTGGGCGGTTTGCCTTTCTTCTGAGGCAGTTCGATGGGGACGATCTCCTCTTGGAAATCGCCTTCCACCGTGGCCCGCTCGGCGTTGTTGTGGCTCCGGAGGGCCACCTCGTCGATCTCCTCCCGGGTGAGGCCGTGCTTGTAGGCGATGAGTTCCGCCGTCACCCCCATGATGTAGGGCTTGCCGCGGAAGCGCTCCACGATCTCCCCCTCCTTGATGGGGCCCTGTTCCAGCCCCGGCAGGATGTGGGAGCCGGCGTGGAGGGCGTGGACGATATCGTCCACGAAGACCTGGTCCTGGAACCGGCAGCCCCAGCGGGCCGTGGGCACCGAATAGGTGATCCCCGACATGTGCTCCATCCCCCCGACGAGGGCGACGTCGTACAAACCGGCCTGGATCATGGCCATGCCGGAGATCACCGCCTCCATTCCGGAGATGCAGACCCGGTTGATCGTTGCCGCCATGGAGTTCTCCGGCAGCCCCGCCATCAGCGCCGAGATGCGCGTCGTGTTCAGACTGTCCACCGGTTCCCGGCAGCAGCCGAAGCGGACGTCGGCGATAAGCTCCGGCGAAATCCCCGCCCTTTTCACCGCCTCTTTCATGACGACGCTGCCCAGGGTCGCCAGGTTTATGTCCCTAAGAGTTCCCCCGAACGCCCCGATGGCCGTCCGGCAGGCCGATACGATAACAACATCTTTCATAATGAGACAAACCTCCTTTGTATGGATAACTCAGATTCTTTCTTACGGCCCCTTCCCTTCCTCTCCTCCCCCTTGAAGGGGAGGGCGGGGAGAAATATCTTCAGCCTCCCCTTTTTAAGAGGGATGAGGTAACTTCTTGATCCCCCCTTCACTGCAACGGGAGGGTAATGGGAAGGATGGGCCTCCATTTTTTATGGGGACGGTTCTCTTTTTCTCAAATACTGTTATCCTTATCGCCGTAGAACAAAAAAAGAGAACCGTCCCCATTTTTTCCTTATTTGTCCTTGAAGGATACCCGCATTTCCCGTTTCAGGATCTTGCCGGTGGGCGTCTTGGGGAGGGCGTCCACGAAGAAGACCTTCTTGGGGCACTTGAAGGCCGCCAGCTCCTTGCGGCAATGGGCGATAAGTTCTTCCGCCGTCATGGTCTCGCCGGGCTTCAGGACCACCACCGCCGTCACCAGCTCCACCCACTTGGGATCGGGCAGGCCGATGACCGCCACCTCCTGGACCCGTTTGTCCAGATAGATCGCCTCTTCCACCTCCCGGGTCGGGACGTTTTCCCCGCCCGTCTTGATCATGTCCTTCTTCCGATCGACGACGGTTATATAGCGGTCTTCGTCCATGACCCCCACGTCGCCGGAATGGAACCAGCCGCCCTTCATGGCCTCTTCCGTCTTTTCCGGCTCCTTGAAGTACATGATCAGGGCATGAGCGCCCTTGCCGCAGATTTCGCCAGGCAGCCCGGGCTTGGTGACGGGGGTGCCGTCGTCCTCTTCCAGGCGGGTCTCCATGTTCAGGCCGCCCATCCCCGCCGAACCCAGCTTCGTCAGGGCGTCCTTGGCCTTGAGGATCGTATGGTAGGGTGCCAGTTCCGTCTGGCCGTAGTAATTGTAGATCTTCACGCCCGGCAGGCGCTCCATCATCTCCTTGAGGATCTCCACGGGCATAATGGAAGCGCCGTAGTAGGCCTTCTTGAGGGAAGAAAGATCCTGCTTGGCGAACTCGGGGTGGCGGAGCATCCCGATCCACACCGTGGGCGGGGCGAAGAACATCGTAGCCTTGTAAGCGGCGATATTCTTCAGGATCTGGCCGATGTCGGGCATCATGAGGATGTTCGTACCCCCCA
The DNA here is from genome assembly GCA_018056545.1 of Syntrophobacterales bacterium. Classification (GTDB taxonomy): domain Bacteria; phylum Desulfobacterota; class Syntrophia; order Syntrophales; family UBA8958; genus UBA8958. The sequence continues at coordinate 2,401 of JAGPFL010000088.1, forward strand.
CCCAGAAGACGGGGTTCATGAAGACGTCCCGCTGGGCGCAGTGGTAGATGGGCAGGGCGTTGACGTTGATGTCGTCCTCGTCGTACTGGCCGTCCACGATGGTCCCCATGTACTGGGCCATGAGGGCCTGGTTGCTGATGATGACCCCCTTGGGCAGGGATTCCGTGCCGCTGGTGTAGGTCATTTGGCAGGGGTCCTCGATATGGAGGATCACGTCCGGTTCCGTGTCGTCATATTTGCCGTACCAGGTGTCGAAGTTCTGGAAACGGTCGTTGACCGGGGGCTGGCCCGCCACCTGATCGGACCAGATGAAGGTCTTGACGGTGGGCATGTCGTCCATGACATCCTTGACGAGGTCATAGAGGGCGTCCTCGACGATGAGGACCTTGCTTTCCGAATGGTTTACACAATAAGAGAGGTCCTTTCCCCGGAGCAGATAGTTGAGCGCCAGATAGATGGCGCCGATCTTCGCGCAGCCGAACCAGGTCAGAACGTGATGGATGGTGTTGTGGGCCAGGATGGCGACCCGGTCGTACTTCTGTACCCCCAGGGCCGCCAGGGCATTGGCGGTCCGGTTGCATTCCCGCTCCAGCTCGGCGTAGGTCAGGGTCTTGTCCCCGTAGACCAGCGCCGGTTTGTTCGGATAATGGTAGGCGCTGCGGCGGATCATGTCGGCGATGACCCACCGGTTCACCTTGTTGTAGCGGTTCATCAAAAATTCCAGGTTTTCCTTGTTGATGGTCATGTAGCGTGACCTGTCCGCTTCCGTGAGTGGTGCCCAGTTCGCTGCCATAAGTTCCCTCCTTGATCTTTGGCTATGAGTTTTAATTTCCCCTTGGGGCCCAATCATCCTTCTTGTCCCTTTTTCTAACAAAAATGGGGACGGTTCTCTTTTTCCAAATGAAAATTCGCTGCGTTTTAACTTTTTACGTTGCCGTTAAGAAGGAAGTCCGCAAAAATCAGAACCGTCCCCATTTATTATTTATCCGAACTTCGCCATGAGGTAGCGGCCGATGGTGAGGATCTCCGCTTCCTTGGTTCCCTCGTAGAGTTCGAGGATCTTGGCGTCGCGATACCACTTCTGGACGCTGTACTCGTCGATGTAGCCGTAGCCCCCGTGAAGTTCCACGGCGTTGTTGGCGCAGAAGACCGCCGTCTGGCCGCTGTAGAACTTCGCCATCGCCGCCAGGGTGTAGTCGGGTGTGCCGTTGTCCACCAGCCAGCCGGACTTGTAAACCAGGCCCCGGAGGGACTCGATCATGATGGCCATCTCGGTGAGCTTCTTCTGGGTGAGCTGGTAGTTCCCCAGGGCGGTTCCGAAGGCCGTCCGCTCTTTACAGTACTTCACCGACGTTTCCAGACATGCCTCGGCGAGGCCCAATCCCTGGGCGGCGACCATGATGCGGGTCGTGTCGAAGAAGTGCATGAGCTGGTAGAAGCCCCGGCCCTCCTTGCCCACCAGATTGGTCTGGGGTACCCGGACATCCTCGAAGGCGATCTCCGCCGTGTCGGAGGAGCGGATGCCCATCTTCCCCTTGATCTTGTTCCGCGTCACGCCCTTGGCGTCGGCGGGGATGATGATGAGGCTGAAGCTGTTGTGCTTCTTCTCTTCCGGATTGGTGATACACTGGGTGACGAAGAAGTTGCTCACCGTGCCGTTGGTGATGAACATCTTGTTGCCGTTGATGACGTAGTCGCTCCCGTCTTTCACGGCCCGTGTCTTGTAGCCCGCCACGTCGGTGCCGGCGTTGGGTTCCGTGAAGGCCCCGGCGCTGACCCATTCCCCGCGGCAGACGGGCGGCAGGTACTTCTGCTTGAGCTCCTCCGAGCCGTACTGGAAGATCGACTCGCAGCCGAAGCAGGCGGCCACGACGTTCAGGCCGATGCCCATGTCCACCTTGGAGAGTTCCTCGGTGATGATGGCGTTGCCCAGGATGCCCGCGCCGGCGCCGCCGTACTCCTCGGGGATCCAGGCGGCCACCAGACCGTTTTCCGCCGCTTTCTTGCGGATCTCCGGGGTGTACTTCTCGTGTTCGTCGCATTCCTTGCTGATCGGCGTAAACTCCGTGACGGCGAACTTGTAGGCCATGTCCTTCAACATCTTGAGTTCTTCGGTCAATTCAAAATCCATGCTTGTTCCTCCCTTTCAATAATGATGCATTGTTGCTTTAACTTCTTAGTAGTCGTACACGCCCTTGCCGGTCTTGCGGCCGAAGCGGCCGGCCCGGACGAGTTTCCGCAGGAGCGGTGCGGGGCGGTACTTGTCCCCCAGCTCCCGGTGGAGGCCTTCGATGACCCGCAGCAGCGTTTCGTTGCCCACGAGATCCGAAAGGGCCAACGGGCCGATGGGATGGTTGCACCCCAGGACCATGGCCTTGTCGATGTCCGCCGCCGAGGCGATTCCCTCGTCCAGGACGAAGAAGGCCTCGTTGAGCATCGTGCAGAGGATCCGGTTCACCGCGAAGGCCGGGGCCTCCTTCACCACCACGACCTCCTTGCCGATCTTCTTGCCCCAGGCCTTGGCGATTTCCACGGTCTCGTCCGAGGTCTCATGGCCGCGGATGACCTCCAGGAGCTTCATCACCGGCACGGGATTGAAGAAGTGGGTGCCGATGAACTTGTCGGGACGGTCCGTGGTGGCCGCCATCTCCGTGATGCTCAGGCCGGAGGTGTTGGTGAAGAACAGACAGTCCTTGGAAACGATTTCCATTAGTTCCTTGTAAACCTGCTTCTTGACCTCCATGACCTCGATGACCACTTCCACCACCAGGTCGGCCCCCGCCGCCGCCTCTTTCAGATCCAGCGTCGGCTTGATCCGTCCGAGGATGGCGTCCATGTCTTCCTTGGTCCGCTTGCCCTTCTCCACATCCTTGGAGAGATTCCGGGTGATGGTCTTCATCCCCCCGTCGATGAACCGCTGCTCGATGTCCCGCATGGCCACCTCATAGCCCGCCTGGGCGCATACCTGGGTGATGCCGTTGCCCATCAAGCCCGCCCCCAACACGCAAATCTTCTTGATTTCCATACCGTCTTTTTCCTCCTTTATGATTTGAAAAGAAACGTTTTGTAAATATCCTCAAATCGCTCCCAGAAACCACTGTTTGTTGAGCCAGTGCAGTTTCTTCGCCTCCTCCAGCAGCTCGTCCCGGAAATCGGGATGGGCGATCTTGGTGATCGCCAGGACCCGTTCGGGGATGGAGAGACCCTTGAGATAGGCGACACCGTATTCCGTCACCAGATAGGACACATCCGTCCGGGGCACCGTGACGATCTCTCCCGGCGGCAGGGTCGGGGTGATCTTCGATTTCAGCTTGCCGTTCTTGTCCGTGTAGGTGGACTGGAAGGCCAGGATGGACTTGTTTTCCGGATAGCCCAGCGGCGGCTGCCCCTTCGTCGCCCGGTAATAGGCCCCCCGGACGAAGGCCAACTGCCCCCCCGTGCCCGAATACTGGGCGGGGCCGATGGATTCGGAGCTTACCTGACCCTGGAGGTCCACCCCCAGGCAGGCGTTGATGGAGATCAGGTCCTTGTTCATGGCGATCACGTAGGGATCGTTTGTGAATTCCACTGGATACATGGCCAGGGCCGGGTTGTGGTCGAGCCAGTCGTAGAGTCGGCGGCTGCCGATGGCGAAGGCCCAGACGATCTTGCCGGGAAGAAGGGTCTTCTTCTTCCCCGTGATGAGGCCCGCGTCGTGGAGGTCGGCGATTCCCTCGGTGACCATCTCGGTGTGGATGCCGATGTCCCGGGCGCCGCTGTCGGCGAGGAGCCGCAGGACCGTGTCCGGCAAGCCGCCGATGCCCACCTGGAGGGTCGGGCCGTCCTTGGGGATCAACTCGGCGATATGCTCGGCAATCTTCTTTTCCACCTCCGTCGGCTGGGGGGTGGGGATGGTGATCAGTTTATCCGTCTTGTTTTCGATGACGTAATCGACTTCGGAGATATGAATGCATTCGTCGTAGCCGCCGTAACACCAGGGCATATCCTCCACGACCTCGACGACGATGATCTTGGCCCGTTCGAAAACGGCCTTCT
>JAGPFL010000016.1 GCA_018056545.1 Syntrophobacterales bacterium
GCCTTCACCTTTATGCCCGCCTGCCGCAGGGCGGCGATTAGGAGGGAGCGGGCATAGGAGGCCGCTTCGGGGATGGCCGTCTCCTCCACCACGGGGATATGTCCCTCCGGTATCTCGCCGGAAACGACGATCCGGGCGAATCCCGTCGGCTTCGTTTCCAGGCGCAGCGGCCGCCCCGGACCGACCGTGCGTACCGAGGAATCGATCTGCAGCAACGGCAGGAGACGGGGACGCCAGTCCACCGCCGCCGGCAGCCCCCGCCGGGTGGGTGAAATCACGATCTCCACAAGATTGTCGTTGATCATCATGGGGCTGCGGTAAAACAGCACCCGGCCGGGATTCTTGACGCTGTGCACGGCCGTGGCCGGAAACAGGCGATCATCGACAATGATCTCCCCCGACACGGATTTGATTCCCGAACGCGCCGCCTCGCGGGCGAGTTGCCGCAGTCCCGCCAGCGGGTCGGTTTTCGCCGGGGCGTCCTTTTTCCCCGTAGCGCGGCCGTCATCCCGATCGGCGATCCCGGGGTAGGCAATCCGCCCGTCCGGCAGGGTGCGGCCGCCCATGGTGATGTCCCCGGCGGCCACGAGGATCAGATCGCCCCGGACATTCCCCTGGGCATCCTTCTTTCCCGATATATAAAGGGGGGTACGGAAGCGATAATCGGCACCCAGTTCCTCCAGGACAGCGGCGGCGGAAAAAAGCTTCGTCACGGAGGCGGGACGGAAAAGCCGGTCCGGGTTCAGCGCGCAGAGAATACGACCGGTTTGCAGCTCCTGGGCAAGGAGACCCCACCAGGCGTGGCGGTAGCGATCGGCGCCGGTGACTGCCCGGATTTCTTCGGTAATGTCAGGGTTGTCCGCCGCCCGGAGGGAGACGGCGCCGGCGGGAATGACCAGCAGGCAGATGCCCAGCGCCAGAAAGATAAGGTCAAGATTTCTTGGCGGAAATTTCCTTTTCATGTCCTTCGGCTACAAGGTCCTTCAAGAGTTTTTTCAGGCCGTTGACCCCTTCCCCCTCCCCGGTGACCACGCCGGTGTGGAAAAAACGCACCCTCCCCTTTTTATCCATAATGACCAGATTGGTGTCGTCGCTCTTCATCCCGAAGGAAATCGCCATCTTGCCGTCCCAGTCGCCGTAAACGGTCATCCCGACCCGTTTGGAATTCTCGACCAATTCGCGTTTCCAGATGCCCCGGAAAGGCCAGACGGCGGCGGTGCAGTTGATAACGGGAACCCGCAGGATCAATTGCTGGTCCTCTTTCCGTTGCTCATTGTAAAAGGCGCTCAAGGCCTTCTTCAAGGGTCGGCTTTTGGCAAGGCTGTCCTTGGATTCGTAGAACAGCACCACCACCTTCCCGCGAAGCATTCCGGCATCGAGGATCCTGCCGTCCCCCGACTCGACGCGGAAATGGGGGGTCTCTCTGCCTACCAGGGGCGACGGCCCTGCAGCCTCCGCCTCCAGGCACGGGGCCAAAAACAGCAACGTGATCAAGCAGAGAAGTCCCAGGCAATAAACATCCTTCTTGACCAGCCGGCGGCGGGGGAATTCATCGGCGACGAGCAGGGAGAAGTTCCCCGCCCAGGCGACACTTGTCGAGACACGCCTCAGGAAGGCATACTGGAGAAAGGGACACCGGGGCAGATCGACAACAAAAGTTTTCATACTGTTTGACCTCGTAAAACATAAACCGAACGGACAGAAGGAGGAAACCGGCGTCGGTCTCTTTATATTACTTCCGGAAAAACCTGATTCAGTCCGCCCGTCTTAGGATCTCCCTGATCTTCCGGGAGAGTGTTTCTATCTTCACGAATTCCGTGACATTCTTCAAGGGGATCCGCTTGAGGGTCTCATCGGCCTTCCATTCCCGGCACAGGGCAAATCCGTCCATCTCCGGCATGAGGATATCCGAGATGACGATATCCGGGGGGTTGCTTCTGGCAGATGCCAGTGCTTCCACCCCATTGGCGGCCGTGACGGTCTCCCAGCCGCAACCGGTAAGGAGGACCTCCAGGAGGTAACGGTTTTGTTCTTCGTCATCGACGATCAGGCATTTTTTCATGGAAATTTACCTTAGTTACGGAGTCAAAACACCCCGCCGAAGATCCTACAACGACGGTAGAGATCGGGTTTTACGACGCCGGACCGCCACGCCGAGATAGGCGGCCCGGAACCCGGCCAACCCGGTCATCGTGACTGTGCGTCGGGTCCGAAGGATGAAGAGATGCATCAAAGGCCTATTGAACGTTGGCGATACTTTCTATCCTATCCTTTCCAAAGGCGGCGTGGTACTCTTTGATGACGGGCTTCAGGGCCTTGCTCCACCGGGCCTTGTCGATATCCCTGGTGACAATCATTCCTTTGGCGGCGAGCTCCCCGATCTGCTTCTCCTCGTTCTCCCGTCCCAATTTACGCTGGAAGGACGCCGTTTCACGGGCGGCGTTCAGGAGGATATCCTGATCTTCCTTCGTGAGGGTCTGCCACTTCTTGGCGCTGACGATGATGAGGGCCGGGGAATAGACGTGCTGGGTCAGGGAGAGGTATTTCTGGACCTCGTTGAGCTTCGACGAGAAGATGACGGCGATGGGGTTTTCCTGGCCGTCGATGACTTGCTGTCGAAGTGCGCCATAGACCTCCCCCCAGGCCATGGGGACGGGGTTCACGCCCAAGGTCTTCCAGGCGGCAATGTGGATCTGGTTTTCCATGGTGCGGATCTTGAGTCCCCTGGCATCCGCGGGATTTTTCACGGGCCGTCGGGAGTTGGTCAGGTTGCGGAACCCGTTTTCCCAAAAGGCCAGGGCCTTGAAGCCCACCTTGTCCAGTTCGTCCAGCAATTGCCTGCCCAGTTCCCCGTCGAGGACCTTGTCGGCGTGGGCATGGTCCCGGAACAGAAAGGGTATATCGAGGATGGCCATGGAGGGGCTGAAACCGCTCAACGGACCGGTGGAGCCCACATAGATATCGACGGTCCCCTGCCGGACCGCCTCGAGGAGCTCCCATTCGCCCTTGCCGAGCTGACCTTCGGGATAGACGGTGATCTCGATGCGCCCCTTCGTCCGCTCCTTGACCAACTCGGCGAACCGCATCGCCCCCAGGTTGTAAGTGTGGCTCGCCGCCGTCACGGACGCCAACCTGAGGGGCATCTTGGCTTCCCCCTTGGGGGACTTGTCGGGCGGGGCGCCGCAACCGGTAAACAACAGGAGGGCCGCCGCCATAAGAGCAAAGATATTCTTCATAATTTCTCTCCTCCCCCACAAGTCAGTTGCAACTTAGCTTTAACAAATATGCGGCATCTTATCAACCACAACGCTTACACCCGTAAGGTCGCGCCTCTGATAACTCTGCAAGGTCAGATAGGTGTTGACGACGCAACTGCCCAGCAGAGGCAGGACGGCCACGACGCGAAAGGCGGTGATCATCTTCCGGGTAAGGGGTAGGTTCTTCATAAAGGGGGCAGAAACTCCGGCGTCAAGATATTCCGAACATGTCCTTTGTGGTGAAAAGGAGACGATAACTTCTGGACCAGGCCAGGGTAAGGTTTTTCTTTGATTTGCCTGTACTAAATCTTTGTCCCCGTGGCAAAGACAATGTTTCTCTTAAATTTTCATGCCGAGGCAGCAACCGCGAAGAAGAAAAAGGGCTCTTTTTCCAACCGCAAGGGAAGCCGATCGACGGGACTACTTGACACCGATGGGCATTTGACTTACATTGTCATCGGTAATGTATTATGGGTTCCCTGTCGACCTGCAAAGGCATCTTACAAGGAGGTCCATGATGAAAATAGCCGTTTCCTGGTCCACGAGCGCCGACTCCGTCCGGGCCGCAGAAGAGGCCTATCATTCCCTGATGGAAAAACTGGCGGACAAACCCAGTATCATCCTGGCACACGGTTCCTGCCTTTACGACAGCGCCGCCCAGATCCGCCGCCTTGCGGAATTGGCCCCGGACACCCCCCTGCACGGGGGGACCTCCTGTTTGGGGGTCATGACGGAACAAGGCTTCCACACCCGGGACGGCTACGGGCTGGGACTGCTGGGCCTCTTCGATCCCCAGGGCCACTACGGCGCCGGACTCGCCGAGCTTGGCGCGGACCCCGCGGGGGCGGCCCGCCGCGCCCTCGAAGCGGCCCTGGCCCAGGCCGGCCGGCCGGGTGAAACCCCCGCCGCTATCCTCGTCAGTAGTGCCCCGGGACACGAGGAGGCAATCATCAAGACCCTCGAGGAGCATGTGGGCACCGGCGTGCCGATCATCGGGGGTTCCACGGCGGATAACGACATGAGCGGTCAATGGCGTCAGTTCGCCAACGGTGAGGTCGCCGCCGCGGGCGTCTCCGTGGCCGTGCTCTTTTCCAGCGGCGAGATCGGCTTTTCCTTCCACAGCGGCTACGAGCCCACCACAAAAAAGGGGCGGGCCACCCGGACCTCGGGCAGGATCCTCCATGAAATCGACGGACAGCCCGCCGCCCAGGTCTACAACCGGTGGACCGAAGGACTGATCGCCGGCGTCCTCCCCACCGGGGGCAGCCTGGTACCCACCGCCACTTTCACCCCCCTGGGGAACCCCGTGGGTGAGGTCCGCGGCGTCCCCTACTATCGCTTGTCGTATCCGGTGGAGGCCCTGCCGGACGGATCGCTCGTCCTGTTCACCGAAGTCCGTCCGGACAGCGAACTCGTGCTGATGCGCGGTACTCCCGAGAATCTCGTTACCAGAACCGGCCGGGCGGCGGCGGCGGCTTTGGATATGGCGCCCTTTGGAGCCGAAGACGTCCAGGGAGCCCTGGTTCTTTTCTGCACCGGCTGCATGCTGGCCATTCAGGATCAAATGGATATACCCCGGGCCAGCCTGGCGGGAACCCTCCAGGGAGCGCCCTTTCTCTGCGCCTTCACCCTGGGGGAGCAGGGTTGTTTCCTCGGCGGCGAGAACCGTCACGGCAATCTCATGGTGGTTGTCCTGGTTTTCGGACCGCCGCCAAGGTAAGAACAGATGGCCCACACCGAAGAATTACGGGAAGCCCTCCTCGATCTCGAAGAAGCCAGGAAGAAGGAGATCCAACAGCGCCAGATCTCCGAGGTTCTCCTGGCGGGCCTGCAGGTCCTGGTGGAATCCGCCGGTAGCGGAGATATTTTTCATAAAATATTCGATGTGTTGCGACAACCCCTCGATTTTCGTGCCGCCTGCGTTCTGGCGCCCGGCACGGAAGGGCTCCTGGTCCCCATTGCCTTCTCCGATCCCCGGTTCGCGAACACCACCTGGAAACCCGCCGCCGCCTTCCGGCGGGCCATGACGGGTAACCCCGTCGCAATTTTCGATACGACGGCCGTGGAGGAATGGCGTCTCCAGAATGAGATTTTACTTGAGGGAAACCGTTCCGCCCTCGTCTTTTCCATGGGCACGGCAGCACGTCCCGCCCTGTTCCTCTGCACCCATCCGGAGCGGGCCCATTTCTCGCGCCACCATATCAATCTGGCCGCCCGTTTCTCTTTGCTGGCCGCACAGGCCATGATGAGGCTGGAAGCGGAGCAGCGGGTGAACCGTCTCGAGGAAAAGCTGGCCACCGAAGCCCGGCTGGCGGAGTTGCACCGGAAACTGGCGGACCAGGAAAAGAAACTGGTCCGGGCCCAGAAGTTGGAAGGACTGGGACGGCTGGCCGGAAGCGTCGCCCACGATCTCAACAACATCCTCTCCGGGATCGTCAGCTATCCCGATCTGCTCCTCATGTCCCCGGACCTCACCCCGAAACAACGGCGGATCGTCGAAACCATCCGCGATGCGGGCCTGAGGGCCGCCGCCGTGGTTCAGGACCTGCTCACCGTCACCCGCGGCGTGGCCGTCACCCGGGAAGCGGTGCCGTTGAACGAACTGCTGCGACAATTTCTCGCCGGACCGGAATACCGGGCGATGATGGCGGACAGGCAAGGCGTTTCCGTTTCCGTGGACAGCGAGGCGCAGCCCCTCTTCATCCAGGCCTCCCGGGCACATGTCGAGAAGGCCCTGACGAACCTTTTCGCCAACGCCCTGGAGGCGGTTCAGGGGCGTACCGACGGCGTCGTTACCTTGAAGGCGGAAAAGAGACACTTGGATCAGCCTCTGGGGGGTTACGAAAATATCGTGGCGGGCGAATATGCGGTGCTCACGGTCGCCGACAACGGTCCCGGCATCACCGCCGACGACATGGAACGCATCTTCGAACCCTTCTACGCCAAAAAGAAACTGGGAAGAAGTGGTACCGGTCTGGGGCTGACCATCGTCTGGAACATCGTGCATGATCACAACGGATATATAGATTTGCAGACCGGCGCCGCCGGGACGCAGTTTTCCCTTTATTTTCCCATCGCTCCCGATACCGGCGCGGATAAGCCGACGGATATCGCCGACGCCGACTATCGGGGCCACGGGGAAAGGATCCTGGTAGTGGACGATCAGGAAGACCAGCGCCGGATCGCCTGCAACATGCTGACCAACCTTGGTTACGAAGCCGTTGCCGTCGCCGGCGGTGAAGAGGCGGTGGCTTACCTGAGAGACAAACCGGCGGATCTGCTGGTCCTCGACATGGTCATGAATCCCGGCATGAACGGACGGGAAACGTACGAGCGGATCATCCGGTTTCGTCCGCATCAGAAGGCCATTATCGCCAGCGGCTACAGCCTTGACAGCGACGTCCAGGCCGCCCAGGCCCTGGGCGCCGGCGCCTTTCTTAAAAAACCCTACCGTCTGGAAGAACTGGGAAGGGCGATAAAGAAAGAACTCAGCCGGATTTGAGACGGATGCCACCGGGTTGCATCCCGACGGTAATTCTGATGGCCCCGGCACAAATGACGTCATAAACGCGAAACAAAAGCCCCCGATATTGAACGGCTCGCATCACCACCCCCACTCCTCTCGACCCTTTTCCGGCACGAAGGTTTTGCTGAAAAAACGATCGGGAAAACAAAGGCCGGAGCTTTCCATTTGACAGGAGATGATAATATCGCTACAAAAAAATACAAAGGGGTCGTTCCGGCAGCCCCGCCGGCGGTTCAATGACAAGCATGGGAAAACAGTGATGGACGATCGGGAAAGGCAATACGAAGAACTTCTCCGGGAGGTGGCGGAGCTGCGCCGCCGGTGCGCGGACTGGGAAAATCGGGCCGCCGCTATGGAGGAATTCTATCAACAGCTCCGGAAGCGGGAGGAGACCTACCGGAGTTTTTACGAAAATGCCGTCGAGGGCTTCTTCCGGAGCGTTCCGGAAGGGAGGTTTCTCGATGTAAATCCCGCCTTTGCCCGCATCATGGGTTACGATTCCCCGGAAGAACTCATCGATACGATCACGGACATCGATAAACAGTATTACGTCCGCCCCGGCGACCGAAAAATTTTTATCGAAACTCTGGGTAAAAAAGGGGAGATCAGCAATTTCGAATTTCTGGCCCGTCGGAAGGACGGCACGGAGATTTGGCTCTCCAACAGCACCCGGACGGTTTATGACCCGAACGGCGGGATTCTTTACTTCGAAGGGATTGTGGAGGACATCACCAAAAACAAACTGACCGAGGCGGCCCTCCGGGAATTGGAGCGCCGGCTGGCGGAAATCATCGAATTCCAACCCGATGCGACCCTCGCCATCGACGACCAGGGCCGGGTCATCGCCTGGAACAAGGCCATCGAAGAGATGACGGGCGTCAAGGCCGCCGAGATGCTCGGCAAGGGTGATTACGAATACGCCCTACCGTTCTACGGCCGTCGGCGTCCCATTCTCATCGACTTCGTTTCCCGATGGGACGAGGAAACGGCCAAGCAGTACAGCTTCATCCACAAGGACGGGGATGTCCTGGTGACGGAGACGAACGTCCCCTTCGTCCGGGGGAAAAATCGTGTCCTCTGGGGAAAGGCCAGCCCCCTGTATGACAATGCGGGCCGGTTCGTCGGGGCCATCGAATCCATCCGGGATGTTACGGAGCGGACACGGATGGAGGAAGACCTTCGGAAGAGCGAGGGAAAATACCGTAATATCCTGGAAAGCATGGAGGAGGCCTATTTCGAAGTGGACCTCGAAGGCCGCCTGACCTTCTTCAATGACGCGGCCTGCAAAATTTTGGATCGTCCCCGGGAGGAAATGCTGGGGCTCCATTTCCGGGAATACTCCACCCCGGAAACCAAGAAGCGGCTGTTCGAGACCTTCCGAGAGGTTTACCTGACCGGCGAAAAAAAGGACATCGTCGATTACGAGCTCGTCCGCAAAGACGGCACGAAGCGCATGATGCAGGTATCGACCAGCCTGATCCGCAATGAAAAAGGCATCCCCGTGGGCTTCCGCGGTTTGGCCCGGGACGTGACGGTCCATCGGCAAATGGAGGCAAAGCTTCTCCAAGCCCAGAAGATGGAGGCCATCGGTACCCTGGCCGGGGGAATCGCTCATGATTTCAACAATCTACTGCTCGGCATCCAGGGTTATGCCTCCCTGATGATGTTGGACATGAGCGATACGGACCCCCAGTACGAACGCCTCCAACACATCGAGGATCAGGTGCGGAGCGGGGCGGAACTTACCCGACAGCTCCTCGGTTTCGCCCGGGGCGGCCGCTATGAGGTAAAACCGACGAACATCAATGAAATCATTCTCAAGACCGCCACCATGTTCAGCCGGACCAGGAAGGAGATCACCATTACCTACCGACTGGAAGAAGAGGTCTGGAGCCTGGAGGTCGATCAAGGGCAGATGGAGCAGGTGTTCCTGAACCTCTATCTCAACGCCTGGCAGGCCATGCCCGCCGGCGGTGAGATCCAGATCGGCACCCGGAACATATTTCTGCCCAACGATGACCCCCGTCTCGACAATCTCCCCCCCGGGCTCTACGTCCAGATCGCCGTCACCGACACCGGCACGGGCATGGATGAAAAAACCAAAGAAAGGATCTTCGATCCCTTTTTCACCACCAAAGCCATGGGCCGGGGGACCGGTCTGGGACTCGCCATGGTTTACGGCATCATCACGGGACATCAAGGGGCTATACATGTGGAGTCGGAGTTGGGTCGTGGGACCACCTTCACCATCACGCTCCCGGCATCGGGAAAGGATATCCTGAAGGAAAAGGCGACACCTGAGACGGAATATCAGCCGGGACGGGAAACGCTGCTCCTGATCGACGACGAAGTCATCAACCTGGAGGTAAGCCGGGAATTGCTCACCTCCCTCGGCTACAATGTATATGTGGCGGGAAACGGCCAGGAGGGGGTGGCGATCTTCGCCGAGAAAGGAAAACAGATCGACATGGCGATCATCGACATGATCATGCCGGGGATGTCGGGGGGGGAGGTCTTCGACCACTTACGGGCCATGAATCCCCAGCTCAAGGTCCTGCTTGCCAGCGGCTACAGCCTCGACGGTCAGGCGCAGCATATCCTGGATCGCGGCTGCAACGGGTTCATCCAGAAACCCTTCAGGTTGACCGAACTCTCCAAGAAAATCAGAGAGATTCTGGACGAGTGACATGGGTATTGTGCCTTCTTCGCCATCATCTGCGCGGCGGGCAATTTCCCCTTGCTTTTTATAAGAGGACGATTATATTGGGGAAAAAATTCATTCAGGAGTCTTGAGGATGCCGATTTACGAGTTTTACTGCCATAAATGCAACACCGTTTACAGTTTCTTTTCCCGAAGCGTAAATACGGACAAGATCCCCAATTGCCCGCAATGCAAAAGGATAAAACTCAAACGGCAGATGTCCGTATTTGCCAAGATCCGCTCCGTCGGCCAGGACGGCCCGGAAGATGAAACCGGCATGCCCCCCATCGACGAAGCGGCGATGGAAAGGGCCATGTCCATGCTGGCCAGCGAAGCCGACCATATCAACGAGGATGACCCCCGGCAGGCGGCCAATCTCATGCGGAAACTTACGGAAGCCACAGGGATGAATCTGGGCCCGGCCATGGAAGAGGCCCTCCGGCGCATGGAAAAGGGAGAAGACCCGGAGCAGATCGAGGCGGAGATGGGGGACCTATTGGAAGGAGAAGAACCCTTCCTGTTCGAGGGTCCCAAAGGCAGGAAGTCATCCGCAGCGGCCAGACCCCGGATCGACGAAACCCTTTACGATCTGTAAAGAAGCGAAAAAAGGAGAAGAAACCGGTTATGCGCGTCCATTTCTGGGGGACCAGGGGTTCCCTGCCCACAGCCCTGAACGCGGCTCAGGTCCGGGGCAAGATCATCGGCGCCCTCAAGGCGGCCCGGGGCAGAACCCTTATCGATGAAGAGGAGATCGCCGCCTTCGTGGACCGGGAACTCCCCTTCGCCATCCGGGGAACCTACGGCGGCAACAGCTCCTGTATCGAGATCCGGGGCGGCAACGGTCATGTCCTCTGCGACGCCGGCACGGGTCTGCGGGACTTCGGGCAGACGGTAAACACCTCCCCGGGGGTTTATCACCTCTTTTTGTCCCACCTGCACTGGGATCACCTCCAGGGTTTTCCCTTCTTCACCCCCGCCTACATCCCCGGCAACCATGTCCGGATCTACAGTTTCCATCCCGATATGGAAGGGGCCTTCACGACCCAGCAGCGGCCGCCCTTCTTCCCCGTCCCCCTGGCGGCCATGCGGGCGGAGATCTCCTTTCATCCCCTGGAGGAGGGGGAAACTTACGAGATCGCCGGTTTCCAGGTCCGGGGAACGAAGCAGCACCACCCGGGGGACTCCTATGGGTATCGTTTCGCCAAAGACGGAAAAAGCGTCGTTTATTCGACAGATTCGGAGCACAAGAAGGATGCGGAGAATCCGCATTACCCCTACCTCGATTTTATCCGGGAGACGGATCTGTTGATCTTCGACGCCCAGTACACCCTTCTGGACGCCATCAGCGACAAGGAGAACTGGGGCCATTCCAGCAACGTCGTGGCTGTGGAGATGGCCGTGGAAGGACGAGTGAAACGCCTCTGCCTCTTTCACCACGAACACACCTATGACGACGCCATGTTCGATGAACTGCTGGAGGATACCCGCACCTATCTGCGCATTCATGCGGAAACGAGCCGGTTGGAAATACTCTTGGCCTATGACGGCCTGGAGATCGAGATATGAAAGACGGAAAAATAAAAACCAATTATTTCAACAATCAGGACACATCAATCTCATAAAAAGGAAAAGAAATCAGCCATGGCCAAACACAAGAAAATCGAACGCAAACGGGAAATCGACCGCCGCCGGAAGCGGCGCAAGGAACGGCTCCGCGCCCGGGCCAAAGAACAGAGAACCGGCGTCGGGGCACAGAAACCGAAATGACACATTCCCCTCAAGTGTGATGAGGCATCGACGGGGGGATGCCGCCGTACGACCCCCGTCGTTTTTTTCGGAGGGGCGGAACGGCGGGAACGGTGAAAACCGCTACCGAGTCGTTTCCCCCGGAGCGGGGTTGGTCCTTTTTTCCATGACCCGCTGCACGGCCTGGGCCAGATCCATAAGGGAGACCGGCTTCATGAGAAACTCCCGGATGCCGAGCTGCTTCGCCTCCTCGGCATTGATCCTTTCGCTGAAACCGGTGGTGAGGATGACCGGCAGGTCGGGGCGGATCTTCAGCAGCTCCCGCGTCAGGACCGCACCCGTCATGTTCGGCATGGTCATATCGGTGATCACCAAATCAAAACGCTCCGGTTGGGCCCGGAACGCCGCCAGGGCGTCATGGCTGCTGAAGCGCACGGCGACTTCATAACCCAGGGAGGCAAGCATCTCCTGCCCCAGCGTGGCGATCGGCGCCTCGTCGTCCACAAAGAGGATGCGCCCCTGTCCCCGGGGAAGGGCCACGGTAGTCAGCTCATCCCGCCGCCCGTCGGCGGCGATCAGGGGCAGCAGGACCGTGAAGGTGGTCCCCCGGCCGGGTTCGCTTTCCACGTGGATCTCCCCGCCACAGTCCCGGACGATCCCGTAAACCACCGATAATCCCAAGCCGGTCCCCTCCCCGGCCTTCTTGGTGGTGAAAAAAGGATCGAAGATCCTGTCCTTCACCGCCGGGTCGATGCCCTCGCCGGTGTCGCGCACCACGAGTTGCAGGTAAGGGCCGACCTGGCGTTCCTGATCGGACCCCGCCGCGGCGATCTCCTTTTCCTCGAGGCGCACCTCCAGGACCCCCTCCTGATTCCGCATGGCATAAAGGGCGTTGGTGCAGAGATTCATCAGCACCTGGTGTATCTGGGTGGGATCGGCAAGAACCGTGTCCCGGCTTATATGGTAGGACTGCCGAATCTCCACCGTGGCAGGCAGGGAGGAGCGGAGCAGTTTCATGGCCTCTTTCACGATGGGCGTCACCGCCATGGGCCTCTTTTCCGTTTCCTGCTGGCGGCTGAAGCTGAGGATCTGCCGCACCAGATCCCGGGCGCGATCGCAGGCCGTGAGGATCTGGTCCAGGTAGGGGTGGATTTTCGCATCGGCGTTTTTGAAGCGGGCCAGCTCGGCATAACCCATCATCGCCCCGAGGATGTTGTTGAAATCGTGGGCGATGCCGCCGGCCAGGGTGCCGATGGCCTCCATCTTCTGGGACTGGCGGAGTTGGGCTTCCATCCGAACCGCCTCCGTGACGTCCCTTCCCAGGACCACGTAACCTGTAAGTTTTCCGTTGGACATTATCAGGGGGCTGACGGTCGTGTCCACCTGGTGGAGGTTGCCGTTCTTGCCCCGGACGGCAAGGCGGCCCTTCCAGACGTCGCCTCCTTTAATCGTCGCCAAGAAACGCCGGTAGGAATCGTCGTTTTGCAGGCCGTCTTGTAAGAACTCCGGAGTCCGTCCCATCGCCTCCCCCCGGGGGTAGCCGGTGAGGGCCTCGAAGGCGGGGTTCACGTATTGGATGCTTCCCTCCTCATCCGTGACGAGCACCCCCTCCGCCGTCCTTTCGATGGCGACGCTCAGCCGTCGCAGTTCCTCCTCCGCCCGGCGCCGGTCCGTAATGTCCAGCAGCGTCCCGATGACGGCCGGGGTCCCCCGATAGGCGGTGCGGGAGCTGTAAACCTCCGCGTACCGGACCCGCCCGTCCCTGGTAAGAACGCGGAACTCATAGCGCAACGACTTGATTTCCCCCGCAATGCGGCGACGGATGTTCTCTTCCACCACGGGCAGGTCCTCGGGGTAAATCACGTCCCGGGGGCCCATAAGATCGACCATCTCTTCGGCATGATAACCTAAGATCGCGGCGAACTCCCCGTTGACATAGCGGAACCGGCCGTCCTGGATAAGATAGATGCCGACGATGGACTTCTCCGCCAAGTCCCGAAATTTGCCCTCCGATTCCCGGAGATGGTCTTCCATCTCCATACGGACGATGGCGGTTGCTATCTGGTTGGCGATCGTCTCCAAGGCATCCCGGCTGCTCGGCGGGATGACGTCGAAAACCCGGGAGGCGAGATTAAGGCTACCTATGACCCTTTCCTGGTTGCGGATCGGGACTACCGCCACGGATCTCATCCCTTCGATGAGGAGATCCAAAGCGGGGCAGGCAGCCAGGTTTTCCGGGCCTTCGACATACAGGGCCTCATTCCTCCACAATCTTTCCGCCCGTACCGAACCGGCCGGATAAAGCCGGGCGTGCGCGGCGAAACCGGCGGAAACACCGCGAGAACAGGCCAGTCGGAAACTTTCCGTAGGCCGATCGAAGAGATAGATCCCTCCCGCATCGAACGCCACCGCCTTGAGGGCGTTATCCAGGCACAGCTCCAAGACCTCCGGGAGGGAAGAGGCCTTTGTCAGCGCCATCCCCAGATCCCGCTGACACATAAGGATCCTTTCCGATCGCTTCCGTGCCGTGATATCCCGGATAATGCTCAAGAAGGCCTGGGGATCGCCCTTTCCGTCCCGGATCAGGGCGGTGTTGGCCTCCGCGATGATCGTCTTTCCGTTCCGCAACCGGAGCTGATATTCGTTCCCCCGGGAATGGCCCGCGGCGAGGGCGACGGGGAAATTCGCCGCGGCCTTGGCCTGCCCCTCCTCGGTAAGGAGAGCGAACACCGAACCGGACGCGGCGAGGAACTCCTCGACGCTCTCCACCCCGTAAAGAGCGGCGGCCTGACGGTTGGCGGCGATCAACCTGCCGTCGAGGGCATAAATGATGATCGGATCGGGAGAGGTCTCGAC
Organism: Syntrophobacterales bacterium; assembly: GCA_018056545.1. Lineage (GTDB taxonomy): Bacteria > Desulfobacterota > Syntrophia > Syntrophales > UBA8958 > UBA8958. The sequence goes on from JAGPFL010000016.1 coordinate 14,087, forward strand.
AAGGGCACGGTGCATCTCCTCTTTTTCCCGGAGAGCCTGTTCCGTCCGCCGCCGTTCCGTGACGTCCTCGATGGCGACCACCGCACCCGCGGCGTGATTCTCCGGATCGAGGGGCGCCGCCGTTAGGACGACCTCCCGCCACTCCCCGTCTTTCCGCAGCAGTCGCGTCTCCACCCGGGCCACGCCCCGTTTCAGGTTTTGCCCGTAGAGTTCCCGTCCCACCCGGGCATACTCTTCATCGTCGGCGTAGAGCATCCGGGTCGTGTTGCCGACGATTTCTTCCTCCCCATAACCCACCAGCTCGTACCAGGCCCGGTTCGCCGTCCGGATCGTCCGCCCGTCCACGACGCAAAGACCCACCGGGGCAGCCAGGAAAACACTGCGCAACACCGCCTCATTCCGGTTCCGACCCGCCTCCGGTTGCCTGCTGTCGGACCGCTCCCTTGCCCATTCATCGGCCCTCTTAAGCCGGTGATCGGCGGCGGCGCCGCCTTCCCGGGGCACAGCACCGGCAACCGGCATTCGGCAGTTCTCGTTCCTGTTCATTCCTCGGTTCCCTCCTTGGCGCCGATCGGTCGCGGTTCAACCCCTTCAGCAGCATCACCCACCATCCCCGCCCCCCCCGGCGATCACAATCACCGATGACAAGAAAATACCATATCTTGGGACGGCAGACAACCCTTCAGTCGCTTCCGGCCCCATCGTGACTTTGCCCGCAGGTACCGATTTGCCGGCCGGGCGCCCCTTCGCCGGGTCATTAAAACAGGGGATAGGCCAGCAGGTCCCGCCACCGTTCCCGCCACCCGCGACTGTGTCCGGCCCCGGCAACGACGACGAGGCGCCGCGGATCACCCTCCTGGCGGCGGATAAAATCCCGGGCGGTGAAGGCGGGAACGACGGCGTCGTCGGCACCGATAAAATGGCGCTGCGGCAGATCGCGGATCTTGGCCGCCGCCAAGGGATCGAGGGAACCGCTCAGGGGGGCGACCTGATGAAAACGGTTCACCGCCTCCGGAGCGAGGTTTCCGGCTACGGTGCGCAGGCTTGCCACGTCGGCTCTCGCCGCGGCCATGAGCACCGCCAGGGCCGCCCCGCCGGAATAACCGATCAGGTTGATCTTCCCCGATCGGGTTTTCGCCTTCAGGATCGTCACCGCTTCATTGAGCGCCGCCACCACCTCCGGAGAAAAGCGTCGTTCCGACCAGTAAGCTGGATCGCCGCGGATCGCCCCCGGGGCGGTGTACTGACCGGGACGGGCCAGATAAGCCACATTTGCCGCCGGATCCAGCGCCGCAAGTTCCAGGACCAGGGGGTCTTTGGGCGTGGGATCGTCGGACCGCCAGGAACGGTCGATCCATGCCGCTCCGTCCCCTTCGATATAGAGATGCAGGGGCGCCCCCGGTCGGGTGCCGCGCCAATAAGCCGTGAGGGTGAAGTTCTGCGTCGGCAGATAGGATTTTTCCCATCCCGCCCGCCGGGCGATTTCCTCCGCCGCAGCGCATCTATCCGCCGTTGATTTCAGGAGGGCGCAGCCGGAATTGACAAGAGCAAGGGCCAAAAACACCTGAAGAATTCTGGATGACGGCGGGAATTTCTTTCTTCGGTGCTTTGCCGGGAAGGTTGACATCGGTCGGCTACCAAACAGTCGTGGGGAAAATCACCGGCGGTTTCTCAGAAGGCAAGCCTGATATGAAAGAAGCCGCTGTGGCTGTAAAATCCCTCTTTCCATTCATAGTCATAATTCAAGGCGCAGGAGAGGTTTTCTTTCGTCATCAAGGTCAGTTTGGCCCCCAGATTCCCGCCGGCCTTCGGCGGATCGAAGCCCTTGGTGGCGAAGGAGGCGCCGCCGCCGGCACCCAATAATCCTCATTTTTCGGGAATCATGTCATATCGGAACGCATTGCTGTCCCAAGGTTAATCGAATAGATTCGATTGGTTAGTGAGATGACCCTCTCGGTTTGTGTGGATGGTATTTGAAGGTGCCTGTAAAATGGGCGTTTTCTCGAAAAGAGAGACGCTCAGAACTTGTAGGATTGTATAGAGACTTTGGTCCAGATTCAAGGTCTTTTTCCAGATGGCCACCGGAACATAAACCGAGATGGCGATCCAGACCTGGATCTTGACAGCTTTTTCGGTGATGCTATAAAATTAGACGGTTTTGTCCCGGCATTTGCCGGATGAACCATAGTCAATCGATAAATGACTTTTTGCGCTATATACCGTATTATTTTATGAAGTTACGGCATCATCAAAATTCGACGTTGGGACGGCAGTGTTCCGTGATAGTATCCAGGTGCATCGAGTTTTTGCCTCCTCTGTAAGTTTGCTCCGCAAACTCAACATTAGCAGTTTGGCTTAAATCCGATGTATATTTATTAACCTAATATTCCATAGCCATCTTCAACTTTTTTGCGAAAGGCCCAAAATGCTTGGTGGTCTCCATGACTTGCCTACGGGGTTGGCCGGCAATCCAAGTGCCCTGCCACACATCAAAATACCATGGAAAGGAGATTTACAATGATGCGGAAACGTGGAGTTTCGTCCCGAAATGTTCTCTTTTTCTGCTCCCAGCTTATGCTGTCACAGCTGCTCTGCCTGCCCCAGGCGGGGGCAAGCGACATCCTGCCCCGTCCGGAAGAGCCTTTCAAAGGCCATATGGGCAGGACAGTGAAAGACTCGGTCCCCGATTTTCCCAAACCGGTTACGGCACCGAAAGGGGCACCGAACATCCTGATCATCATGACCGATGACGTCGGTTTCGGGGCGAGTTCCACCTTCGGCGGTCCTGTCCCGACGCCGACCTTCGACCGCCTGGCGGAGAACGGCCTGAGGTACACCCAGTTCCATACGACGGCCCTCAGCTCGCCGACCCGTGCGGCCCTTTTGACGGGGCGCAACCACCACACGGCGGCGACGGGCGTCATCATGGAGATGGGGACCGGCTACCCCGGGTACAACACGGTGATGTCGAAGAGTGTCGGCACCTTTGCGGAGGTCCTGAAACAAAACGGCTACGGCACCTCCTGGTACGGGAAGAACCATAATGTCCCCGACTGGCATACAAGCCAGGCCGGGCCGTTCGATCTCTGGCCGACGAATCTTGGGTTCGAGTATTTCTACGGCTTCCTCGGCGGCGATACGAACCAGTGGCGACCGGCCCTCTTCGAGGGAACGAAACCCGTCGAACCGCCCTACAACGACAAGAGCTACATCCTGGACAAGGACCTGGCGGATCATGCCATCGCCTGGATCAAGGCACAGCATTCCATCGCCCCGGACAAACCCTTTCTGGTCTACTACATGACGGGTACCTCCCATGCACCCCACCATGCGCCACCGGAGTGGATCGCCAAGTTCAAGGGGCGATTCGACCAGGGCTGGGACAAGGTCCGGGAAGAGACATTCCGCCGCCAGCAGGCCATGGGCATCGTGCCCAAAAGCGCCAAACTGACACCCCGGCCGGATGAGATCCCCGCCTGGGATACCCTCAACGCGGATCAGAAAAAGCTCTATGCACGGATGATGGAGGTGTATGCCGCGGCCCTTTCCCATGCGGATTACCAGATCGGCCGGATCGTACAGACCATCGCCGACTTGGGCAAACTGGACAACACCCTCGTCATTTACATCCAGGGTGACAACGGTGCCAGCGCCGAAGGCCGCCTGAACGGCCTCTATAATGAGCTGACCGTCCTGAACGGCCTCACGGAGGATTACCGGGCGACCTTGCAGCATATGGATAAACTCGGCAGCCCCGCGACTTACAACCACTATCCGGCCGGGTGGGCCCACGCCATGGATACGCCGTTCCAGTGGACCAAGCAGGTAGCCTCCCATTTCGGCGGCACGAGAAACGGTCTCGTCATCTCCTGGCCCAAAAAGATCAAGGACAAAGGCGGCATCCGCAGCCAGTTCCACCATGTCATCGACATCGCGCCGACGGTATTTGAGGCTACCGGGGTCCAGATGCCGGCCATCCTCAACGGGGTCGCCCAGAAACCGATTGAGGGCGTCAGCATGATGTACAGCTTCAACAACGCCAAGGCGCCCTCGACGCACCGGACCCAGTATTTCGAGATGTTCGGCAACCGGGCCATCTACAACGACGGCTGGATCGCCTCCACAACGCCACTGGTCCTGCCCTGGGGCAACAAACCGCGCGACCCGAAGCGGGTGACTCTCGATGACGCCAACTGGGAACTGTATAACCTTGCGGAAGACTTTACCCAGGCCGTCGATCTGGCCGCCAAGGAGCCGAAGAAATTACGGGAGATGCAGGATCTCTTCTGGGCGGAGGCGGCCCGTTACAATGTCCTGCCCCTCGACAGCGACCGGGTGTCCCGCCTCGACGTTCACATCCGCCCTAGCCTGACAGCGGGACGGAACAGCTTCACTTACTATCCGGGGATGATCCGCCTCCCCGAGGGAGCGGCCCCGGACTTCAAGAACAAGTCCTTCCGGATCACGGCCTATGTAGATATACCCGCCGAGGGCGCCGAGGGCGTCCTCCTCACCCAGGGAGGGCAGTTCGGAGGTCTCGGTCTGTACGTATTGAATAGTAAACCGGTTTTCGTCTACAATTTCGTTGGCCTGGCGGGATATCGCATTGCCGCGAAAGAGGAACTGAAACCGGGCAAGCACATAATCACCTTCGAGTTTACCTATGACGGCGGCGGCATCGGCAAGGGCGGTGCCGGGGTCCTGTCCGTGGACGGCCGGAAGGTTGGGGAAGGGCGTATCGTCCACACCGTCCCCCTGCGCATCTCCCTGGACGAGGGCTTCGATGTCGGTCAGGATACGGGCACGGCAGTCAGCAAAGACTACGCCGGGCGGATGCCCTTCAAGTTCACCGGCGGTCTGGAAAAGGTGACCGTGGACCTGATGCCCGTCCCCCTGAGCAGCGCCGATCAAAAGAAGATCCGGAAGGCCTCGGTGGACGTTTCGGCCAGGTAGGCCGCAGCAGCCACCCTGGACACGACTTGGTAAAAAAAGGTACTGGAGGCGGCGGCAAACCGCCTCCAGTACCTATATCTAAGGAGATACCCATGATGTTTTGTTTTACGAGAAGATATATTGGGTACCGAAGCAGACCCTTCCGGGACGGACACAACCGCCCCCTCATCCACCTAACGGTGATGGGACTGCTGTTAATGATGCTGGCGGTCATCCCGTCCCTCGCAACGGCCGCGGATGTCCAGCCGGGATCGGAAAAGGACACCCGGCAGGGACAGCCGGCGATTTCAGACAAGTGCAAAGAACTGACGAGCCGCATCGATATCGATCTCAAGGAGGTCGTCAAGGCCGGCTGTCAGCCGTCGCAGGCCCAGATTGCCAAGATGATGGACAATCCCGTCGGCAGCCTCGTCTTCATTGCCAATCAGTTCTACTGGACCCAGCTCAAGGGGCCACATACCGACGGGAGTCTCGACGCATACGCCTACAAGCTCGTCCCAACCTTCCCCATCCCTATCGGCGAATCGTGGAATCTGATCAACCGCCCGGTCCTTTCCGTAGTCAGTGCCCCCTTCAAGAAGGAGGTCGGTAATCTGATCGGGCTGGGTCCGTCGGAGATCCGCCAGCAACCGGGCCTCTTTTCGACGATTCGCGACCCATTCGGCAGGACGACGGGATTCGGGGATTTCTCCTACGTCGGTCTGCTCTCACCGAAAAAGCCCGACAAGATGGGTACGGGCATCTTCGTCTGGGGATTGGGGCCGACCTTCATCTTTCCGACGGCCAGTGAAGACCTCCTGGGGCAGGGCAAGTACCAGGCGGGACCGTCCGGGGTGGTCGCATATGTCGGCAAGAAGTGGGCCTTGGGCCTCTTCCCCCAGCACTGGTGGTCCTTCGCGGGAGACAGCGCCCGGGATCATACCAACCTGACGAACATCCAGTATTTTATCTACTATAACGTCACCGACACCGCTAAGGTCGGGATGGGACCCAATGTCACCATCGACTGGACGGCCAGCGGCAACAATGCGGTGACCTTCCCCGTAGGCCTGGGGGTCAACTGGATGACCAAGATGGGCAAGCTCCCCGTTCGCTTCGGCGTCGAGGGGTACTATTCGGTCATCCACCCGGTGGACTCCATGGGTTCCCGCTTCAGCCTCAAGTTTACCATTACACCGGTGATCCCGACCTTCCTGCTTTTTTAACCGTTCCTAATAACATAGAAAATCAAAAATAAGATAAGGATGCAGGGTTCCCTCTGCATCCTTTCTTTCCGGCGGCCCTGTCGGGGGTCTTACGGATCAGGGTCAGCGGTCCCGCTTGATCACCAGCGGCCCCTTGAGGGCATCCATGACCAAGGAGGCGGGAAGGTTGTTTTCCAGGAGCTGCCGGAAGACCCGCAGGTATTTCCGGGCCTGACGGAAAAACTTTCGGTAACCGGGGCAGAGATAGTTCAGTCCCGGTTCGCCGTCGTAGGTCGTAAGAAAACGGTGCTTGGGGCACCCCCCCCGGCAGAGTTCCAGGACGTCGCACTCCCGGCACTGGCCGGGGAGGGCCGTCTCCTTTGCCCGACCGAAGCCGGCGGCGAGGGATCCGGAGACCATCTGCAGGGGGTTTCCCGTCAGGATGTTTCCCAGGCGGTATTCTGGGTAGACGTGGTGATCGCAGGCATAGACGTCGCCATTGTGCTCCAGGACCACGGACCGGCCGCACTCTCGGGCAAAGAGACATACGGGGGAGGGGTATCCCATCCAGGCGTTGAGCATCCATTCGAAATTCATGACGAATATCTTCCCGACGTCGGCCCGCACCCAGGCATCGAAAACGGCGGCCAGGAAATCGCCGTAGGCCTCCGGTTCCACGGACCAGGGCGTCACGGCGGTGTTCGCCTCCGGGCGATCCAGGGCCGGGGGCGCCCCCAGACGCAGACCGTGACGCCCGGAGGCGCCGGCGGGGACCCTTTCGACGATGGGAAAGAACTGGATGAACTCGACCCCCTCTTTCTTGAAGAAGTCATATACCTCTCGGGGGGAGGCGGCGGTCTCCCGGGCGACGCAGGCCATGACGTTGTATTCGACGCCGTGCCGCCGGAGGAGTTCCAGGCCCTTCATGACCCGATGGAAGGTGGCCTTTCCGCCCCGGTCCCGCCGGTAGCGGTCGTGGATCTCCTGCGGCCCGTCGAGGCTGATCCCGACGAGGAAGCCGTTCCGTTTCAGAAAGCGGCACCATTCGTCGGTAAGGAGGGTGCCGTTCGTCTGGAGGCAGTTCCGAATCGCCTTGATCCCGGTGAAAGGCCTCTGCTGTTCCACCACCTTTTTGAAAAAATCAATCCCCAACAGGGTCGGCTCTCCTCCCTGCCAGACGAACTCCACCTCCGGGGTGGGCTGGGCGGCAATGTACCTGGTGATATAGGCGGCCAGGACGTTGTCCGGCATCCGGTAGTCTTCTTCCTTGGGGAAAAGGGCGGACTTCTCCGTATAGAAGCAGTAAGCGCAATCCAGATTGCAGCGCGGTCCGATGGGCTTGGCCACGATATGAATGCCTTGGGGGGTGGCGGAATTATCCCTTCCCAAACGCTTCTCTCCTTTCCGGCCGCTGCCGTTCATGGGGTGCGGAACGGCGGGGGACTGAGGTCGGTTGTCAATAGTGGACACCAAATGATTTATGAAGAGAGTCGTTTTTCATTTGTATAGTCCGGTTTTCCTGTAAGTATGGGTCATGGTTCTAAGGTTTTTAGAGGTGGTTCATCCGGTTGATGCGTACTTTTAGTAGTTGAAAAAATGGACATACGACCCCTAAAGGTAATTTGTCTAAGATTTCCGATTATTGGAGGGGAAGCATGTCCACGAGTCTTTTGTGTCATGGTTTGGTCTGGTTGGCTATGAGTATGCTCGGATCCGCTATATCGGGGGTGCGATCATCTTTTCCATCAAGCGTAAAAGGGGCAAGTTTCGTTAATCCGGGACATTCGCCCCCTTGATGACGACCTCGCCCGCTTTCATCTTTCTCGCGTCATCGGGAAGGGCAATGCCGAACCTGTTATAAGCGGAAGACGTTGATACCTGGGGGATATGCTACTTCCCTTCCGATGCCCCCGTTGATCCCACAACGCTTACCTTGCCGCAATTAGGCCCCTGGTAACATTTCATATCGCCGGCACGCCAGCCGGTGACAATGACCCGGTCGCCAACCTTGGCGCCGCCGTGATCCTTCAACTCAAAACATCCGGATATCCCCCAGCATGCTTTATTCATGTTGTTGGGAGGTTCTTCAATGCAGATGCGCCCCTCCTGAAAGCCCCGGACGAAACAGACGCCGGTGACCTTCTTCTCCGTGCGGCCAAAACAGCAGAGATCCCTGGCCGTTGCCTGAGGAGACACCCAAAGGAGCAGCGCTGACGCCACAGCGGCGGTAAAAATCACTCTGTACATACCCGGTGTCTCCTTCAACGATTCAACTTCATTATTCCCCTATATTTAGAGGTCATCGGCCAGCCTTCCAGGGGAACGTCATGCCACTTGCCCCGCGCATGGCTCAGCAGCATGGCGTAATTGTCCCTACCCGTGTAATTGTCGGGCTGTCCCCCGTCCCAGTTGGTATAGACCACCCGCTCTCCACTGCTCCATCTCCAGCCTCCCGCCGGCTCGGCGGAGCCGGGACTCTGGTAAAAACCGATCCACAAGCTCTTATCGTTGCCGAACGTACGGATCAACCATTCGTTCTCCTCCGGGGTCGTAATCGTAACCAAATGACCACCGTAACTGACCGCTTCTCTTTCAGCTTGATTCCAGTCGCCTTCCGAAGGGGTAAGACAATATCGCTGCCCCCTGAAGGTGCCGCATTCAAGATCTGCTTTGACTTTGATTATCCCCCGGTATTTCGAGGTCATCGGCCAGCCTTCCAGGGGAACGTCATGCCACTTGCCCCGCGCATGGCTCAGCAGCATGGCGTAATTGTCCCTACCCGTGTAATTGTCGGGCTGTCCCCCGTCCCAGTTGGTATAGACCACCCGCTCTCCGCTGCTCCATCTCCAGCCTCCCGCCGGTTCGGCGGAGCCGGGACTCTGGTAAAAACCGATCCACAGGCTCTTATCGTTGCCGAACGTACGGATCAACCATTCGTTCTCCTCCGGGGTCGTAATCGTAACCAAATGACCACCGTTATTAACGGCTTCGGCTTCGGCTTCCGACCAGGTTCCAGCGACACTCGTCAATTTATACTTGGCGCCCTGGAACTGGAGCCAACCATCGCTCTGTGCTTGAGCCTTCGCCCCAGGTGCAAGCAGGAAGGCAAAAATCGCCACCACCAGCATAAAGGTTTTTCTCATCTTGCCACCCCCCTAATCGTCAAAAAATGTCCTTCCCCCAAGGCCCTGAGCCTTGATTTACTCCCCACATCTATCTCCGAGATGAGTAAATTGTTGAGCACTTGATATCGAGGTTTTGAAGTATAGAAGCGCGGTTTTTTAGCGTCAAGGGATTTTTTCCGCAGGGATATGGGTGATTCATGCCGATATGCTTTTCAGTTCTTCCGGCTTGTCGATGAGGAAGTCGGGCTGCACCGCCGCCAGAGTCTCCCGGGTATGCCAGCCCCAGGTAACGGCGACCGTTCGGATTCCCGCCGCCCTCCCCTCTTTGATATCGCCCGCGGTGTCGCCCACATAATAGGTCCGGGCCGGAGCTATCCCGTACTTGGCTACCAGGTGATCTATCTTCGCCTTCTTGCTCAGATGGAATTCCGAGCCGAGGATATCCCGGAAACAGCCGTTATGGTGGAAACGGGTCATGATCTTGCCGATGGCCTGGGCGGAGTTGGAGGAGATGATGGCCAGGAGATGACTATGGGATAGATCCTCCAGAACGGGTAGGACGGACGCAAAGGGCTTCACGTCGCGATAATAATCAACCCTGCCGGAATACTCGATGAGCGCCCGGGCAAAGGCGTCGAGATCCACATTTCTGGCCGCCAGGGCGGCATAGAAGTTATCCTCGAAGAGGGCGACGTATTCCTCTCTGGTTCTGATGATGGGCTGGCCGATCTTCTTCAGGCACCAGGTGACGGCCCGGTGATAAACTTCCAGGGAGTCCACGAGGACGCCGTCAAAATCAAAAAGAAAAAGAGACCTTTTCATTACCTTGGCAGTCCAAACAATAATTCCCCATCGTCCTCCCCCCTTTCCACGATCGTCGGCAGAATCCTCGACAAAATTGATTCGCCCTCTTGCCGGATTCCGGACTTGATCCGGCAGCCGTCATTAAAGATGCAGACGAGCGCGGAGCGTTTCTCGGTAGGGTGGACGGATCAGACCCTTTTCCGTGACGAAGCCGGTTATATATCGTCCGGGGGTCACATCGAAGGCGGGATTGTAAACCTGTATCCCCCGAGGCGCCAGGGGTACCCCCCGGCAGGTGGTGACCTCATCCGGGGCCCGTTCTTCGATGGGAATTTCCCGACCGGTCCGGGCGGAAACATCGAAGGTGGATAGGGGCGCCGCCACATAGAAGGGAATCCGGTGGGCCCTGGCCAGGACGGCGACGCTGTAGGTACCGATCTTGTTGGCCGTGTCGCCGTTGGCGGCGATGCGGTCGGCACCGACGACGATCTTCTGTATTTTCCTCTGTTTCATGAGGAACCCCGCCATGTTGTCCGTAATCAGGGTGGCGGGGATGCCCTCCCGCCGCAGCTCCCAGGCCGTCAGCCGCGCCCCCTGGAGGACGGGACGGGTTTCGTCCACATAGACATGGATTCCCTTCCCCTGCTCCCAGGCCGCCCGGATCACCCCCAGGGCGGTCCCGTAGCCCGCCGTGGCCAGGGCCCCGGCGTTGCAGTGGGTGAGGATATGGTCCCCGTGGGCGATGAGATCCGCACCGTAGGCGCCGATCTTTCTGTTTATGGCGATGTCATCCTCACAGATCCGCTGGGCTTCGACCACCAGGGACTCCTGGATTTGCCTCCTCACCTCGGGAAACCTGCTATTGCCGCCCCTGCGCAATGTCAACGCGGCATCGGTCGCGGCGGTGTTGCGAAAACACCCCTGCATTCTTTCCACCGCCCAGAAGAGATTCCGGGCGGTGGGGCGGGTGGCGGCAAACTCCCGGCAGATCACCTCGAACTCCCCCTCCAGACCGGCAAGATCTCCGGCCCGGCTTCTCTTCATCCCCAAGGCGATGCCCAGGGCGGCGGCGACACCGATGGCCGGGGCGCCCCGGATGGCCAGATTCCTGATAGCCGCCGCCACCTCCCGGTAGTCCCGGGTGGTCACATAGCTCTCTTCATCCGGCAGGAGGCGCTGATCGATAAACACGACGGTACCCTGTTTCCAGTAAACCGTCCGTATCGAGGGGGGTGCTTTTCCCATTTCCTAACCCGTAACCACTTAGCCCACGGCAACCTTAAAAAAACGGCCTTGCCGCCGCGGGTAGCGATGCCGATAACCAAGCAAATCTAATTTGATGAGTCATCATGAACTGCCGCCTTTATGTTGCCGGGGCGGTCGCCGCAATCCATCTGGGGACACTTCCCATATTTTCATGTCCCCTTCACTGACGGGCTCTCTGTATATTCGGCAGGTATGGTAAAAAATATGGGAAGTGTCCCCAGATTCAGAGCATCTTTTTCAGCAAGTCGTTGATCAACCGGGGATTGGCCTTGCCTTGGGTGGCCTTCATCACCTGACCGACAAAAAAGCCGAAGAGTTTGTCCTTGCCCTCCCGGTACTGGGCAAGCTGGGAGGGATTGTCCGCCAATATCTTTTCGATCACGGGGATAAGCGCCCCCTCGTCGGTAATCTGGACCAGACCCTTTTCCTCGATGATCGTTTTCGGCCCCTTGCCGGTCCGATACATCTCCTCACTGATCTCCTTGGCCATCTTGCCGCTGATGACGCCTTCCTCGATGAGGCGGATCATCTCCGCCAGGGAGGCCGCCGGGATGGGACAATCCTTGATGTCCCGCTTGTCCTCGTTCAAGAACCGCAGGATGTCCCCCATGACCCAATTGCTGGCGAGCTTGGGCTGGCCGCAAAGGCGGACGACCTCTTCGTAGTAATCGGCCAGGGCCCGGCTCATGGTCAGCACCCCGGCGTCGTAAGCGGGGATCCCGTATTCCCGGAGGAAACGCTCCCGCTTTTCCAGGGGCAACTCCGGCATGGTGCGGCGGATCCCCGCCACCCAGTCGTCATCGATGGCAACGGTAACCAGATCGGGTTCGGGGAAATAGCGATAATCATGTGCTTCTTCCTTACCCCGCATGGGGAGGGTAACCCCCTGCGCGTCATCCCACAGACGGGTCTCCTGGATCACTTCCCCGCCGGCCTCGAGGACATATTGCTGCCGTTTGATCTCGTATTCCAGGGCCCGCTGGACATTGCGGAAGGAATTCATGTTCTTGAGCTCCGCCCGGATGCCGAATTCCTCCTGCCCCCGGGGGCGCAGCGAAACATTGGCATCACAGCGGAAGCTCCCCTCCTCCATGTTGCCGTCGCAGATCTCCAGATAGACGAGGATCTCATGGAGGCGACGGAGATAGGCGGCGGCCTCCTCGGCGGAACGGATATCCGGGGCACTCACGATCTCCATCAGCGGTACCCCGGTACGGTTCAGATCGACATAACTCGCCGGCAGGTGTTCATCGTGAATCAGCTTGCCCGCATCCTCCTCCATATGGATGCGGATGATGCCAATCCTTTTCTTGCCCTCCTGGGTCTCCACCTCCACATATCCATCCTCGGCAAGGGGATAGGCATACTGGGAAATCTGGTAGCCCTTGGGCAGATCGGGATAGAAGTAATTCTTCCGGGCAAAGCTGTTCTCCCGATTGATCCGGCAGTTGGTGGCCAATCCCATCTTGATCGTGAATTCCACCACCTTCCGGTTGAGTACGGGGAGGACGCCGGGCATGCCCAGGCACACCGGGCAGGTATGGGTGTTGGGGGACGCCCCGAAACTTGTGGAACAACCGCAGAAGATCTTGGAGGCGGTAAGCAGTTGCGCATGGACTTCCAGGCCGATGACTGGTTCAAACTCCATTAATATCTTAACTCCTTATAAAAGTTTCATTTTATCCTGCTTATACCGGGCCACCGTCGCCCGGATGTCCGCCAGCTTTTCATAGGCGGCCCCAGTCTGGATCAGCAGTCCCTCCTGGAAATGGCTCGCCAGGAATTGCAGGCCGATGGGCAGACCGTTTTCGGTGAAACCGCAGGGCACGGAGAGACCGGGAATCCCCGCCAGGTTGGCGGAAATGGTCAGGATATCGGACAGATACATTTGCAGGGGATCATCGGTGCGCTCGCCGATGCGGAAGGCCGCCGTGGGCGAGGTCGGGGTGGCGATGACATCGCACTGCTGAAAGGCCGCGTCGAAATCCCGGCGGATGAGGGCCCGCACCTGGGAGGCCTTCTTGTAATAGGCGTCGTAATAACCGGAGGAAAGGACATAAGTTCCTATGATTATCCTTCTTTTAACCTCCGCGCCGAACCCCGCGGAACGGGACTGTTTGTACATGTCCAGAAGATCGCGTCCCTCGGAGGCGCGGAAGCCGTATTTGACGCCGTCATAGCGGGCCAGGTTGGAGCTGGCCTCGGCGGGGGCGATGATGTAGTAAACCGCCAGACAGTATTCCGTATGGGGCAGGGA
>JAGPFL010000089.1 GCA_018056545.1 Syntrophobacterales bacterium
CTCCGGGCGCTGGCCACCTATCGAAACGAATGAAGCGTTGGTATAAAATCCACAACGTATTGCTTATCTTCACATATCTTGTTGCCGCCGTCGGCTACATATCCACCGTCGGTCTGGCCGCCATGCCATTCGGAATCGCCTTCCTTGCCCTAGCCGTGCTGGCCGTGGCGGGAGATATGAACCCCCGTCTTTCCATGCCCAAATATACAGTTGAAATCCTGTCGGTGGTCACGGTGCTCTTCGGTTTGTCCCGTCTTTCCGCCCAGGAGATTGTTTTGCCGGGATTGGAGACGCTGCTGCTGATGCTGGGACTGAAATGCCTGGATAAAAAAGGCGCTCGGGACTATCTGCAGATCTATGCCCTGTCTGTTCTCCTCGTCGCGGGCTCTTCCCTCCTTTCTCTGGACATGACGTTTTTTTTCTACCTCACCGCCCTGGTCGTGCTTTTGGCCCCGGCGATCGTCCTTCTGAACTTCGAACGGGGCAAAGCCGATCTGTCGCTTTCCGGGAAAGAGCTCTTCGCCATTGTCGTCCACAGTCTCCTCATGCCCGTGTTGGTAATCCCCCTGACCCTGGCGCTGTTTGTCATCCTTCCCCGGACGACCTATCCCCTGTTCAGCTTTCTCAACCGGCCTGCACAGGCAGGAAGCGGTTTTTCCGACGCTGTCCGGCTCGGCAATGTGTCACAGATACAGCTTGACGACACCCTTGTGTTCCGGGCGGTCATGGACCGCCAGCCAGAGAGATCCCTCTATTGGCGGGGTATGGTTTTCGATGAATTCGACGGGAGGACATGGCGCGATTCCGGGGTGGCCGAAGTGACTAAAAGTAGCCCGGGACTGAAGGGCCCTGTCGTCGGTTATACCATCTATCTCGAACCCTCGGAGCACCAGACCCTCTTTACCCTGGACAGGCCGGTGCATATTTCCTATCGACAGCTCCTTCGTTATGAAGACCGGACGTACCGGGCCCAAGATCATTTGAACAGGAAGATCAGTTACCAGGGCGTTTCCATCCTGACCGACAGGGAGTCGGCCCCGGCGGAGGACATGGATCGCTACCTGGAACTTCCTTCCCGGCTCGAGGAACTGCATGAATTGAGCGCCCACCTGACGGCGGGGATGAAGATTTCGGAGGTACCGACGGCCATCCTCTCCTACCTCCGCGATCCGAAATTCAGGTACAGTCTCAAGCAACTACCACGGTCCGAATCGCCCCTTCTGGATTTTCTGTTTCGTGTCCACACAGGAAACTGCGAGTATTTCGCCTCCGCCATGGCGGCAATGCTCCGCAGCCGGGGGATCCCTTCCCGCCTCATCGGGGGATACCGGGGAGGCTACTTTCACGAGGTGGGAGGATACTATGTCATCCAACAACGGGATGCCCATGTGTGGGTGGAGGCGTATCTTCCGGAGGAAGGATGGCGGCGCTTCGACCCCACCCCCGCCCAGCCGATTGAAAGCCACCGTACCCCCCTGAAGCAGTTTCTTTTCCGTCTGCGGATGACCATGGATATTTTGGATTATTACTGGAACCGTCACGTTATCAGTTATGATCTGCAGCGTCAGTACGCGCTGCTTGCCGCGGCGGCAAAGCGATTTTCCCTGCCCCGGGGAGGGATGGTGCCCTGGGGGAAGTTGGGACATCAGCTCTTGCCCTTGACATTTGGGGCCGTGCTATTGACGGCCTTCATCATCATCCGGCATCTCCGGCAGCAGCGTCTTTCCCCGGAACAGCGCCTGCTTCGGAGGTTTCTCGGAGAAATGGCAAAGCGCGGCTGGAGGCGCCGGGAATATACGGGTCTGGAGGAATTCGTGTCCGGGATTGATGATAAGGCGCTGCGAGAACTGGGTGAAAGGTTCGTCAAGGTATTTCAGGATAGCTATTACCGGGACCGAAAGCCGCAAAGAGCGGATCTCCACATGCTTGCGGAAATCCTGCATGAACTGAAAAAGCTGCCCATAAAGGGATGCTGACAACGCTTCACGGTTTGACACGGACGCTTCTTTCGCCTATATGCCTCTAAAGTACGAGGAGACCGGAAAAAATCGTTAATCTTAACGACCCACGCCGTGGGGCGCCTTGCCATGTGGCAACCTGAGGGCAGTTACCAAGAAGGAATAAAGGTTCATCAGATGCGGGAACAGGAAGAACTGCAAGCGAGAATTAAAGGGCTGATCATTGCCAGGATTGCCATGGTAACCTTCCTCCTGGCCGTTTTCGTGTTCATGCAGGCCAACGCCCCCGATGTTCAAACCCGCTTATCAATACCATACTTTTACAGTATAATACTTATTGTTTATCTTCTTTCTCTCTTTTATCCCCTCATGGCCAGGATCATCGCCCAGCCCGCCATGCAGTTATACATCCAAGCCATGATGGACGTAATCATCATCACCGCCATCATTTATGTTACCGGGGGCATCAGATCCACCTATGCCGTTTTTTATCCCCTGGTGATCATCTATACCGTTTTGTATCTCGGCCGTAATGCCGGACTCATCGCCGCATCTGCGGCCTCCATCTCCTACGGACTCCTCATCGACCTGGAATTCTACAAGGTCATCGAACCCTTTACCTATCCCTCCATGTGGGAAATCCCCGACACCGCAGGCCATGTCTTCCTCCGGATATTCATCAATATGGTCTCTTTTTATCTGATCGCCCTGCTGGCGAGTTTTGTCGTCGAAAAGGAACGAAAGACCCGGGCGCTGCTGGCGGAAAAGGAATCGGCATTCAACCGCCTTGACGTACTGTACCGGGCTATCATCGAATCCATAGATGCGGGGATCATGACCATCGATCTGGAGGGAAGGGTGAAGTCTTTCAATCGCGCTGCGGAAGAGATCACCGGTTGGCGTTATCCGGAAGTGGAAAACAAGTCCATTGGGGAGATTCTTCCCGATTGGAAAACGCTTTTTGAGCACCGCATCACCGACGAAAGACAGGTTCAGGGAAGGTTGGAAATGCCGGTGACGGTATCGCACGGCCGGAAGATAATTTTGGGATGCTCCTTGTCCCCGCTACGGGATCACGATGGGGGGAAGATAGGCGACATCATAATTTTTCAGGATCTGACGGCGGTCAAGGAGATGGAGGAAATCATGGAGAGAAATCGCCGCCTGGCCTTCGTGGGGGAAATGGCGGCGGGCCTGGCCCATGAAATCAGAAACCCCCTGGCTTCCATTAGCGGCGCCGTACAGATGCTCCAACGAGAGCAAGGGATAGGGGACACGGAAACCAGATTGATGCAGTTGATAATCCGCAGCAAGGATCAGTTGGAGGGCTTCATCAAGGACTTTCTTATGCTGGCCAGACCGGAGCGCGGCGAGCACGGCCCCGTATCGGTCAGCGAACTGGTCGGCGAGGTGTTGGAAGGGGCGATGGTGATGCCGGACTGGAATGACCGCATCGCCATCAACAATGACCTGGTACCGGGACTGACATTGCTGGGAAATCGGGAGGAATTCCGGCAAATGTTCTGGAACCTGATTCTGAATGCCGCCCAGGCGATGCCGGCCGGGGGAATACTGAAGATAACCGCCCGCAAAAGGCGCCAGGGCAACGAAGAAGGGGTGGAAGTTGTTTTTTCCGACACAGGCAAGGGGATATCCGCACGGGATAAAAACATGATCTACGAGCCCTTTTTTACTACCAAGGAACGCGGAACCGGTTTGGGGCTGGCGATCGTCTTGAGGATCGTCAACGGATATGGGGGGAGATTGTCTTTTGAAAGCGAAGAAGGACATGGCGCCAGCTTCACCTTATGGCTGCCCGCCGGCGATCACAAGTCAGGAGGTTTATGAAGATGGCCAGGATTCTGGTTGTTGACGACGATCTTGGGATGCGGGATCTTCTCGAAATCATGTTGAGCCGGGAGGGTTACGACGTGACCTGCTGCGGGGAACCGGAAAAGGCCCTGCAGCGGTGCCGCAAAGAAGGATATGATCTCGTCATTACCGACCTCAAGATGCCCAGAATGGACGGGATCGAGTTTCTTAAGAATGTCAAGGAGATCCAACCGGAATGTCAGGTCATCCTCATCACGGCCTTCGCTTCCGGAAACACCGCGGTGTCCGCGATGAAAGAAGGGGCCTATGATTATCTGGAAAAGAATTTCGATATCGAAGAGCTGAAGAGAATTATCCGGGAGGCCCTGGAAAAGAAAGGGGTCAAAAAGGAGGAAAGCGTTGGCCTGAAGGATGGGGAGGAAGGGTTCGGTTTCGGAGGCATGATCGGCAACAGCAAGGCCATGAGAAAGGTTTACGAAATCATCAGGAAGGTATCCGAAACGACGGCGAACATCTTAATCCTGGGGGAAAGCGGTACCGGCAAGGAATTGGTGGCCAAGGCCATACATGAGCACAGCCCCAGAAAGAACATGCCCTTTGTGGTGATCAACTGTGGCGGCATTCCGGAGAATCTGCTGGAATCGGAATTTTTCGGATACATGAAAGGCTCTTTTACCGGGGCCTTCACCGACAAGGCGGGCCTCTTTGAAATCGCCAGAAATGGGACTATATTTCTTGATGAAATCGGTGAGTTGCCATCTTTACTTCAAGTAAAACTTTTAAGAGTTGTACAGGAAAAGACGTTCCGTCGCATCGGCGGGACCACAGATATCAAGGTGGATATCCGCATCATCTCGGCAACCAATCAGAACCTGGAAGAAAAGGTGCGGAGGGGGGAGTTCCGGGAGGATCTTTACTATCGCCTCAATGTCATCCCCATCAACCTGCCGGCACTTCGTCATCGGAAAGAAGACATTCCTACTTTGACAAAATATTTCATAGACAAATACTCCCGCGAATTTTCCAAGGAGATCAAGACCATCTCCAGTTACGCCCTGCAGCTCTTGATGGATTATCCCTTCCCCGGGAATATCCGCGAATTGGAGAACATCATCGAACGCAGCGTCGCCCTGGAAAGTACGAATATCATCTTGCCCGACAACCTCTTTATACAACCCGTTGACACCGGAGATAATTATCTGACCGGATTGACCATCCCCGAAACGGGCATCGACCTAAACGAAAAACTCGCCCAAATCGAACGGAAACTGATCGAAGAGGCGCTGGTCAAGACCAAGGGGTCCAAAACCAAAGCCGCGGAGATCCTTAAGATAAGTTTCGATTCCCTGCGTTACCGAATCGACAAGCTGGGTATAGAAAATCAAAGTGGGGAATAAAAATACTTGACAAAGGAAAATCTATCCTTTACAGGACGCACTAAAGAAGTCGACACAGGAACAGCGATCATGCCGGGACATAAATCAAGAATTGGTTTTTTCTTCTTTAGCTTTAGCAGCTTTTTTGGGAGGGTCTGCCCGGCGCGCTCATGACCTGAATTACCGTAAATGAGCCGTGGGCAGACCGAAAAGTCGCCCACGGTTTTTTTTTGGCCGTGGAGCTCATCCCGGCCTTTTTTTTACCCCATGGGGAGAAAAAGGAGGTCAAAAGCTATGAAGAAGACGATGGTCGCCTGTATGGCATCAATCCTGACGGCGTTGCTGCCCCTATGCGGGGGCGGCGTGGCGTCGGCGAAGGCAATCAAGGTCGGGGCGGCAATAAACATGACGGGGCCCGCATCCACCTGGGGGCAGTTCCATGCCAAAGGTCAACAGGATTATTTCCGTTATGTAAACGAGGTCAAGGGGGGTGTGGCCGGAAACCGCATCGAAATGAGCCTCGTGGACACCGCCTACAAGGTTCCCGAGGCCGTGGCCGCGGTGAGGAAATTTGCGGTGCAGGAAAAAGTGGACATGATCGCCACCTGGGGTGCCGGCGAGTGCCTCGCCGCCAAGCCCATCATTCAAACCTACAAGATACCCACCATCAATTATTCCACCAGTTGGGAAATACTCGAGCCGCCCATTGATTACATGTATCTTCCCTTCGGCAGCTACAAGATGGATTGCTACGCCATTCTCGACTACATTCGGGCCGTCCACAAGGGCAGCGGCCCGCCCAAGGTCGGTTTGCTCACATACAACAACGCCTATGGCCGCTCGATCCACCGGCCAAGTCAGGAATATGCAAAAAAGGTCCGCATCGAAATCGTTGCCGTGGAGGAATTCCCCCCCAAGACCGTGGACCTCACCACCGAGCTGCTCCGGCTGCAAAAGAAGGGAGCCCAATACATCGTCATGCAGATGTTGCCTGCGGCCATTGTCACCACCTTCAAAAGCGCGGATCGTATCGGCTACAACCCGATGTTCTTCGGCACCTGGACCTCCACCGATCCGGATTTTTTCAAACTCGGCAAGGGGCTGATCCGGGACCGTTTGCTGATGCAGTTTCCCGGCGGTCTCCCTTCCGATCGTACCCCGGGGATGAA
>JAGPFL010000090.1 GCA_018056545.1 Syntrophobacterales bacterium
CCCAGGTAAGGTTCTTCGCGTTGCATCGAATTAAACCACATACTCCACCGCTTGTGCGGGCCCCCGTCAATTCCTTTGAGTTTTAGTCTTGCGACCGTACTCCCCAGGCGGTTCACTTAATGCGTTAACTGCGGCACTGAGGGGGTCAATACCCCCAACACCTAGTGAACATCGTTTACGGCGTGGACTACCAGGGTATCTAATCCTGTTTGCTCCCCACGCTCTCGCGTCTCAGCGTCAGTATAGGACCAGGAAGTCGCCTTCGCCACCGGTGTTCCTCCTGATATCTACGAATTTCACCTCTACACCAGGAATTCCACTTCCCTCTTCCTTACTCTAGCAGGACAGTATCAAATGCACTTCCTGGGTTGAGCCCAGGGCTTTCACATCTGACTTATCCAGCCGCCTACACGCTCTTTACGCCCAATGATTCCGAACAACGCTTGCACCCCCCGTATTACCGCGGCTGCTGGCACGGAGTTAGCCGGTGCTTCCTTTGGCGGTACCGTCAAGCACAGATGGTATTAGCACCTATGCGTTTCTTTCCACCCGACAGAGCTTTACGACCCGAAGGCCTTCCTCACTCACGCGGCGTTGCTGCGTCAGGGTTTCCCCCATTGCGCAAGATTCCTCACTGCTGCCTCCCGTAGGAGTCTGGACCGTGTCTCAGTTCCAGTGTGGCTGATCATCCTCTCAGATCAGCTAACCATCGTCGCCTTGGTAGGCCATTACCCTACCAACAAGCTAATGGTACGCGGGCTCATCTCTCAGCGACAGCTTGCAAGCAGAGGCCATCTTTGGCTGTATCACCGGGGTGACACAGAATTATTCGGTATTAGCCCACCTTTCGATGAGTTATTCCCAACTGAGAGGCAGATTACCCACGCGCTACTCACCCGTGCGCCACTTTACTCAGGGCCGAAGCCCCTTTCGCGTTCGACTTGCATGTGTTAGGCACGCCGCCAGCGTTTGTTCTGAGCCAGGATCAAACTCTCCAGTTTTAATCCTTGCTGAGAATTATCTCAATTTTTCAATCTGTGTTTTTGGGACCCACAAATCAATCATCCCACTATTCAATTGCCAAAGAGCCCACTTTGGAAACGAGCTGCTCTATATAGCCAAATCCGCTTCCCGTGTCAAGGATTTTTTTTACGCTATCGAGTAACGTTGGACAGCGCTAAGGTTTAATTGTCTACAGAGAATTCCCGAAAAAGTCAAGAACTAATTTTGAAGAATTCATTTACTGTTGAAGCTCGGTTTAAAGAACAGATAAGTTTTCTACTGTGTCTCGCCTAATTAGTCAAGCACTTTTTTACACTATTTTACCTTGACGAGGAAATACTTCTTTTTTCCCTTCTTTAGGCGAATAACGCCCCGGGCATCCATTTGCGCCGCCGTTACCTTTTCGTCGAAAGCAGCGACGGGCCGGTCATTGATATAGGCACCGCCTTGTTCTATAAGCCGTCGTGCCTCTCCGCGGGAGGTGCAGAGCCCGGACTCGCAAAACAGCACGTAGGCCGGTATTCCTTCCTCAAGATCTCCTCTGGTCTTTTCCAGGAAGGGAATCGCCGACAGATCGTCGGTTAGCCCGCTGCTCCGGGGAATGGCACTGGTGGGGAAGAGTTCCGCATCGACCGGGCGTGACTGAAAGGCCTGCATCGAGGCCTGCCAGGCCTCCCGGGCCGCCGGCTCGCCGTGGGTGATCTTGGTGGCTTCGAAGGCCAGCACTGCCTTGGCCATGTTTAGACGGGCATCCGTCAGGTTCCGCACCTCCCGGATCTCCTCGATGGGCAGAAAGGTGAAAAGGGATAGAAACCGCTCCACATCTTCGTCTTCCGTATTCACCCAGTACTGATAGTACTCATAGGGAGAGGTCAAACCGGCATCCAACCATACCGTGCCTCGCTCCGTTTTTCCCATCTTGTGCCCCGCCGAGGTGGTGATCAACGGGAAGGTCATGCTGTGGGCCGCCTTACCCTCCAGGCGGCGGATCAGGTCGCTCCCCGCGAGCATGTTTCCCCACTGGTCATTGCCCCCCATCTGGATCAGGCAGTCATAATTCTTGAAAAGATAAAGAAAATCATAAGCCTGGAGGAGCATATAATTGAACTCGATGAAATTGAGCCCCTTTTCCAGCCGCATCCGGTAGCTCTCCGCCGCCAGCATCTTGTTGACGCTGAAATGTCGTCCAATGTCCCTCAAGAATTCTATATAATTGAGCTTCGTCAGCCAGTCGGCGTTGTTGACCAGGAGGGCCTTCCCCGGAGCGAAGTCCAGATAACGGGAAAGCTGTCTTTGCAGGCATTGGGCATTATAGTCTATCTGCTCCCGGGTGAGGATCTGGCGCATCTCCGTCTTGCCGCTGGGGTCGCCGATCAATCCCGTGCCGCCGCCGACAAGGGCGATGGGACGGTGTCCGTGACGCTGCATGTGGGCCAGGGCCATAATGGGCACCAAAGACCCGATATGGAGGCTCGTCGCTGTGGGATCGAAGCCGATGTAACAGGTCACCCCCGGTCCGTCGAGAAGGCGGCCGATCGCCTCATCGTCCGTCACCTGTTCCACAAAGCCCCGCTCCTGGAATACATCATAGACGTTTTTCACCTGTCCGTACCTCCCTGCCAAGATATCATCTCACCCCTGCTCCTGGCGCAGGGGCAGCGATAACCGTTCAAAGCCCAGCGCCCTGCCGCTTGCCTCTTCCACATCGATCAGCACCGCCTGGAGGCGTACATCGCCCTTGGCCACCTCGAATTTATTGGGAAGCTGGGAGAGAAAACGCTCCAGAATAATCTCCTTGCGGGTACCGATAACGGAATCAAAAGGTCCGGTCATGCCCACATCGGTTATGTAAGCGGTCCCGTTGGGGAGAATCCGGTCATCCGCCGTCTGTACATGGGTATGGGTCCCCAGAACCGCCGTGACCCGGCCGTCGAGAAACCAACCCAGGGCGATCTTCTCCGAGGTTGCCTCGGCATGCATATCGACGATGATCACCGGGGTGCGTGACCGGATTTTTTCCACTTCCCGCTCCGCGGTTCGGAAAGGACACTCCAGGGGCCTCATAAAGACCCGTCCCATGATGTTGACGACGCCGACCTGGAGACCTTCGCGTACGGGCATCACCACACTTCCATGCCCGGGGACCCGGACCGGATAATTGGCGGGCCGGAGGAGAGATTCATAATCGTCAATACACTCCAAGATCTCCTTCTTGTCCCAGACATGATTGCCCGTCGTCAAAACATCGATTTGACTGGCGAAAAGATCCTCCACGATCTCCCTGGTCATGCCGAAACCCGCCGCCGCATTCTCGCCGTTGGCAACGACGAAATCGATCCCGCGCTCGGCGATCAGCCCCGGCAGGAGTTCATGAACCGCCCGACGGCCGGGTTTGCCGACAATATCACCGATAAATAGAAGTCTCATTTCGCATAATCGGTAACCCGGGTCTCCCGGATGACCGTCACCCGGATCTGCCCCGGATAGGTGAGATCCGCCTCGATCTTCTTGACGATGTCCCGGCAGAGCATCACGGCGTCGTTGTCGGAGATCTTCTCGTTTTCCACCAGGATGCGGATCTCCCGCCCCGCCTGGATGGCAAAGCATTTATCGACGCCATTGAAGGAGTTGGCGATGGCCTCCAATTCCTCCAAACGTTTCACATATGATTCCAACATCTCCCGCCGCGCCCCGGGCCGGGCCGCCGAAAGCGTGTCCGCCGCCTGGACCAGGACGCCCAGGAGGGTGTTCGTCCGTCCGTCGTCGTGGTGCGTGGCGATGGCCTGAACGATGCGCGGCGCCTCTCCGAAACGGCGGGCGAAGTCGGCGCCGATCGTGGCATGAGGCCCCTCGATCTCGTGATCGATGGCCTTGCCGATGTCATGGAGGAGTCCCGCCCGCTTGGCCTCCTTGACGTTCAGTTTCAGCTCCGCCGCCATCATTCCCGTTAAATGGGCCACTTCTATGGAATGCTGGAGGACGTTCTGCGAGAAGCTCTTCCGGAATTTCAGACTGCCCAGGAGATTGACGATCTCGGGATTGACATCGTGAACGCCGACGTCAAAACAGGTTCGTTCCCCGGTTTCCCTGATGATCGTGTCCACTTCGGTACGCACCTTCTTTACTATATCCTCGATTCTCCCCGGATGGATCCGGCCGTCGGATATCAACCGCTCGAGGGATATCCTGGCCACCTCCCGCCGCACCGGATCGAAACTCGACAAAACCACGGCTTCCGGCGTATCGTCCACGATGAGATCGATGCCCGTGGCCGCCTCTATCGCCCTGATGTTTCTCCCTTCCCTGCCGATGATCCGGCCCTTCATCTCGTCGTTGGGCAGATTGACCACGGAAACGGTATTCTCCGCTACGAATTCCCCGGCGTAGCGCTGGATGGCATAGGAGATTATCTCGCTGGCCTTTTTGTCCGCCGTCCTTTTCGCCTCCTCCTCCACCTTTCTGATGGTCGCCGCCGCTTCTATACGGGCCTCACTCTCCATGGACTGGATCAGCATATTCTTGGCCTCTTCCGAAGATATGCCGGCGATTCTCTGCAGTTGCTCCTTCTGTTCCGCGAGCAGGCGGTTCAAATGTTCATGTTTGTCATGCAGCGACTGCTCCTTCTGTTGCAGCCCCCTTTCCCGACCTTCGATGGCCCCTTCCTTCTGTGTCAGGGCATCCATGCGTTTTTCGAGGTTCTCCTCCTTGGCCCGGATGCGACGCTCGACGGCATCCAACTCCTGCTTGCGCTCCCGGGTGTCCTTTTCGAATTCCGTCTTGACCTTCAGCAGGTTTTCCTTGGCCTGCAGGAGGGATTCCTTCTTGATGTTTTCCGCTTCCTTCTTCGCCTCCTCGACGATGCGGAAGGCAAGACTCTCCGAAGCCGCCATTTTTTTCTTGGAGAGGAAATGGCTGACCCCGAAGCCGACGACCGCCCCCAGCACTCCTGCTATAAAAATCAACGATATAAACATTATTTTTTCCAATTTTCATTACCTCCCTATATATCTATCCCCCACTCAGGGCGGTTGAATCATCCTGCCCATTCGTCGAGGCCTTGTCATACGGCGGACGTAACCACCGTTTCCCCCTGTGCACCGCCGACCGCAGCGCTACAAAACGATATTTCATCGGAATTTCAACGTTCGTCAGGAGACGAGTCGGAAATTCTCGGGGAAGAAGAGATTTTTTCCAAAGGGATTTTTTGAAAGGAAAAACAGGATTTATTTTTCTAAAGAACCCCCCGCAGATGCCGTGTTAACCACCTTTTTGAACCGTTCCCAAAAGTGGGCACCTAAATTTGCTGCTTCAGGCTTCCTGCCTCACTTCCTCGCGGATAACGGCAGACTTGCTCACGGCGAACAAGGACAGGTTCCCGGGTCCAAGGTGTTGGATCAAAAAACAACGGTTAATCACGAACATCGCAGGGGATGTTCAGAAACGCTAAGCAGTTTCGTTGATGAGATTGATCAATCTCTCCGATCTGCTCTCCAGTTGCCGGTAAGCAACCTCCTCGGCAACTTTTTCTCGGAAATATTCATCTGCAATATTCAAGGCCGCCAGGATCGCAATATTCAGACTGTTGAAATGTTGGGTCTGTCTGCCAATTTCTTCAACCTTGTCGTTTACATACCGGACGACCTTCGCCACATGCTCCTCTTCCGCATCGCTCACCACGGACAAATCTTGTCCCATTATCTTGATATGATAACGCTTTTTCAACCTTCATAACTCCGAGAGAGCTTATGGCGGCGTTTATATATCTTGCAGCAAATCGAGCAACGAATCCACCTTGGAGCGTACTGTTTCCCTTTCCTCTTGCAATCCTTTTAGTTTATTCTTTACTTCTTCCAACTCTTTATCTTTATTTTTAAGGAGTTCTTCCAACTCCGAACCGCGCTTTTTCAGTGCCGCCTTCTCTTCGAGAACCTTGTTTATCCTCTCCTCCAACTCCTTGAACTTGACGAATTCCACCCGATCCCCCTGTGTTTTCCTTTAATGTACGGCACCTAAAATATGCCTAAAGGCTCATGAAAAGTCAAGGCCATTGTTCATCTTGTTCATATCTTCGAAATATACCTGGAGAACCGCCAGCATCTCCCCGCCCCGGCCCAGCGAGCCGAGCTGTTGCCGCAGCGCCGCACTGTGGCGCAATCCTTTCGTATACCAGAGGATGTGCTTGCGGAAATTCCGCACCCCAGCCTGCTCCCCGGCATAGGAGGTTTCCAGCTCCAGATGTTCCCGAACGATGCGTTTCCGCTCCTCCAAAGATACTTCCGACCGATCCGGAAAGGATGTCCTTTCCTCACCGCCGACCGCCTTCTCC
>JAGPFL010000091.1 GCA_018056545.1 Syntrophobacterales bacterium
CCCTATCGCCGGAAGACGGTGGTATTGTCGTCCCAGGATGTGGAACTCCCCTTTGACGATGCCATGAAAAATGCCCTGAAGACCGTGAAGGTCGAAACGGTGGTGGAGGACGAGAAAGCGGGCAAGACGGTTTATGATCCCGCCCATCCCGATGCGGATGACAACGGCATGGTGACACTTCCGAATGTGGAGGTGGTCATGGAAATGGCCGAGATGATCGCGGCCACCAGGTCTTTCGATGCCTGTGTCACCGCCTTCGACGCCACGAAAAACATGGCTTTGAAGTCTCTAGAACTCGGCAAGTAGAAGTCTCGCGGTTGATGAGACGCGGAAGGAGGTTTGTAAATGAAGATCAACGGCGCACCGAACGGCATGATGACGCCCCCCCTCTCGGGAGGCAGGCTCACGGAGCAAAGACAAGGCGGCGTTTCGTTTTCCGAAGCCTTGAAAGGGGCGATTTCGGAAGTCAATAACCTGCAGAATCAGGCGGAGAATGCCGTCACCAAAATTCAGCTCGACAATCGGGGCAGTATCCACGAGGTGATCATCGCCATGGAAAAGGCGGACATCTCTTTCCGAACCATGATGCAGGTCCGGAACAAGGTTCTCGACGCCTATCAAGAAATAATGAGAATGACCGTGTAGGGGCAGGGAAGAAGATATGAACCAGTTTGTGCAAATAATTACCGGTTTGGCGAAAAGTTTCAACGCCTTGCCCCCCGTCAGGAAAATGACGATTGCCGGAGCGGGCGTCCTGACGATGGTCCTGATCGGAGCCTTCACGTACCTGGCGGGTCAGGTGGATTATCAGGTTCTCTTTTCCGGTTTGTCCCATGAGGATGCCGCCGCCATTGTAAGCAAACTGCAGGAAAAGAAGATTTCCTACAAGCTCTCCGCGGCAGGGGACGTCATTTATGCCCCGGCGGACAAGGTGCCGGAACTGAGGATGGAAATGGCCGCCGCAGGCGCCCTGCGGGGGGGTATCGTGGGTTATGAGATCTTCGACAACAAGACCCTGGGGGCGACGGAGTTCGAACAGCAACTCAATTTCCGCCGCGCCCTGCAGGGGGAACTGTCCCGGACCATCAACAGCCTCGACGAGGTTGAGCAGAGCCGGGTCCACATCGCCTTTCCCAAGGAATCGCTTTTTGTCGATCAACAGAAGAAGGCGACCGCCTCGGTCACCATCAAATTGAAGGCGGGAAAAGGCCTGCGCCCCAATCAGATCGACGGGATCGCCTATCTGGTGGCCAGAAGCGTGGAAGGGCTAGGTCCGGAAGACGTGATCGTGGTGGACAATCGCGGCAACATCCTCTCGAAGAATCACGGTGATGGCAAGACCTCACGCCTCTCGAGCACCCAGTTGGATTATCAGCGCAATATCGAGAAGGATCTGGCGGCGCAAGTTCAGACCATGTTGGAAAATGTGGTGGGCAAGGGGAAAGCGGTGGTGCGGGTGACCGCCGATCTCGATTTTCGCCTTACAGAGAAGACGGAAGAGAGTTATGATCCCGAATCGCCGGTGGTCAGAAGCACTACCAGGCAGATCGACAAGACCGCCGCGCCGGCGCAAAAAACCGGTGGCGCCGCCTCGGCGTCCTTGGGACAGGAACGGGAGAAAACGGATGAAACCGTCAATTATGAAATAAACAGGGTGGTGAACAAGACCGTCATGCCCGTCGGGGAGATCCGCAAACTGTCACTCGCGGTCCTGGTGGACGGCATATACACCAAAGACGACAAGGGAAAGGAGATCTATCAGGAACGTCCGAAGAAAGATATCGAGGCGATAGAAGAACTGGTCAGGAAATCGGCGGGTTTCAATGCCGCCCGGGGTGATCAGGTCGTGGTCAGCAGTATGCCCTTCAGCAAAATGGAAGACAACACCCTTTCCGGAACGGATTGGCAGACAATGTTCAGGACGTTGTTGCCGCTGGTAAAATACGTAGTGCTCCTGGCGGCCTTTGTGATGGTATTTCTTTGGGTTGTGCGGCCGTTGATCCGTGGGACCTTGTCGGCATTGCCTTCTCAGCCGGTGATGATGGGCGAGGTTATGAAAAAAGCGACGGCACCGGCGGCTTTGGGCGTCAGTGAGGGGGTTCCCTTGGTAGCGGCGCCACTGGAAAATACGCCCCATACGGAGACGGAAATCGTCCGTCAACTTGCCAGCGCCGATGCGAAGAGATTTGCGGAGATATTGAGGAACTGGGTTAAATAGCCTCTGCATGGACGGAGAAGATGACGAACGAAGAGCGAGCGGCGATCATGCTGCTGACCCTGGATGAAGACGTGGCGGCGGAAGTGATGCGGAACATGAGGCCCCAGGAAATCCGTCGGGTGGGAAGATACATGAACCGGATCACCATGATTCCGGCGGAGATTGTCAATTCCGTGGCCAAGGAATTCGTCGCCCTGGCCAAAGAGAGCGGCGGTACCATTGCCATTCAGGACGGCACGGCAAAAAATATCGTCATGAAGGCCCTGGGAGAAAAGGATGCCCAGAATATTCTCGCCGAGGTGGATAAGGCGAAGAGCATGGACAATCCCATCATCGACAAACTGCGGGATATCGATCCCAAGGTACTGATGGAATTTACCAAGACCGAACATCCCCAGACCATCGCCTTGATCCTTGTCCATTTGAAGCCGGAAAAGGCCGCGGAGATCCTCGAGAACTTCGGGGTCGAGATGCAGTGCGAAATCGTGCGCCGCATGGCCAATCTTAAAAGCGTGCCCCATGAATTCATCGAGGAGATAGCAAAAACCCTTGAAAAGGAGATCGTGATCGGCGGGATAACGGACCAGCAGGTGGGCGGCATAAAGGTGACCTCGGAGATTCTCAACAGGCTGGGCCGTACTACGGAGAACGCCATCCTCGAATCGCTGGATGAGCGGGATCCGGAGTTGGGCAATGCCATCCGCAGCTTGATGTTCACCTTCGACGATGTCCTGAAACTGGACGACAAGAGCCTCCAGGAACTCCTCAAAGAGGTTAGCGGTGACGATCTCGCCAAGGCCCTGAAACTGGTGGATGAAGGGTTGCGTCAGAAGATATTCAAGAACATGTCCAAGCGGGGCGCGGAAATGCTCAAGGAAGATATAGAGATGATGCCCCCGATTCGTGTTTCCGAGGTCGAGGCGAGCCAGCGGGTCATTCTCGACATCACCAAACGGTTGGAGACGGAGGGACGGATAGTCATCTCCCGAGGCGGACAAGAGGATGAGTACGTATAACTCCAAGGTCATCAAGTCCGGATCCGTCAAGATTGTCGAACGCGGGATCCGGGAGACGCCGGGATTCAAAAAGGCCGATTTCAATCCGTCCACCGCCAATCCGTCATCTTCGGGGGCGCATGTCGACGAAATAGAACGGTTGCGGATGGAATTTGCCGTCGAAATGCGTGAAAAAGAGGCGCGGGCTTATGAACAGGGCGTGCTCGCAGGGAGGAGCCAAAACGAGGACCGGTACAGTTTGGAGATGAAAAGGAGGGTCGACAACCTGGATAAAATCATCAACGAACTCGCCATGTTGAAAAGCCGGCTCCTGAAGGAGGCGGAGGAGGAAATGGTCCGCTTGTCCGTCCAGGTCGCGGAAAAGGTAATCCATCATGAAATCGCCACCAACAAAGAGGTCATTCTTCATGTCCTCAAGGAGGCCATGAAGAGCGTCCTGGATCGGGACAACATCACGATACGCCTGCACCCCGAGGACTATCAGCATATTATGGAGATCAAAAGCGAGTTCCTCGCGAATTTCGACGGGCTGAAAAACGTTTTTTTCCAGCAGGATGAAGCCATCAAACCGGGGGGAACCGTAATCGAGACCCCCCATGGCGAGGTGGACGCCCGGATCGAGCAGCAACTTCGGGAAGTGAAACAGGCGCTGCTTGCGAACCAAAATTGACGATTTCGTTGAAGAGCCTTTTCTTACCCATTGTAACCAGCGATCCTTAACACCTCGGTTGTGCTTTCAGCAAATGAAGCGGGTATATCACTCGAAAGTCGAAAGAGATACGACATGCAAGTCGATTTAACCGGATATCATGAAAAACTGAAGGCCTGCCATCCCATTCAGGTTCACGGCAAGGTAAGCGAGATCGTGGGGCTCATCGTGGAAGGGCACGGACCGGCGGTGTCCCTGGGGGACCTGTGTGCCATCCACCCCGCCGGCGGCGGTATCCCCATTACCGCCGAGGTGGTGGGCTTCAAAAAGGGCAAGGTGCTCCTGATGCCCTTAGATACCATTCAGGGTTTGAGCCCCGGCTCCCGAATCGTTTCCTTGGGTAAAAAGGCGAGTGTGGACATCGGGCCGCAGTTTCTGGGAAGGGTCATAGACGGACTCGGTCAGCCGATCGACGACAAAGGGCCGATTGTGGCCGGCGCCACCTATCCCATCTATGCGGATCCCATCAATCCCCTGAAGCGGGGCCGGATCAGCGAACCCATCGATCTGGGTATCAAGGTGATCAATGGAGTCCTGACTTGCGGCAAGGGGCAGCGGATGGGGATATTTGCCGGGTCGGGGGTGGGAAAGAGCGTCTTGTTGGGCATGATCGCCCGCAACACCAAGGCGGACGTCAACGTAATCGGTCTGATCGGGGAAAGAGGCAGGGAAGTCAGGGAATTCCTCGAAAAGAATTTGGGAAAGGAAGGATTGAGCCGCTCGATCGTGGTGGTGGCCGCTTCGGATCGTCATCCCTTGATCAGAATGCGTGCTGCCTATGTTGCCACCTCCATATCCGAATATTTTCGCGACCAGGGAAAGGACGTGCTCCTGATGGTCGATTCCCTCACCCGTTTTGCCATGGCGCAAAGGGAGATCGGTCTGTCCGTGGGGGAACCGCCGACTACGAAAGGTTATACCCCCTCCGTCTTCAGTCTCCTCCCCAAGCTGCTGGAAAGATCCGGCAAGCTGGAAGGTCGGGGAAGTATAACCGGCCTTTACACCATCCTGGTTGAGGGTGATGATTTCAACGAACCCATAGCCGATGCCGCCCGTTCCATCTTGGACGGACACGTCTCCTTGACCAGGGAATTGGCCAATCGCGGCCATTACCCCGCGGTGGATGTGCTGCAGAGCATCAGCAGGGTGATGATCGATATCGTCGATGAGGAACACCGTCGTATGGCCAACAACATCCAGAATATCCTGGCTACTTATCGCAAGGCAGAAGACCTCATCAATATCGGCGCCTATGTTAAGGGGTCGAATCCGGACATCGATCACGCAATCGCCATGATCGACAGGGTAAACGATTTTCTGCGTCAAAACATCCATGACAAGGTCGATATGGCCAAGACCAAGAAGCAGATGTACAACCTTTTTAAGGGCAACTGACGATGTTTACCTTCAAACTCCAGAGCGTTCTCGACGCGAGAAAGACGAAGGAAGAACAGGTGTTGGCGGAATTTATAGAGCAGACCAACAAGCTGGAAAGAGAGAAGGAAACGCTTACCGGTATGGGTGTGGAGAAGGAACGGTTGTTGCAGCGTCTCCGGGAGCAGAAAGACCGGTTGTTGCGACCCGCCGATGTGGAACTGCAGCTTTCCTATATCAAGGTGTGGAATAGAAAGATCGCCCTGCAGAGGAACCTCATCCTGAAACTGGGCCAAGAGCTGGAAAAGAAACGCCGCAACTTGATGGATGTCATGAAAGATCGCAAAATACTTGAGAATTTAAAAGAAAAACATCTCAAGGAGCACCGACTGCAGCAAAATTTGCAGGAACGGATCACCGCCGACGAGACGGCGGTGTTGAGACACGAAAGGAAAGAACAATGAAGAAGACGCTGATAGTACTGCAGATCGTGATTTTCCTGATACTGGGCATCAAGATCCTTACCATCGTTCAATTCTTCGATCAGAATTTGGGGACGAAACGGATCGCCTTGATCAGAGCTGCCGTTGCCAGTCCCAATCCGCAAGGCATGATGGCCACTACCGGGGGAGGTTTTCTCGATAACGATCTTCAGAAGGAACGGGATCTTTATTCCCTCCTGGAAAAGAAACGAGCGGCGCTGGACGCCAGGGAGGCCGCGATGAAACAGGAGGAACAGAAACTGACGGCACTGAAGAAAGAGATTCAGGACAAGATAGACCAGCTCACCGCGATGGAAAAACGCCTGGAGGCAAAACTCGATGCGGAAAAGAATGCCGACGCCAAGCGCTTCAAGGACCTGGCTAAGATCTATGAAGCGGCGGCACCGGCAAAAGCCGGCGCCATGCTGGAAAAACTGGACACCAGGACCGCCGCCGGCATCACCATGAACATGAAGCGCGATAAGGCCGGGGCTATCCTCTCCACGGTCAATGTTCAAAAAGTAGTCG
>JAGPFL010000092.1 GCA_018056545.1 Syntrophobacterales bacterium
TTTATCCTGGACCACAAGCGAGAAATCGCCGTCGCCGTTGTCGCCGTCCTGGGTATCGCCGCCGCCATCGGCGGCTGGGCCTACTACCGGCAGAGCCGGGAAAACGAGGCGATGAATCTTTACAACCGGGCCGTGATGAGCGTCACCCGGCCGGCGATGATGAATCAGGAGGTAACGGCGATCGTCCAGCCGTTTAAGGAAGTTACGGAAAAATACCCGGGTACGGAGGCTGCGGCCCTTTCCCGCTACCGGATCGGCAACGCCTATCTTAACGCCAACCGCTTCGACGACGCCCTTCCGGCCTTCCAGGAATTTCTCAAAGAGAGGGGCGGAGATACGGAGCTTTCCGTTCTGGCCTACAACAGCCTGGGCAACTGTTATCAGGGGAAAAAAGACTACCAAAACGCCTTGATAAACTATGAGCGGGCCCTGAAGCTCCGTTCCGGAAGTCCTTTCTCCGGGGATATTCTGGCCAATATGGCCCGGAATTTCGAGGCGCAAAACGACCGGAACAAGGCCCGGGAGATGTACGAAAAGGCCCTGGAAAAGATCCGCGATCCGGCGATGAAACTCCTCATCAGTAGGAAGATCGCCATGTTGGATTGAACTCCGGGGCAAATACATTGAGGTGAAAACGGTTATGAAGGTGTTGATGTCGGGAAACGAGGCTATTGCCAGAGGCGCCTATGAATGCGGGGCAAGATTCGGCGCCGGTTATCCGGGGACGCCCAGCACGGAAATCCTCGAAGAATTTGCCAAATATCCGGGAGTTTATGCAGAATGGGCCCCCAACGAGAAGGTGGCGCTGGAGGTGGGCATCGGTGCCGCCTTGGCGGGGGCCAAGTCCCTGGTTACCATGAAACACGTCGGGGTGAACGTGGCCGCCGACCCCTTGTTCACCGTAAGTTACACGGGCACCAACGGCGCCCTGGTGATCATCACCGCCGACGATCCTTCGCTCCACAGCTCCCAAAACGAACAGGACAACCGCAACTACGCCCGTTTTGCCAAGATACCCATGCTGGAGCCCGGCGACAGCGAGGAGGCGAAGGAATTCATCAAAATAGCTTTCAGTATGAGCGCGAAGTTCGATACGCCGGTCTTTCTCCGTTCCACGACCCGGGTGTCCCATTCCAAGTCCCTCGTCCGCAAAGAGGACCCTGCGGAAGATGAAGATCGTACGGAGTTAAGGATAAATCCGTCGAAATACGTGATGGTTCCGGCCATGGCCAGGCTCCGGCGCCTGGAGGTCGAAAAGCGACTCCAGGCGTTGCGGGACTTCGCGGAGACGTTTCCCGGGAACCGCATGGAGATGAAAAATCGGGAAATCGGCATCATTACCGCCGGCATGCCTTACAATTACGCAAAGGAGGTCATGCCGGACTGCTCCTATCTAAAGCTGGGACTGGTCTATCCGCTGCCGGAAAAGATGATCCGCAAATTCGCCGAAAAGGTGAAGAAACTCTATGTCGTGGAGGAACTCGATCCCTTCCTGGAGGAGCAGATCAAGGCCATGGGCATCGAGGTTACGGGTAAATCCCTGCTTCCCTATACCAATGAATTCGATCCCGGCGTAATTGCCGGGGCGATGGCCCCATTGCCGGCAACGCCGGTCAAACTGCCCGAGGTGACGATTCCGCCCCGCCCACCGAATCTCTGTCCCGGTTGCCCCCATCGTGGTCTCTTCCATGTGCTGGGAAAAATGAAGGTGTTCGTGGCCGGGGATATCGGCTGTTACACCCTGTCCTTCATGAAGCCCCTGGAGGGTCTTCACTCCTGCATCTGCATGGGGGCCAGTGTGGGTATGGCCCACGGCATGAGTAAGGCCCTGGGGGATAAGGGTAGGGGAAAAGTCGTGGGCGTGATCGGAGACTCGACCTTCATCCATTCCGGAATCACCCCGCTGCTGAATCTTGCTTACAATAACGGTACCGCCGTCATCGTTATCTGCGACAACCGTACCACGGCCATGACCGGTATGCAGGAGCATCCGGCGACGGGCTTCACCCTCCAGGGAAAGGAGACAAAGGCGTTGGACTTCCAGGCCCTGGCCCGGGTCCTGGGGATCGACAGCGTCCGGGTCATTGATCCCTATGATCTGAAAGAAACCCGGACTGTCATGCGGGAGGAACTCTCCCGTTCCGCTCCCTCGCTGGTGATTTCCCGACGCTCCTGCGTGTTGTTCAAACGTCATTATCGGGAAACCGGCAAACCTCTCCGGGTGAATGTCCATAAATGCATCGGCTGCAAGAATTGCCTCGATCTGGGATGTCCGCCGATCGCCTGGCGGAGTTTTCAAGGTCTTCCGGAAGGGGAAATCATCAAGAACGCAAAAAAACAGGAAGGAAATTCATATATTGACACCTCCTTGTGCACCGGGTGCACCCTATGCCGACAGGTTTGCAAGGTGGGGGCCATCGAGGAGGTGGAGGAAAAATGACCGCAACGAAGAAAAAACCGCCGGTGGCAGGCGTGCGTAGCATTCTCATGGCCGGGGTAGGCGGACAGGGGATCCTCCGCGCCAGTGACATTCTCTGTCTGGTGATCATGGAGGCAGGGTTGGATGTGAAAAAAAGCGAGGTACACGGCATGGCCCAACGGGGTGGATGCGTCACCAGTCATGTCCGCTTTGGTTCCAGAGTTTACTCTCCCATCGAGCGCAAAGGGAATGTGGATATCCTCCTGGCCTTCGAAAAACTCGAGGCCCTACGTTATCTCGATTATCTCAAGCCGGACAGCCGAATAATCGTGAATGATCTCGAGCTTTATCCCCCGGCGGTGAATCTGGGGGCCATGGAATATCCTGCCCACGCCCTCGGGCTTATCCGCGGCACCTTCGGAACGGTGAAAGTGGTCCGCGCCCATGAACTTGCGGCCCGGGCGGGCAATCCCCGGGTGGAAAACACCGTTCTGCTGGGGGTGCTTTCCCAATGGCTGGATTTTCCCGTACCGTTATGGGAAAAGATCCTGGACCGGGCTTTTCCCCCGAAGGCCCGTCAGGCAAACATAGAGGCGTTTCACCTGGGCAGGAACTTTGAGGGTTCATGAGCGGCCCTGCAAAGTTTTTTGCCGGTGTCCCGCCTCCTGCCCTTTTTTTATTGCCCCTCCGGCCGTCTGCCGCTCGCGGGGTAACTTGACAAATGTTACACCGTGGGTAATTTAGGCCCAAAAAAATAGAGGGAAGGAAGGAGAAATGGCCGAGGATTATTACCAGCTTTTGGGTGTGGACAAGAAGGCCTCCACGGAGGAAATAAAAAAGGCCTACCGCAAGCTCGCCCTGAAATGGCATCCCGACAAGAACCCCCAAAACAAGGCTCAGGCGGAGGAGAAGTTCAAAAAGATCAGCGAGGCCTACGCCGTCCTGAGTGACGAGGAAAAACGTAAACAATACGATATGTATGGATCGGCGGATCAGTTCCGTCAGAAGTATTCCCAGGAGGACATCTTCCGCAACTTCGATCTCAACGATCTGTTACGCGGTTTCGGATTCGATTTCGGTGGGGGAGGGGGGAGAACCAGAACCTTTTCCAGCGCCGGAGGACGTCGTCGGCCGACCGCCGCCTCCGGTTTCGATCCTTTTGCCGATCTCTTCGGGGGGGCTTCTTCTTATGGACATATGCCCCAACAGGGGCAGGATCTTCAGTACAACCTTTCCATCACCCTGGAGGAATCCATCACGGGTGCGGAAAAGAAACTTTCTCTTCAGCGGGAAGATCGGGTGGATGAAATAAATGTACGGATCCCTCCGGGGATCAGTTCCGGGAAAAAACTCCGCCTCAGCGGCAAAGGTGGGCCGGGATACGACGGTGGACCCGCCGGGGATCTTTATCTGCACATCAACATCCTGCCCCATCCCCTTTTCGCCCGTGACGGAAACGACATATTCGTCGAGAAATCAATTACCTTCACCCAGGCCGCCCTGGGAACGACCATCGAGGTTCCTACCATAGACGGGGGTATGAAACGGATCAAGATCCCCCCGGGTACTCAAAACAACACCAAAATCCGCATGAAGGGCTACGGTGCCCCGGCGATGAAGGGAGGGGGTAAAGGCGATCAGTTTGTAAAGATCAATGTGCAGGTGCCTCGGCAACTAAGCGAACGACAGGCGAAACTGATCAGACAGCTGGCCGAGGAAGGCCTGTAAAGAATGCAAATTTAATGTCGCATAAGATATGTTATGTAAACTTTATTGGCAAAATTCAATTTCTCCCCAGGCGCCCAGTTTATCCCCGATAATAATGACCACCCCCCGGATTCCCGGGATTCCGGCCCCGATCTTCAGTGCCGCCTTGATGTCGCTTCCTGTCCGGACTTGATTCCCGATCCGGGAAGCAGCGGCATCTGCCAAGGCCGCCGAGGCGGAAAGGACACAGACCGCATCCGCACGACCGAAACTCAGGGATGGGCCCACCGTTGCGGATGACGTGCAAACGCCCATGGGCATTGCCTCCGGTCTGATCCGCAGGGCCGTCTTCCCGCTCAAAGGAGATTCTCCGGCAAAGACCGCCACCCGCCTTTCCTCCAAGCTATCCAGGTAGATGTCGCCGCCGTTTTCCACGATGATGTTTCTGGTGAAGGACCTGAGGTCCCGGGCCACATATTCCGCCATCGTCCCCGCGACCGCCGCCATGGGTCCCACACCGCATTGTTCAGCGACGGCGAGCATGGTTTGTACGATAGGAGGCGCCAGGGGATCGGCGGCCAACGGGGACAAAGAATGAAGGAAATCCGGTCGTCGCCGGATGTAGTTTTCGAGTTGACGGCGATATTTGACGACCGTCTCCCGGCATAAGGCACTAAGATCGGCATCGGCGGCAACGAAAAGGTCCGTCTCCCGCACCGCCACCTGAAAAAAGATCAGGCCTGCGGCGTTAACTTCATGACGATACGTGCGTTCACGGTATTCCATGGGCTATTAAAAGATCTTAAAATTCTTATCATTACAAGTATTTGAAATATATACTTAATGTATTAATTTAGGTGCATCTGACGGCGTTGGGCCCCAGCAGGCGACGGGCGTCCTTCAGAAAATCGGCATTGAGGAGAAAACGGCAATCAGCGCCGAGGTAGACTATTGTTTCGGTCTCGCCGTTGAGGAGGTGAATAAAACCATCAGCCGTTCCTTTATATTTATTTGCCAGCTCCTTGATAGATAATATCTTTCCATTGTCGTCAACGATCCGCGAATCTACCTGGAAATGAACCGTGGAATAAGGCGAGATTTCGGGGGCGTCCTGCAGAAGGCGGATTTCACCGGCGATAATCTTGATGCTTTCCTCGGCTACATCCAACTGTCCTTTGATCAACAGTGGTTCTTCTCCCTTAAGCAGTGTTTTGGCCCCCTGGTAGACATCGGCGAAACAGATTATGTTCAGGGAACCATAAAGATCTTCAATCGTGACATAAGCCATGACATCTTTTCTCTTCGTCGTGAGTTCCCGGATACCACTCACGATCCCGGCGATGAGGACCTCTTCCTTGTCCCGGCGTTCCGCCAGGTTTTCCGAATTGGCGTTGGTCACCAATTCCAATTTCTCGCGGTAGCGTAATAAGGGATGTCCGGTGATATAAAAGCCCAACGCCTCCTTTTCGTACGTGAGCAGCTCCCGATGGTCCCATTCCCCGAGGTCGGGGATTTCCCCGCTCTTTTCCCCGGCGGTACCCTTAGCCGTTACCCCCAGACCATCCAGGAGGCTGACCTGGGTGCCGGCGCCGGTCTTTCGCATCCTTTGACCGGCATTTAAGATCCCTTCATAAGCCAAGAACAGGGAACGCCGTTTATGTCCCAAGGAATCGAAGGCCCCGCATTTGATGAGGCTTTCCATAACCCGTTTGTTCACCCGCCGCAGATCCACACGGCGACTGAAATCCAAAAACGATTGGAATTTCCCCCCGCTACGCCGAGCCTCGATTATGGCCTCCACTGCGCCGACGCCTACATTTTTCACCGCCGCCAGGCCGAAGCGGATGTGTCTTTCCGGAACGGTGAAGTCGCTTCCGGATTCGTTGATATCTGGAGGCAGCACACTGATACCCATCTCCTTGCAGCTGTTGATGTGACGGATGATCTTGTCGCGATTATCCTTTTCGCTGGTAAGGAGGGCCGCCATGAATTCTTCGGGATAATGGGCCTTCAGATAGGCGGTCTGATAGGAAATCATGGCATAGGCGGTGCTGTGGGACTTGTTGAAACCGTACTTGGCGAATTCCTTCATCTGCTCCCATATCCGAATCGCCTTGTCCTCGGGAATGTGATTTTGTTTCGCCCCGGAAATGAATTTGGGCATCTCCTTTTCCATTTCCTGGT
>JAGPFL010000093.1 GCA_018056545.1 Syntrophobacterales bacterium
ACTCTTCCATGAAACCGTAACCGCCGTGGCATTGAATCGCCTCCTCGGTCGTACGCCTGGCCATGTCGGATGCATAGGCCTTGCAGATCGGGTTGTTGATGGCGAACATGTCGTCGTAATAGGCCCTCTCCTCCGGTGTGGGGGCATCCATGGACAGGTCGCGGTAGAGATAGGACTTATAAATCAAGGCGCGGCAGGCCTCCATGATGGATTTCTGGAACAGCAGCATGCGGCGGACATCTTCGTGCTCGATGATCCGGACGCTGGGGCCCTTGGGATTGGTGGAATGTTTGCTCTGCACCCGCACCTTCGTATATTCCAGCGCGGCATAATAGGCGGAACTGATGCATCCCAGGGAGAACAAACCGGTGTTCAGACGCTCCTCGTTCATATAAGCGAACATCTGCCTCATACCTACGCCTCTGCCGTCCACCACTTCTTTTCCGCCGACCATCCAGCCGTAACAGTTATTGTTTTCGCCCATGGCCAGGGTACAGGTGGAGGAACCGTGAATACCCATTTTATGCTCGATATTCATGGTGGTTACGTCATTCCAGGCCCCCAGGGAACCGTCTTCGTTGACCCAGAACTTGGGTACCAGGAAGAGGGAAATGCCGGCGGTGCCTTCTTTGGCGCCCGGGGTCTTGGCGAGCATCAGGTGAATAATGTTCTCCGCCAGGTCGTGGTCTCCGGAGGTGATGAAGCATTTCGTGCCGGTAAGCTTATACTTGCCGGGAGTATCAGTGGGGAAGGCCTTGCTTTGTATCGCGCCGACCTCGGAGCCTGCGCCCGGCTCAGTCAGGCCCATGGTGCCGCACCACTCACCGGATATCATCTTGGGCAGAAACAATTCCTGCTGCTCCTTGGTGCCGTATTCCTGGAGCACGGTGATGGCGCCCTGAGTCAGACACCAGTACATAACGATCGAAGGTGATGCCCCTGTCTGCATTTCGAGAATCGGCGCATACCAGGTCAGCGGTATTTTGCCTTCGCCGCGGAAACCAAACTGCTGCGCTATCGATGCCTCCTGGACGGCTTTATAGACCTTCTTGAACGAGTCGGGGGTGACAACCGCGTGTTCATTGCCGCCCACATACTTCGCTCCGGGTTCATCGGCATCTTTGTTGGCAGGACACATCAAGTCGCGGCACACTTTATTGTTGACCTCGAGAAAATTATCGATGTCGTCAATCCCATAAAAATCTTTGTAAGCGTCAAGGCTCAAGAGTTTACCCATATCGAGCCATTCTTTGATCTGGAATTTAATGTCGCGCAGTTGATACAACCAGGTATTATGTGCCATTTACAATCCCTCCTAATATTTGTTTGACTGACTGTTTAAGATGCCATCCAGCGTGGTTGCCTCAATTAAATCGATAGCTTCCCATTCCCCCCTATGTTGAAAGGACAACGCCCCCTCTCTCACCGAGAGGGGAGCGTTATTCCCCTTCAACTGTCAACAACCCTTGAAGTTAGGCTTCCTTTTCTCCAGGAACGCCTTCATCCCTTCCTTCTGATCGTCGGTGCTGAAGCACTGGGCGCAGCATTCGACTTCCAGCTTGTTGGCGTTGTCCAGGGCCAGGTCATAGCCGTAGACGATGGCGTGCTTCGCCATCTTCAAGGCGAAACCGGGCAGCCCGGCCAGTTTGGCGGCGAATTTCTTCGTCTCCTCCATGAGCTGGTCCGCCGGAATCACCCTGTTGACCAGACCGATTTCATAGGCCCGCTGGGCATCGAGCTGGCCGCCCCCCATGATGATTTCCTTGGCCCGGCCGACGCCGATGAGACGGGACAGCCGCTGGGTCCCCCCCCAGCCCGGAATCAGGCCGATGAGGATCTCGGGCTGACCGAAACGGGCCTTGTCGGAGGCGAAGCGCATGTCGCAGGCCATGGAGATCTCCGTCCCTCCCCCCAGGGCGAAACCGTTGACGGCGGCGATGGAGGGCTTGGCCATCGTTTCGATGAGGCGCAGGGTGGCATGGCCCAGTTCCATGAATTCCATGGCCTCCTGGGGCCGCATGTTCTGCATCTCCGAGATGTCCGCCCCGGCCACGAAGGCCTTGTCACCGGCGCCGGTAAGGATGATCGCCTTCACGGCGGGGTCGGTCTGGCAGCGCATCGCCGCATCGTAGAGTTCCTTCATCGTCACGGAGTTCATGGCGTTGAGGGCCTTGGGACGGTTGAAGGTGATGGTGGCGACGCCGTCCGCTACTTCAAAAATCAGATTCTGATACTCCATAAACATACCCCCTTTTATCTTAGGCATCCCGAGGGATGCGGATTCCCCCTACTTCTTGCTGTAATCGTAAACGCCCCGGCCGACCTTCCGGCCGACCCAGCCGGCATCGACATACTTCTTCAGCAGCGGCGAGGGACGATACTTGGAGTCGCCGAAACCCTTATAGAGGACATCCATGATGGCCCAGCAGGTGTCGAGACCGATGAGGTCGGCCAGGGCCAGGGGACCCATGGGATGATTCATCCCCAGCATCATGATGTCGTCGATGGCCTTGGGCGTGCCCACGCCTTCCATGAGGGCGCAGAAGGCCTCGTTGATCATGGGCATGAGGATGCGGTTGGAGATGAACCCGGGGAAGTCGTTGCATTCCACCGGCACCTTGCCGAACTGCTTGCTGAGGCTTTCCGTAAGATCATAGGTCTCCTGGGAGGTCGCCAGACCGCGGATGATCTCTACGAGCCTCATGACCGGCACGGGATTCATGAAGTGCATACCGATGACCTTGTCGGCCCGCTTGGTGGCGCCGGCGATGCGGGTGATGGGAATGGACGAGGTGTTCGTGGCCAGGACCACATCGGGCCGGCAGACCTCGTCGAGCTTCCGGAAGATGCCGAGTTTGAGATCTTCCCTTTCCACCGCCGCTTCGACGACGAAATCGGCGTCCTTCATGTCCTCCAGGTTCGTGCTCTTCTTGATCCGGCTCAAGATCTCCGCCTTCTGATCCGCCGTGAGTTTTTCCTTGGCCACCAGCCGGTCGAGGTTCTTCGAGATGGTGTCGAATCCCCGGTCCACGAACTGATCGGCGATGTCGTTCATGATGACGTTCAATCCGCCGGGATAGGCCGCCACCTGGGCGATGCCGTTTCCCATCTGTCCGGCGCCTACGACGCCAAAGGTCTTTACTGCCATGTTCAACCCTCCTTATGAGATAAAAGTTCATGAAGGGGCGGCCCCGTTCAGAGGGCCGCCCCGCTCACACCAACTTAAGTTTAGACCGCTTCGAGGACGATGGACATGCCCTGGCCGCCGCCGATGCACAGGGAGGCGAGTCCGAGGTTCACGCCCTTCTTCTGCATCTGCATCGCCAGGGTATAGGTGATCCGGGCGCCGGTATTGCCGATGGGGTGCCCGATGGAGATCCCGCTGCCGTTGAGATTGCACTTGTCGAGATCAACTTCGAGTTCCTTGATGCAGCCCAGGGCCTGGACGGCGAAGGCCTCGTTGAGCTCGATGAGGCCGATGTCCTTCATGGTGATGCCGAGCTTCTTGAAGACCTTCCGCGTCGCCGGGATGGGACCGAGACCCATGTACGCCGGATCGACGCCGCCGGAGGCGTAGCCCTTGATCTTGGCCAGGGGTTTCAGACCCAGTTCCTTGGCCTTTTCGGCGCTCATGACCACTACCGCCGTGGCGCCGTCGTTGATCCCCGAGGCGTTCCCCGCCGTGACGGTGCCGTCCTTCTTGAAGACCGGGGCCAGTTTGGCCATCTTTTCCAGGGTCGTGTCCATGGGACGCTCGTCCACGGCGAAGACCTTGGGATCGCCCTTGCGCTGGGGGATGACCACCGGGACGATTTCGTCGGCGACGGCGCCGCTGGCGATGGCGGCCCGGGCGCGGCGGTGGCTCTCGTAGGCCAGTTTGTCCTGCTCTTCCCGGGTGATGCCGTACTTCATCCCTATATTCTCCGCCGTGAAGCCCATGTGGTAGCCGTTGAAGATCTCCCAGAGACCGTCATGGACCATCAAGTCCGTGACCTTGCCGAAGGGCATGTTCATCCGGTACCCCCAGCGGGCATCCGCCAGGGCATAGGGGACATTGCTCATGTTTTCCATGCCGCCCGCCACGATGATGTCGGCATCACCGGCGCAGATGGCCTGGGCGGCCATGGCGATGGCCTTCATCCCCGAGGCACAGACCTTCTGGACGGTGAAGACGTTCGTCTCTTCGGGCAGGCCGGCGAAGATCGCCGCCTGACGGGCGGGATTCTGACCGCAACCCGCGTTCAGAACGTTGCCCATGATGACCTCGTCAAAATAGACCGGGGTCAAGGAACTGTCATAGGCGTAGTTCTTCTTCTGGATGTCCGTCATATCGAACTCGCCGAAGATCGAGGGCCGGGCCGACTTGACGAAGTCGTTGATCGCCGGACGGAGCCCCGCCCGCACAATGGCCTCCTTAATGACCAGCCGGCCGAGTTCCACAACCGATACGCCCTTCAGGGACCCGCCGAACTCGCCGACGGCCGTCCGGGCGCCGCTTACAATAACCGCTTCTCTCATATCTACCGCTTCTCCTTTCAAAAAAAGTATACTTGCTGTTGTTATTTATCCACTCTGATCAGCATGGCGTCGCCCTGGGCATGGCCGGAACAGATCCCGCACACGCCGATGCCGCCGCCGCGACGCCGCAGTTCATAGGCCAGGGTCATGAGGATCCGGGCCCCCGTGGCGCCGATGGGATGGCCGTAGGCGATGGCGCTGCCGTTGGGGTTCACCTTCTTGAACATCTCTTCCTTGGACATCCCCAGGATCGTCCGGGCGCTGATGATCGCCACCGCCGCGAAGGCCTCGTTGATCTCGATTACCTCCACATCGGCCACGGTCATATCGTTCTGTTCGAGTACCTTCTTGATGGACAGGCCGGGCACCGTGGCGATGTCCTTCGTCGGCTGGGAGACCTCGGCGTAGTCGAGGATCGTGAAGAGGGGTTTCATTCCCAGTTCCTTGGCCTTTTCGGCGCTCATGAGGAGGCAGACATCGCCGCCGTCGTTGACGCCCGGGGCGTTCCCCGCCGTCACCCCGCCGGGTTCGCCGGTGACGGTGCTTTTGTGATTGAACACCGGCGGCAGTTTCGCCAGGCCTTCCATGGTCGTGGCCGGCCGGGGTCCCTCGTCCTTATCGAAGACGATCGTTTCCTTGCCCTTCTGGATCAACACCGGGAAGATCTCGTCGTCGAGTTTCCCCTCTTTCATGGCCGCCACGGCCCGCATCTGGGACTGGTAGGCCCATTCATCCTGATCCTGACGGGTGAAGCCGAACTCGTCCGCCGTCTCGGAGCCGTGAATGGCCATGTGGCGGTTGTAGAAGGCGTCCCAGAGACCGTCATAGACCATGAGGTCCACCAGACGGCCGTTGGGCAGACCCATCCTGCTTCCCCAGCGCATATCGGGAAGGGAATAAGGGCAGTTGCTCATGCTCTCC
Source organism: Syntrophobacterales bacterium (assembly GCA_018056545.1). GTDB lineage: Bacteria > Desulfobacterota > Syntrophia > Syntrophales > UBA8958 > UBA8958. The sequence goes on from JAGPFL010000093.1 coordinate 5,440, forward strand.
TGGCCGCCGGCGATGACGATCTCGGCCCGGCCTGTCTGGATCATCTGGACGGCGAGGTCGACGGTCTTGATCCCGGAGGAACAAACTTTGTTGACCGTGATGGAGGGCACACTCTCGGGCAGCCCCGCCAGGAGGGTCGCCTGGCGGCTGGGCACCTGACCGCACCCCGCGGGTACGACCTGGCCCATGATCACGTAATCCACATCCTCGCCCTTCACCTTGCCGCCGGTCCGGCGCAGGCATTCCTTGATGGCCAGGGCGCCGAGCTGAGGGGCGTCGAAACCTTTCAAGGCGCCGCCGAAGACGCCGTAGGGCGTCCGGCAGGCCTCGACACATACCACCTCTCGCAATCCCTTGAAATTGCTTTTGATCTTCCTGCCCATCCCGGAATAGTCAGGCTTGCGTTCGCCGAATTTGGCAATCGGCGCTCCCTGGTAGTATTCCTTTCTTGTCTTGTCCAGCTTCTGTGGTACCTTTTCCATCTCTTCCTCCTTATCTGCTCTTCACCGGCTTTATTCAGGTTTAAATCAACCCCCCGTTCCGGTGTATTATCCGCTTCGCAGCCCTATGCCCGTCTCCCCGGCAAAGCAACCCCCCGCCAACCGGAATGGAAGGGGAAAGGAAGCTTTCCTTCTCCCGCAGCCCGCCCGGGGAAACTCAAGATTGTTTGTTCGCATTGATTAGTGAAAGTTGTCGAGGTGGTTCCGACGCCTCTGGGCCTGCCTGTCCTGCTGGAGGTATGTCGCATCACGGCCGGGTCATCTCCTTCAACTTCAGGGATTTCAAGCGCAAAGACGCTCTAATCTTCGAGGTGATGGCTTGAAATGTATGGATCGGTGAATGGC
>JAGPFL010000094.1 GCA_018056545.1 Syntrophobacterales bacterium
ACCGGGATATGAGAATAAAGGTCTGGCGGGAATCATCCCGCCGGAATTCGCCTCTCGTTTCCACTATGAGGCCCAGGGAAACGGCTTTCGGTGGCCGACGGGATATGTCATTTACTTCCGGGAGGTCACCTTTCTGGACATCTCCTCGAGCCGCATCCGGCAACGGGTACGGGACGGCAGATCCATCACCTATCTTACTACGGATCCCGTGCGCCATTACATCGTCAATAACGGTCTCTACCGGAACGTATAACCTCGCCCGTCCGTCGCGGAGCCGATGTTCGCTTCCCTCGGGGCGCGGAAAATCGAATCCCTGGAGAAGGAGGATGATGATATGACGGTCCTGTTCCATTTCCACCTTTCCCTGCTGCTGTCCTTGATTTTCCTGCTGTATTTGCCCCTGCCGGTCCACGCCTTCCGCTGCGGCGATGGTCTGGTGAGTGTGGGGGACTCCAAAGGTAAGGTGCTGATCGAATGCGGCAAGCCCACCTTCAAGGAGAAGGTGGCGGATCGGGAAACCCGCCGCACGGGCACGAAGAAAACCGGCTCCAAAACGACCAAGAGCGTGGAGCAATGGACGTATAACTGCGGTAAGGACGACTTTATCTATGTCCTGACCTTCGAGGGCGGGAAACTGGTCCGGGAGGAAACGGACGGTCGCGGCCGCGGTGAATCGGAATGCAAGGGCCGATGAATCAGAGGTCTTTGAGTTCCTTGTTCATCTTCAGCTTCCCCTCGCGGATCATGGCCTCTTTGGTGGCTTCGATCCAGGCCTGAACGACCTCATTCCTTTTCAGGTTGAGGAAGGCCTGCTTCAGTTGCGCACGCTGGGCCGGCAACAGCTCCCGTTCCGAGCTCTCTCGCCCCCGGAACTCGATGAGGACATAATCCCCTTCCAGGGCGATCACCTCGTCCCCGAAGGGTTTCTTTGCCGAAAGCAGGAAAAGGGCTTTCGTGAGCTGGGGAGAGGAACCTAACCTGGGGGCCGGTCCGGTGAGGAGAAAGAGGCCCGTTTCTTCCAGTTTGACTTTCCTTTCCTTGGCGATATTCGCCAGTTTTTCCCCCTTCCTCAGCCTGGCCAGCGCCGCGTCCGCTTCCTGTTTGGCAAGGCGCCTTCCTTCTTCGGCGGCGTACCGCCGATGAACCTCTTTTTCTATCGTCTTGAGTTCCGGCGTGACGGCGGCTTTCCTGGCCGCGACCTTGATGAGATAATAACCCTTTTCCGAGGAGATGACCTTGCTGATCTCATCCTTCTTCAGGGAGAAGATCGCGGCGGCAAAATCGGGAAGACGCCGGAACACCTCCGGCGGATTTTTTTCGGAGAAGAAATCCGTTGTTTCCACCTTCAACCGCTGTGCGGCGGCGTAGGCCTCGAAATTTTCCTGCTGATAGATCGTTTCCCTTGCTTGGCGCGCCGCTTCCTGCGCCAATCTCATCGCCCGGCCGTGCTTCAGCTCGTTGACGATACGATCCCTCACGGCGCCGAGGGGCAAGGGTTTTCCCCCCCTGGTCCACTGTTGCTTGTGGCCGTCGTAGAATTCGGAGATTTCCTCTTCCGATACCTTTACCCGGTCCGTGAAGTCTTCGGGGGAGAAGAGCAGGTATTTCACCTGGATCTGCTCCGGGGTGCGAAAATCTCCGCCGTGTTCTTTCAGATACCTTTCCAGCTCCGCCGGCGAGGCCTGGACCCGGCCGGAGAACTCGCTGCCCGCAAATCGGACGAAGGCGATGTTGATCCGGTCGCTTTGGGCCTCGTAGAAGCCGGTCACCTCTTGGTCGGAGACATGAATGCCATCTTGGATGATGTCTTCCAACTTCATGATCAGCAGGGCTTTCCGCTGTTCGTTTTCGAAGTCCTCGGGGGTGATTTTGTTGTAGCGCAGCATCTGCTGGTAGAGCCGGTCATCGAAGGCGCCGTTACGTTGAAAGGCCGGCAGGTAGGAAATGAAGGTCCTTACTTCGTCGTCCGTGACCCGGATCTTCAGTTCCTGGGCCTTTTTGATCAACACGGCCTGATATATCAACTTGTTCAAGGCCTGCTCCTTGAGATTCAAGGATTTCAGCATCTCGTCCGTCAGCCGTCCGCCGAGACGGCGGTTGTACATTTCGATGAGATCGCGGTACTCCCGTTCGTAATCGCTGTAGGTGATGATCCTGCCGTCCACGGTGGCGACGGCGTCCGCTTTGTGCCTTCCCGTCATGGAGCCGAAATAAAAGATGAAAACAATGATGATGATGGCGAGAAGGACCTTCATGATCCAGTTGCGGGCGTGTTTTCTCATCAGGTCGAGCATGGGTTTCCTCACGGGATTTTTTTGAGGCGATGTTGATATTATAGTCCCCGGGAAAAAGCAATCATCTTTTTAAAAAGGCATTGCTTAGGAGGGGGAAATGAGCTATAGGATAGCGCTAATCCGCTTTCTTGAAAGCGTAAATATCAATATTTATTGAGAAAATTATAGGAGGCCAAAAGCGTGCTGTTTGATTTTATTCTGGGGAAATTTTCCAATGACCTGGCCATCGATCTGGGGACGGCCAATACCCTCGTATATGTGAAAGGAAAGGGGATCGTCCTGAGCGAGCCTTCGGTGGTGGCCGTGCATATGGATTCCAAAGGCGTGAAGAAGGTTCTCGCCGTGGGTTCGGAAGCGAAAAAGATGGTGGGCCGGACGCCGGGTAATATCAAGGCCATCAGACCCATGCGGGATGGCGTCATTGCCGATTTCGACATCACGGAAGCCATGCTGAGACATTTCATTCTCAGCGTTCACAACCGCCGCACCCTGGTGCGGCCGCGGATCATTGTTTCCGTGCCTTCGGGAATCACCCAGGTGGAAAAAAGGGCGGTCAGGGAGACGGTGGAATCCGCCGGCGCCCGGGAGATATACCTGATCGAGGAGCCGATGGCCGCGGCGATCGGTGCCGGATTGCCCATTACGGAACCCACGAGCTCCATGATCGTGGACATCGGCGGCGGGACTACGGAGGTGGCGGTCATTTCCCTTTCCGGGGTGGTGTATGCCAAATCCCTCCGCGTAGCCGGAGACAAGATCGATGAGGAGATCGTCCAGTACATGAAGCGGAAATACAGTCTCCTGGTGGGCGAGCGTACCGGTGAGATCATCAAGACCACCATCGGTTGCGCCTATCCGGAAAAGGAGATCCGTACCGTGGAGGTCAAGGGACGGGATCTGATTTCCGGCATTCCCAAAATCATCGAGATCAATTCCGAGGAGGTACGGGAGGCGATCGCGGAACCGATCAGCCTCATCGTGGATACCGTCAAAGACGCCCTGGAAAATGCCCCGCCGGAGCTCGCCGGCGATATCGTGGACCGGGGAATCGTGCTCACCGGAGGTGGGGCACTGCTCAGGAATCTCGATGTCCTCATCCGGGATGAAACGGGGCTGCCCGTGACGATCGCCGACGATCCCCTTTCCACCGTGGCCAGAGGCGCCGGCATGGCCCTCGATCAACTGGACGTGTTGAAGGAAGTCACCCTGCAGATATGAGCGTCCGGCGAATTATCCGTTTATCGCCGGTGCGGAATCCCGGAGACCGTTGTCTCTTCCTCTATGTTCCTTCTCCGGTGTTCGTTCATGTTTCGTGCGGATATTCACGACCGGCAAGGGAAACCGTTCCCCATAGATCATGATTGTAACGAACAGTCTCCGCAGCCGGCCGGTTGTGCCGGTAGAATAAGCGAGACGCGGGTTTCCTGAAAAATGTTGATCCCGAAAAAATACCGGCCGGCGGCGATCATCGTCGTCATCCTCATCTCCGTCGTTATGCTCTTTATCAGCACCGGCGGCGGTTCCGATACCGGCATGCTGCGCAAGATGATCCTCGATGTGGCGGGGCCGATGGAGCGGGTTGTCCGGGCGCCCCTGGACAGAATCGCCGAGGTTTGGAGCCGTTATCTCTTTCTGGTGGGAATAGGTGAGGAGAACCAGCGCCTCAAGAAGGAAATCCATCGGCTAAAGAACCAGTTGCTTCAATATCAGGAAGGGTATCTCGAAGGGGTGCGCCTGCAAAAACTCCTGACCCTCAAGGAACAAAGCGCTTATCCCGCCCTGCCGGTGAGGGTCATCGGAATCGACCAGAAATCACTGTTGAAGACCATTCTTATTAATAAAGGTTCCGCCCACGGTGTCCGCAACAATCTCCCGGTGATAAACGATCAAGGGGTTCTGGGGCGGATCGTGGAAACCTCCTGGCACGTTTCCCGGGTACTGCTGATCAGCGACGGGAACAGCAATATCGACGCCCTGATCCAGGGCACCCGTGTGCAGGGGATCCTGCAGGGATCGGGAGCGAAACGCTGCATGCTGAAGTATATCGCCAAAACGGAAGAGGTTAAGGCCGGGGATCAATTGGTTACCTCCGGCATGACGGAAGTGTTCCCTAAGGGTCTGATGCTGGGGACGGTCATCCGCGCCGACCGCAAGGATCCCAGCTTGTTCCAGAAGATCGAGGTGGCCCCGGCGGTGGACTTCACGAGACTGGAGGAGGCGCTGGTGCTGGTCCTTCCCGAGCGAAAGAGGAAATGATATTCTTCGTTCTTGTTCCCTGGTTGCTGATGTTCTTGGTGGTCTTCCAACATGCGGTGCTGGGGGCCATGTTCTTCCATACCATTGCCGTGGAAATATCCCTGGTGCTGGTGATCTATGCGGGACTCCGCATGGAGGTCAGGAGGGGAAGCTTTCTGGTCTTGATCCTGGGGTTGATGATGGATTGCATCACCGGCACCGGCTCCGGTTTCTATGCCCTGGTGTATGCCTTGGTCTTTCTCGTGGTTTATCTCCTGTCCTTGCAGGTGTATGCGGAAAGCACCCCTTTCCTGATCGTGCTCACCCTGGGCTGCGGGTTGGGGGAGGGGTTGCTGCTTTTGACCCTCAACAGGCTAATCTACGGCACGAACGTCTTTCTCGATCTGGTCCGCTATTTTCTCCCCCAGTTGCTGCTGGTCAGCGCGATCAGTCCTTTTTTGTTCAGATTTTTCCACCGTATAGGCTGGCTTCATGATGGATACGTCCGGTCGTTTGAACGGCCATGATACCGCAAACTACCGCAGTCGTTTCCAGCGGCTCTTTGCCATCATCCTGATTGCCGCCGCCGTTCTCGTGATCCGGCTGGCGTATCTGCAGGTAATCAAGGGAGAGGAGTACAAGGTCCGTTCGGAAAGCAACAGCGTCCGTCTGCGGAAGATCAAACCTTTCCGCGGCTTGATCCTGGATTCCCGGCGCCAGGTGCTGGTGGATAACCAGCCTGCCTTCGACCTGGTCTATGTGCCAAGCCGGATCGTGGATATCCGCCGGATTGTGGCGACGTTGGAGGGTTTTTATCGGCAGCGGGGCTTTTCGCTGGAAGAGGATTTGAATCCGGCGGGAAAGACCAGACCGTTTGTTCCGGTCCGGCTGGAGCGAAACATCCCTGTGGAAAAGATAGCCCAGGTGGAAACCCACGCCCTCGATCTCCCCGGCTTTGTGGTGGAAGTGGCGCCGGTGAGAAAGTATCTGGGCGGCGATGTCCTGTCGCATATCATCGGCTATACCGGGGAGGTCAGCCGGGAAGAACTGGAGAAACTTGAAGACAACTCCCTCGCTCCCGGAGACGTGGTCGGCAAGACGGGCCTCGAAAGACTGCTGGATCCCTATCTGGCCGGGAAACCCGGCGCCGAACAGGTGGAGGTGAATGTCACGGGCAAGGTGATCAAGTCCCTGGGGCGGGTGGAGCCGGTGGCGGGATACAATGCGGTGCTGACGCTGGATTTCGATCTGCAGACCGTGGCCGCCGCGGCGATGGAAGGGAGAAGCGGCGCGGCGGTGGTCCTTGATCCCCGGGACGGCTCCGTCTTGGCCATGGTCAGCGTTCCCTCCTTCGATCCGAATATCTTCAATGGCGGCATTTCCCCGCGGGATTGGGAGAAACTGGCCAAGGACCCCCGTCATCCCATGGAAAACAGGGCCATCTCCGGACAGTATCCTCCCGGATCCACCTATAAGGTGGTCACCGCCGCCGCGGCTCTCTCCGAGGGAATCGTCACCCCGGAGACACGTTTCTACTGCAACGGTTCCTTCACCTTAGGCAACCGTTCGTACCGCTGCTGGCAGAGGCACGGACACGGGTGGGTGAACCTGCACCGGGCGCTGGTGTCGTCCTGCGACGTTTACTTCTACAACCTCGGCAAACTCCTCGGGGTGGACAAACTGGCGGAATACGCTCGTGCCTTCGGTTTTGGACAACGCACCGGGATCGACATGCCC
>JAGPFL010000095.1 GCA_018056545.1 Syntrophobacterales bacterium
CGCTTTGGCCTTCTTCGGCTTGATCACCCTGGGGCTCGTCTTGCCGCCCAACTGATGGATGGCGGCATAGACGACGTTGGTGCCGATGGCGACCCGGTCATTGCCTGCCTGGACGGCGCCGGGACGGGCAAAGGAGCGACGGAGACGGCCCGTCAGGGACAGGGTTTGACCGCCCTCCCGCTTCACCCGGCCCGATTCGTCCCATTTCGGACGGCCTCCGGCGGCGAAGTTCCGCTCCACGGAGGTGCGCACGATCTCGCCGATTTCCCGCATGACCGGCCGGAGGTTCCGCATGCGGGCCGAAAGATCGGTCAGGGCCTTGTTGACTTCCGTATCGTTGATGTGAATCTGCATATTTTTCTTGACTTTCCCGCTTCTCCGGTTTAATTTTTACTTAAAGGGCGTCTGCGGCGTAGGGGGGCTCACCCTGGCCTGAACAGTCGCAGGCAACCGGTTCGTGAGCCGGACCGGTCACCGCCCTTTCCCGTAAAGCAAGATCCCCGCACGTTGTTTCTCCACATATCCGATATCCGGCAGCGCTTTCTTTCCCTTCAAGGGCGTGAAGTTCGTCACTCCCTGAAAAACGCCGTCCACTACTTCGTAAACCCCTAAACCGCCTATTTTTTCGCGGTCGGCGGTCTTCCAGAAGCCGATATACTTCTTGACCAGGCGAATCCGCCCGGCCTCGTTTTTCTGCGGCGTCAACCAGACCTCGTATGGCGTCAGGAGCATCTCTTCCATGAGAGGAATCGATGGTCCGTGGCCGAGTTTATAGAACTTCCATTTCTCCGGCGCGCCAGGCGTCTTGTTCTCCAGAAAGGCGCGCAACGACAGGATGGCCGGTTCTCCCAGGACGTCCCTGACGACTTTTTCCTCCCCGTAACGTTTCAGAAATTCCGCTTTGTAGAAGTCGTCTCCCTTGCCCGCCGGGAGCAAGGCCGTTTCGTCCAGATCGGCGATATCGCCGGGCTGGACGTTGGTCAGGGCCTTGCGCCGGTAGTCCCCGGCGGTCTTCAATCCTGGCAGCGACTTCCAGTTTCCCGACCGGTCGGCCGCGTCCACAATGCCGCCCCAGACCGTTTCGCCTGGATTGAATGCGAAGCCCTGATCGGGCATGAGCAGCCGCGCCGGCATCTTGTAGCCCGTTTTCGGATCGATGGGCTCGATCAGCTTTCCCGTGGGGTCGGCCGTTTCCGCCGTCAGCTTGTCCCGTTTCATTTCGCTTTCCGAGAGCGTCACAACGCCGCATCGACACCGAAAGCCGTTGGGCGGATACCAGGTCCGCCAGAAGGGATGATCGAACCGGAAGACCTTGCCGTGCAGCGCCCGGTGGGTCGGGCGGGTCCGGGAGTCGTTGACGGCGCTGTATTGCCAGTAGGGGCGCACGTCCGCGACCTCCATCATCTGCCGGTAGCGGCCCACGCTGTAGGCCGTCTGGATGTTCGTCCGGAAGATGTTGTCGATCCGCCAGGCCCGCTTGCCCACCCAGCCCCGTTTTTCAAAGATCGCTGCGCAGTCGCGCTTGAAATCCTCGAGGGTCGTCCCCTTGTCGATGGCCTTCTGCATGGCCTGCATGACCGTCGTCAACTCATCGCCTTTGGCGATGCCGGAGACGGCGAAGGCCCGCGTTTTCGCCTCGTCGGCGAGCCGTGCGAACTGCCCCGGAGACAGCGGCAACTTGTCGCGCCAGAACTCTTGCGCTTCGGCCATCGGCAGAGGCTGAAGGTCGATCATGTTCCCTCCCCGGCAGCGGTGTAGCGGCCGAACGCCCCCGCGTTCAGACCGGCGTTTTCCAGCAGCAGCGCCAATTCATCCATGTTCATGGCCGGATAGAGTTCGAGGACCTGCTGCATGGCTTCCTCGTAGCTGCCCGCCGACTGCACGGCGGCGAGGATCGCCTGCTCGTTTTCGGCCAGGGCGGCGGCCGCCCGATCCAGAACGGCATCGACAAGTCCCTCCACGGCCTCCTGATCGGGCGTAAAAGCGATTTTCTCCCCCGAGGCGATGACAAGGTCATGTCCGGCAAAAAAACGCTCCTGAGGGCGATTTTTGGCCGCCAGAGGGGCCTTTTTGCCTGGCGGTTCGGGTCTGACATCGCCGAGAGGCGTCTCCCCGGACTTCGGCAGGGGAATCTTGAACCGGTCGGAAACGTGTTCGGCGGACATGGGCTGCCCCATTTCCCGGAGATTTTTATAAACCGCACTCAGTTTTTCCAGATCCTCGGGCGGTTCGAACATCAGCTTGAACCAGGGCAGGGGCTTGTCCCATCCGAAGTTGTAGCCAACCAGTGGGCGCACGATCTGGAACCGAATCGTCTTTTCAATGGCCTGGCAGTCGGCCTTCGTCAGATCCCTGCGCACCCGGTCCTGGGCGTCTTCATTTCCCAACTTGCCGGGCGTCCCTTCCGTCGTGGCCGTCTGGCCGAGGATGGCCTTCGACATCTGCCGGTCACAGAAATTGGACAGGGCCTCGTAGATGTTCTCCGTCCCGGCGTTCTTCATGGCCTGGACAAACTCGATCTCGGTGCTCTTGGAGATGATCCCGGCAGCATCGGAGCCCAATGACTGGATTGCCGCGACCAGGGCGTCCTTGTCTTCCTTGCTTGCGCCAGGGTCGTATTTTCCAAGACGAAGAGGCATGCCGAAAACCTCGGAGAAGGCCACCCAATCTTTCAGAGAGTAGTTTTTGAACAGGTACATCCAGGCGCAAACCCGCAAGACGCCGGCGCGGGTGTCATAGCCGGATCTGGCCTTGTAGCGGTGGCAAACCAGTTTGAAAGGCGGCATGACTTCCCCGTAAACGGGCTCTGCTTCGGTTACGACGCGGGGCGCCTCAAAGCTCTTGGCCCACATGTCGCCGCCCCGCTCATAGAAAACAGCCTTTTTGGGGTGAATCCACGGCAGGCCGCCAATGACAGCCTTGCCGCCATCAATCGTCCAGAGAATCTCGCAGAGCGAATAGCCCTTGCCGATGGCATCGAGGAGGTCCAGCAGGGCATCGTCAAAACTGTCGAGGTTAAAAACGCAATCGGAGACAAAATCCCGAATTTTCTTGTCCTCGGCGGATTCCGACCATGCCGTCAGATCGTAATCCAGACCCAGGACCGCGTTTTTCCGCGTCTGAAGCTCCGAGAAGAGATGGGTGTCTTTCTCCTCCATCTCCTCGAACAGTTCGGCCTGCCGGTAAACGTCGCCGCCATCGGCCTCCTTGAAGATGTCGGCCAGCCTCTGGGGCGTGAGCCCCTGGCTCGGATAGGACGACCAGCGGTCCCGGATCGTCGTCACGGCGATCTCACGGGTTTCCGGTTGTTTCATGACCTGAATTTCCCTGCCGAATTGATCGTATAGAATGGCCATCACCAGGCTCCTCGATGCATGTAGGCGCCGGTCGGCAGCTCGTCGCGCGACGCGGCGAAGCGGCGCCGGGCAACCGTTTCATATTCCACCGGCCCCGGCGGCGACGCGGCGGCGTAGAGGGCGAGAAAACAGGCCCAGGCCCGGTCGGCGTGGCCGGCGCTGTCGCTGTCCGCCTCGAAGCGGACGCTCCCCGTGGGGGTCGTGATCTTGCGGAGCTTGTGGAGATCCGCCTTCAATTCCCCGTCGCCCATCGGGATGCGGACTTTCCGGTCCTCGAAGGCCTGCTTGCCCACGGTGGCCAGGACCTGCTTGTTGGCCCCGGTGAAGAGGACGCCCTCCACCCGGGTCGATCCGTAGCGCCGGACGGCGTCTTCCACGGGTTTCTCCCCCATGCCCGTCTGGTCCATGCACAAGCGCAGGACCCGGTATTTCCGCATCAATTCGTCCATGACCGCATCCTGGACGGCGAAGGAGACCCGCTTCTGGACGTTGATTTCCCTGGTCCACAGCACGTCGCCCACCTGCTCCAGGACCCAGGCGACCCAGAGGTCATTGCGGGCGGCGATATCGTTGCCGATATAACAGGGGCCGCCGGCGTAGAGGGCGGGCTTGCCCGCCTGGTCATGCTCCACGGAGGCGATGAGATTGTAATCCAGCCAGGCGGAGGCTTCGTCCAGCCATTTCAGTTCGTATTCCTGCGCCCAGGCGTCGTCGTCGTTGACGCCGGCCTTGAGCTGATCCGGATCGCGGGGCAGCCCGTCGGCCACGGCCTGGTAGATGTCCACCACGTGCTTGGACCAGACGGCGTCGTCCGCTGTCATCAAGTCATAGAATTTGTTGCCTTTTCCGTTCGGCGTGGAGATCACCCGGAGCTTCAGTTCGCTTCTGGAAACGATGGGAAACACGGCCTGCCAGATCCGCCGGGAATCCTGGTGGAAGGCGAACTCGTCGAGGAGGAGGTTCGCCGAAAACCCGCGGGCCGTATCCGCGTTGGCGGGCAAGGCGGTGATGCGGCTCCCGCCGGGCAGCTTCACCTCCATCGCCTTGACGTCCGGCTCCCAATCGTATTCCAGGGCGTCGAAAGCGGCTTTGAAGGCCGACAGATGGCGCTTGATCCCTTCTTCCATCGCCTCCCGGGCCTGCCGCTCCCCGCGGGAGAGGATGACCCAGCGGGAGGAACGGCCCCGCGCCTCCGCCTCCAGGCAGTCCAGGACGATCTCCAGGGTGGCCGTGAAGGTCTTCCCGCACTGCCGGGCAAACATGCCGATCTTGAACTTGCCCTGGTCGGCAACCCAGCGCTGCTGGTAGGGATAGAGGGTCACGGGACTACGCGATGCCATAGATCTCCTCTTTGACGATCTTGAACAATTCCGGGTCCATGCGCTTCCTCGTTTTCTGTTCGATGTTCGCCACGGCCTTTTCGGCCTTTCTTTTCACATCCGCCATCCACTTTTTCTGATCCACGCTGGCTTTGCTCAGTTTGGCCACCATGATGCCCATCTTCGGGAAGATCTTGGCGAAGGCCACCGGGTCTTTGGTCTGCAGGTTGACCAGGACGTCGAACGCCTTTTCCTGCACCAGGCTGATCAGGGCGTCGCTCATGACGCCTTCGTTGTCTCCGACCGCCTCTGAAACGGCGCGGGCCTGCTCCGAGGCGATCTTGATCGCCGCCAGGCGTTCTTCAAAGGCTTGCCCATACCGGTTGATAGCCGATCTGGAGATCTCGTATCCCTGCTCCTGTAGCCAGGCCGATAATTTCCTGTAGTCGGAAAAACTGCCGCTGATCAGGCGCTTGTCCAATTCCCGTTTGACGTGCTCCGGCAGTTTCGTGATCTTCGATCTCGCAGGCATATCACCACCACTTCCTGGGCCGGGCGATGCCGGGACGGCAATCCACCGTATATTCCACGATATCGATCCCGTGATTATTGATCTTGGCCCGCCATATGGGGCTGTCCCGATGGGTGACCGCCACCAGCTCCCGTTCCTCCAGGTAATCGAGTTCCCGGCGGATGTCGTTCAGCGTCACGTCCAGGATGACGGGCTCGATGGCGTTGCGGATCATGACCTCCGACATGCCGCTGGGCCGGGCGGCATGGAGGGCCCGCAGCATCAGCCAGCGCATCTCTTCGCGCCGCGCTTTCTCGATATCGAGAGGGGGGGATTCGTTCATCATATTCTCTCCTTCAGTCTCTCTATGGAGTCATGGACACGGTCCAACTTGGCGTTGATGACCACCTCGAACCGCACGAAATCCTCTTTCCGGACATAGGAGAGAGGCAGATCGGCCTTCATTTCCAGGACGTCCTTTTCCAGCTTCGCGATATCTTGCCCCCAGCCCTGCAGACGATGGTCGATATCGTCGCAATGGGCCTTGAACATGGTCCGCAGTACCGCTACGATCAGCACGCTCCAGGCCGCGATCAGGCCGGCCAGAAAAACGAACAACTGCCAATTTTCACCCAAGCGACTTGATCCTCCTTTCATGTGCGCGGAGTGAGGTGCGACTCCTCACTCCTAATCCTACTTCCCCGCCACCCCCCGGATCTTCTCGAAGGTCCGATAACCGCCGAAGCCGAGCATCCCGAAGAGCAGCGTCATCAGTTCTTCCATATCCAGCGCGGGGAGGGCCGGGACGTGCGGCACGAAATAGGCAGCCAGGTATTGGGACAAGGGCAAAACAATGTAGTTGTACAGGAGGGTGAAACCGCATACCCAGCCGATGAAGGGCCGCCAGCCGGACACAAAGAAATTGGTATTTTCTGCCTCTTTGGCGTTCACGGCGATCTGGGCGATCATCGCCTGAGACTCCAAATCCAAGATCTTCGCCTCGATCTCCGATTTCCGCTCCGGCGAGATCTCGCCGGTAATGGCCGA
>JAGPFL010000096.1 GCA_018056545.1 Syntrophobacterales bacterium
CCTGCTTGCGCTCCCCCATCCACCGGGAAGTCTCGCTGGGCTGTTTCTGGGGCTGATAGATAGGCAGAAAGGCCAGGGTCACCGTCGATGATTCGGCGACGTCCCAGTCCAGCTTCCCCTGCCAGACGTTGAGATCCTTGACGTCCATGGGATCGTTAAGGTCCTGGGGGCGCATCCGGTCGGACGGCAGGTACAGGGTCGACATCCCGTTGGTGAGCGTCTTTTTTCCGATGAGGAAATTGAAGGTGTCCCCGCTGTAGTTAAGGTACAGGTCGTTGACGTAGAAGATGCGGCGGCGCCGGTCCATGTCCTGCCAGAATTCACTGAAGGAGGTTCCGGAGTAGGTGTTTTCCTCGTTGCCGTATTCCACCCAGGCCCCGATGTTTAAATTGAGATTTTTATATCCCGTCTTGTCGGTGAATTTCAGCAGGGTGTTGCCGAAGTCGTTACGGTCATCCGCGCCTTCCCGCTCCGGAGGATTCTGCCAAAAATGCATCCCCCGGAGGCGGAGACTTCCGTGAAAATTATCCACCAGCTTGGAGAGGATCGTGATCGGTTTATCCGGGACGTCTGCCGGCGATGCCTTGTCCGTCTTGGCTGCCGGCGGGGGGGTTGGGGTTGCCTCCTCCATTTCCTTGAGGAGATCGTCCTGCTGGCTATCCAGCGGTGGTTGCGCCCAGGAGAGGGCCGGACAGAGGAGAACTAGAATCAGCAGCGCTGACAACCATTTGGCACAGTGGCTTTTTACCATTGACGATCCTCCCCGGTTCTTTATCCCCTTCCTTCGGATTAGGTAAAAATAAAGAGCGACTCCCGTTCCCGCGCCTGGGCGCGGGAACGGGAATGTCTCTCACATACGTCGGTTTTTTCCGTAGAAAAGATCTGCCGTGCCCGGAATATCCGGGGGCTGTCTTTCCCTATTGCAGGTGTTTTCCCGAGATGATGAACTGTTCGGTGAAGGTGGCGTCGCTCAGGCTGGTATTCACCTGTCGCGAACGGGTGGTCGTCACCGTTTTGTGGCTCTTTTCCAGGTTGTTCATGAGGGTCTGTTTGGGGCGCATCACGGCGCCGGAGACCGTTTCGAACTTGTAGTTGAACTGGGTCTTCTGATGTCTGTTCCGCTTGTCGAAGAAGTCGGTTTTCAGGGTGGTGAGATTGCTCTTTTCAATCCACATGATGCGTTTGGCATAACCGCTTTCGTTCTTCTTCTTTTCGTTGGCGGGTATGGCTTCGATCACGTAACAATCCCGGGCCTTGCCTTCGTGGTTAAACTGCTCGGAACGGAGGATGTTGTAGTTGAAGTTGTCCAGATCCTCCGGCTCCATGTCTTCATAGGTGAAGTCGGTGCCCATGAAGTAGTTTTTCTTCCCCGCCTTGGCGATGCGCTGTTCCTTCTTTTGCGCCGGCAGATAGAGCCACTGGTCGTTGTCCCCACCTTTCTTCTCCCAGGTGCGCAGCGCCGTGCCGCGGATGTCCCCGGGACTCAGAAAAACCACCAGGTAGCGGTGCAGGTCCTTGCCCACTTCCTTTGCGTAGCGCACCACCTGCCGGTTTTCCTTGGCGCCGCTTTTATCCACCAGCATCATGTCCTCGTTGCCGATTTCCGTTTTTACCTTGTGGCGTTCCTTCTGTTTTTCCATGACCTGCCGGCCCGTCATCTGCGCCGAAACCGCCGCGGCGCTGAAAAGAAACAGGATGCCCACCGTCCAGACAACAGCCTTTTTTATCATCTCCGCCTCCTCGCCTTCAGAATACAACTGACAATATCTAATCTATTCAAAACACTCTTTCTCTAACTTTTCGATCCTCGCTTTGATCTCCTCCAGTTCTTGGCGTTCCGGAATGTGCAACTTCTTCATGATTAAGGAAACCATCTTTTCCACCCGGTCTTCCATTTCATCCGTCAGACTGGTGTAGTACCAGAAGGCCGTAAAGTCCGTCAGCACTTTTTCCGCCTCTTCTTCGACGGTCTTGCGGGTTTTCCTGGTTTTCCTGGCCAGAGCGGCAATGGTCTCCCGGGTTTCGGTTCCGGCCTTCGTTCCCTTTTCGGCAATTTGGTCAACGACCTCCTGTATCCGGTCCGTTGCCGCCAGCGCCATTCCCGTGCCGACCAGCACCGCCTTTTTTGCCAAATCCAGCATGGTTCGTCCCCCTTCCTGTCGGTCGTTGGCTTTGTTTTCTTCAGAATGTGCATATACTATCAAATCATGTTGTGTCAATGGTCATTTCCCGAGGATTTTCCCGTTGACACAGCAGCCCCTTTAAACTATGTAGTCGTACACGCAATTATTTTTTCTGCCCGACGGAGGTGGCCCGCGCCGATCATGAAGACAGCAAGAACAAAAGACGAAACGCCAGCGAACTCTCTCCCCTTTACCAGTCGCTTTGAGAGCATCGGCGTCAAGGTTCCCGACCGGCGCCTTTCGACGCAGGAACTGATGAGCGGGGTGCGGATGTGGGGAAAATTCGATCTCGAGGGATTGACCGGCATTAGGGAACGCAGGGTATGCGGGGAAAACGAGAATTCCTATTCCCTCTCTCGGGAGGCGGCCCTGGATTGCCTGCGGTACTCCTCGTATCGGGCCGAAGATCTGGAGATGATCATCTGCTGTTCCATTTCCAAATACAAAAACGGCAATACCTATGTCTTCGAACCACCCCTGTCCCTGTATGTGAAGGAAGCCATCGGGGCCACCCGGGCCCTCAATTTCGATATCGCCAACGCCTGCGCCGGGATGCTGACGGGGGTTTCCATCATGAACGATTTTATCCGCCGGGGGGTTATCAGATGCGGCATGGTCATTTCAGGGGAGAACATCACCTCCATCAGCCGCAATGCCGTCCCCAAGGTAAAAACCATCCTCAGCAGCCAACTGGCCTCCCTGACCGTGGGGGACTGCGGGGCGGCGGTGGTGCTGGAAAGATCCCCGGAGGGGAAAGCGGCCTTGGCTGTGACCGATTATGTTACCCTGGCCAGGTACAGCGATCTTTGCATAGGCTGGGCCTGCACCGATTCTCCGGGGGCGCAGATGGTGACCGATGCCCGGAAGATTCACCAGGTGGCCATTTCCGATATGCCGCCGATTATCGAAAAGGCCCTGCAGGCAACGGGGCTGTCCTTTGGGGATATCGATCATATCGTCCCCCACCAGACCTCCATGCGGGCCATCCGTTCCGGCGACAAACGTCTGGCCCATTATTTCGGGGTCCGGGCAAAAAATATCGTGGTCAACCTCCAGGAATTCGGGAATACGGCGTCCACCTCACATTTTCTGGCTTTGTACCGGTTTCTCAAGGAAAAGCGTTTCAAGCAGGGGGAGCGGATGATGCTCATTGCCCTTGCTTCCGGATTGATAATCGGCGTCGTTATTTTTACTATGGATGATTTGGTGGATCGTTATGGGAGCGAAAATTGATGCTGTTGGTTTGAGTACCCCGGGATTTTTCCGGCGCGGCTCCATTGACATGGGGGTGAAAGCGGCGAAGGAATGCCTGAAGAATGCCGGTTTGGATCCCAATCTGCTGGGGTTGCTTGTCAATACGGGAATTTACCGGGATCGTCATATCGGAGAGCCCGCCATCGCTACCCTGATCCAAAGGGAAATCGGGGCCAACGAGGTCTTTGCCGGCGGCCGGAGCACCCTTTCCTTCGATCTGACCAACGGCGGCTGCGGCCTCTTGACCGGGATGATGGTCGTCGACGGTTATCTCCAATCCGGCAGTATCGAGTACGGTCTGGTGGTTACGGCGGATGTGGATCCAACCCCCGGTAGAACCCGGGGCTACGATTTTACCTCCGCGGCGGCCGCCCTCCTCCTTTCCCGGTCTGACCAGGGTGGGGGCTTCCTCCATTACCGGACGGCCACCGATGCCGGGTTTATCGATGACATGCAGGGCCGGATCGAATGGATGGAGCATAAGGGAAAAATGCGCAATATCCTGGTCATCAGCCAAGCGGATGACTACGCCGCCGCCTGTGCCCGGTTTGCCCTGGAGAACCTGGATGTTTTCCTCAAAGAGGTTTCTCTGAAGATGAAGGACATCGATCTCATTATTCCCTCCCAGAGTCCCAGGGGTTTTTTGAAGGAACTCGGGAAAAAGAAAGGCGTGGAAGATAAGCTGGTGGACGTGACCGATAAGATGGCCAACGTCCATACCGCCGGCATCGCTTTTGCTCTGGAGCGGGCCAAGAGCAACGGGCGTTTCGCCGCCGCGAAAAACTGCCTTTTCCTCACCGTCGGCGCCGGGTTGACGGTGGCGATCGCCCTGTACAGAAATCCTGCCTGAACAGGGCACGAAGACGACAAATGGGCGATATTTTTTCATCGGCTACAGACGGCTTTCTCGGAGCGGTTTGCGGCCGCTGTTTTTTTTGAGGGACGTTTCGCCGCGGCGAAACCATTTTTCAAAGGCCAAGCGATGAGATTTTCCCCTGTTGATAAGGACACCGATCATCTTGTCCCCCCTTTCGACATCTCCCCTCATCGCCGGCTTTATCCCTTTGCCGGCCATTGGCTCAAGGGGCCGGGCTTTCTTTATCACTACCTGGATGAGGGACGGGGAGCGCCGGTCGTAGCCGTCCACGGCAATCCCACCTGGTCTTTCTACTACCGGGATATTGTCCAGGCCCTGTCCCCCGATTACCGGGTGCTGGTCCCCGATCATGTGGGCTGCGGTCTTTCCTCGCGGCCATCGGATGGGGCGTTCGCCTACACCGTGGCGAGCCATATCGACAACCTCGAAGCCTTCCTGGACCATTTGGGACTGCATGAGAACATCACCCTGATCGTTCATGACTGGGGCGGCATGATCGGTATGGCCTGCGCGGCCCGACGTCCGGAACGGATCTCCCGGATAGTGATCCTCAATACCTGGGCCTTTCTCATCCCCCCGGAGATAAAACTTCCCTGGCAACTGTCGTTCATCCGTCATTTTCCCTTGCTTCCGGCGGTGCTGGTCCGTGGTTTGAACGCCTTTTCTTATCTGGCGACCTTCCTCGGGGTGGAGAGGAAGATGGCGGCGGAGGTCCGGGCTGGGTTGACGGCACCTTACAATAACTGGAAAAACCGGATCGCCACCCTGCGTTTTGTCCAGGACATCCCCCTCTATCCCGCCGACCGGAGCTATGAGACCGTCAAATGGACGGACGAACATCTCCATCTCCTCAACGGGATACCCATGATGATCTGCTGGGGGATGAAGGATTTTGTCTTCAATGAAACCGCACTGGCGGAGTGGCGGCGAAGATTTCCCGCCGCGGAAGTCCACACCTTTCCCCGGGGCGGTCATTACATTCTGGAAGATGAAGGCGAAGCGATCATCGCTCTGATTAAGGATTTTCTGAAGAGAAACCCTCTGCCGTCATAAAATCACGGTCCGGAAGTAACGCCGGGAAGCTTTCCAAGGCGTTACATCTTCCGTTTCGGGAAAGGCACTTTTGAAAGGGGAGTCACCGTGGAAGAAAAAACAGTGTCCACCGCGAACCTCAGCGAACATCTAAGCCGGGTCGCTGGCCTCCTGCCGGACAAAAAGGCGGTGATCTGCCCCGCCGCCCCCGGCTCTCCGAACTTCATCCACTGGACCTTCCGCCAACTGGAAGAGGAAACGGACCGCCTGGCCCATGGTTTTTCCCGGGCGGGGATCGTCAAGGGGGTGAAGACCATTCTGATGGTACGGCCATCTCTGGAGCTTTTTGCCGTGACCTTTGCCCTCTTCCGGGTGGGGGCCGTGCCGGTGATGATCGATCCCGGAATGGGGCGGCAGAAGCTGGTGGAAAATCTTTCCTCGATCGGTGCCGAGGCCTTTATCGGCATCCCCCTGGCCCATGTCCTTCGGGTCCTGTCCCCGGGGAAATTCGCTACGGTTAAAGTGAAAATAACCGTCGGCCGACGCCTCTTCTGGGGGGGGTATACCCTGGAGGACTTCCGCCGGGAACCCTGGCGACCCTTCAGACCTGTTCCCGTCCGCCCTGATGAACAGGCGGCGATTTTCTTCACCACGGGGAGCACCGGGCCCCCCAAGGGGGTCGTTTACGAACACGGGATGTTCGATGCCCAGATCCGTTACCTGAGTACCCACTTCGGTTATGGACGGGACGAGGTGGATCTGGCTACTTTCCCCCTCTTTTCCCTTTTCGATGCCGTTCTCGGAATGACCTCCGTCATTCCCGATATGGATCCCACCCGACCGGCGGCGGCCGATCCGCGGAAGATCGTCCA
>JAGPFL010000097.1 GCA_018056545.1 Syntrophobacterales bacterium
GAGGAGATCCCGCAGTCGCTGGCGGTCCGTCATGTCTCCCGCCCCGAGGAGATCGGCCAGGATTTCCATCGCCTCCGGGATATTTCTGTCCAGGGCCTTGAGGCGGAAGACCATCTGCTGCCAGCTATTCCGGGGGAAGTCCGAGGCCCCGTTGCCGCCGGCGACAAATCCGGCGTTTACCGAGGGGCGGATCCCGCCGGTTTTGAGGGCGATAAGCTTGGCCATTTCCGTGTAACTTCTTCCGGCAGCCCCCATCTGAGTGACGAGTTTGCCCAGGAGGGGAAGGCACGGCTGAAGGTCGTCGGCAACGGTGCTGACGTCGAAGGCCAGATCCAGGTAGGCGATGCCGTTGGTGAAGAGCTCATGCCGGAGGATCTTCGTTCCGTTCATGGCGGCCTGTTCGGTGGGGATGATCTCCACCTGCCGTTCGATATCCCGGACTTTCAGACGGGGAAGGGTGGCGACGGCGTCCGGGGAATCCGGTGTGGTCTGAAAGGCCTTCAGGTTTTCCTGCTCCTCGGCGATGCGTTCCTTTTCCTCCGCGGAAAGGGTTGCCGAGAGGGCCTCCATCCTCTTGGCGAAGGCCGTTTCTTCTTCCTCCAGAAGCGTGCGGTCCGGCTCCATCACGGAGAGGAGCCGGTGGGGATTGTCCAGAAACCAGCTTTGGATCAGTTTCTCGAACAATCGGGGATCCTCCTGCCACCGGCGGCGGATCATGGCGATGAGCCTGGGGAAATTGAGGCTGTGAAGGGGATCGCCGTCGTACATCCAGGTGTGAAACACCCGGGACATGAGGACGATGCCGTAGGGATAATTTTTACGGACGATCTCCCGGCCCTGGAGCTCGATCTGGTGGAGCGATCCTTCGATCAGTTCCCGGTCCACGCCGTCCCGGACCACCTTTTCCAGGGTGGCGAGGATCAGGGCTTCGATCTTTCCGGCCTTGTCCGCGTCGGTGCCCCGCAGCCCGACGGCGAATACCGTCTGACGGTAATCGCGCTCAAAACCGGTCACCGGCGAGAGGTCCTGTCCCAGACCCGAATCTATAAGGGCCTTGCGCAGGGGACCGGCGGCGCTGCCCACCAGCACGGAGCCGATCACCTCCAGGAGGATCACCGTCTCCTCGTCGGTGTTTTCCGCGAGCATCCAGGCCAGATTCACATTGGCCTTGCCCCGGGGATCGTCTTCCCTGCCGATGGGGAAGACCCCCTTGGCGGTTCGCGGCTTTTCCCAGCGAGGCTGGACGGGGATGGAGGAATTGACGGAAATCCTTGGAAAACCTTGGAGAACATCCTGAAGAAAGAGGAGGTGTTCCTCGGGGGCGATGTCTCCATAGATGAAGATACGGGCGTTGGCGGGGGAGTAGAAACGACGGTGGAAGGCCCGGAAATCGTCGTGGGTCAGGTCGGGGATGTCTCTTGGGTTTCCTCCCGAATCGAAGCGATAGACGGTATCGGGGAAAAGGTTTTCCTGCAGGGCCTTGTACATGAGATTGTCCGGCGAGGAATAGGCCCCCTTCATCTCGTTGTAAACGATTCCCGAGACGGTCAGGGTCCGCTTGCCTTCCTGTCCTTCACTCCAGGCCAGATGGTGTCCCTCCTGCCGGAAGGTTTCGACGAGGAGACGGGGGCGGAAAACGAGATCGGCATAGACCCGGGCCAGGTTATAGAAATCAGCCTTCACTTGACTGGCCACGGGGTAGATGGTCTTGTCGGGGTAGGTGAAGGCGTTGATGAAGGTCTGTAGGCTTCCCCGGAGGAGTTCGTTAAAGGCGTCCTTCACGGGATAACGCTCCGATCCGGCGAGAACGGCGTGCTCCAGGATGTGGGGAAGACCGGTGGAATTGCGGGGCGGCGTCCGGAAGGCGACGGCGAAGAGGTTCTCGCGATCGTCGCAATGGAGATGCAGTATCTGCGCTCCCGTGGTCTGATGCTCCATTTCGTAGGCGGTGACGCGGATTTCGGGAATTCCGACCACCCTTTTTATCTGAAACCCGGCGGTCGTCTCTCCCGTGGTGAGCCTTGGTTGCGGACAGACGGATGACTCCGACATATGATTTTTTTTTCCTCCTTCACTACTGTTTTATGTGGAGCAGTAGTGTGTATTTTATAGCGGAGTTCGACGACGGCGTCAATTGTTCCGACATTCCGGAAGTATGGCGAACCTTTTTTCCGGCGGTTCGCCGACTTGCCGGGCTGACACCACTCTTCCGGAGCGTGCTTCCGCCGCGTCTGGCTCGCCGCAGATCCTGTCCCGGTCCTTGCGTCCTGCCGTCGTCTTGACATGAGTCATCGTTGCCGTGTAGACGTAAGGGCATGAACGGCAAACCCAACATGATCGTCATTTTGGGGCCCACGGCATCGGGCAAGACCCGGCTGGCGGTGCGCCTGGCCCGGAGCAGGCGGGGGGAGGTCATTTCCGCCGATTCCCGTCAGGTGTACCGGGGGATGGACCTCGGGACGGGCAAGGACCGGGGGGATTATGTCTGCGACGGCGCTGCCGTGCCCGTGCATCTCCTCGACGTGGCGGATCCCCGGGAGGAGTTCCATCTTTTTGCCTATCAACGTCTTTTTGACCGGGCCTTCCGGGAGATTACGGGGAGGGGCGCCCTGCCCGTCCTGGCGGGGGGAAGCGGTATGTATCTGGAGGCGGTGATCCGTTCCTATGACCTGCCGGCGGCCCCGGAAAACCCGGAGTTGCGCCGGGAGTTGGCGACCCTCACCATGGAGGAGCTGGCGGCGAGACTGCTGGTCGTGCAGCCGGAGCAGCACAACAAGACCGATCTGGTGGATCGTGACCGCCTGGTCCGGGCCATCGAGATCGCCGTGGCTGCCAGGGAGCGGGCCGCGATGCCGTCTGAGGCGCGGCCGACGGTCCGTCCTCTGGTCATCGGCGTGGCCTGGGAGCGGGAGGCGCTGCGCCGGCGGATTACGGAACGGTTGCATGCCCGCCTGGACGCCGGGATGGTGGCGGAGGTGGCCGTCCTCCACGAGCGGGGGGTGAGTTGGGAGCGGCTCCATCGTTTCGGTTTGGAGTACCGCTATATCGGCCTGTACCTCCAGGGGCTCCTCGGCTATGAAGAGATGGTGCGGATCCTCAATACCCGCATCCATCAGTTCGCCAAACGGCAGCTCACCTGGTTCCGCCGGATGGAGCGTCAGGGCGTGCCCATCCATTGGCTGGCGGGAGATGATTACGCCGCCCTGCAAACCCTGACGGACCGTTTTCTGGGGCCGGCGGCGGGAGGATGAAAACGTGGAACCGATAATTGCCACCCTGCTGGATACGGATTACTACAAACTGACCATGGGCCAGCTCGTGTTCAGAAAATATGCCGGGGTGCCGGTGCGGTATGCCTTTATCAACCGCACCGCGGCGGTGAATGTGGCGGACTTTGTCCCCGAAGGCGCACTGCGGGCCGAGCTGGATCATGTCCGGGAGCTGCGTTTCCGGGAGGAGGAACTGACATATCTGGCGGGCCTCACCGCCGACGGCCGGCGCGTTTTCCATGACGATTATCTGGATTTTCTCCGCGGTTTGGTCTTGCCTCCCTATGAACTACGGCGGCGGGACGGTCGCTGCCGCCTGGAATTCTCCGGACCCTGGGGAACGGCGATCTATTGGGAGATCCCCGCCCTGGCCATCGTCAACGAGTTGTACTGCCGGGCGCGCACCGGGGATCCGGAAGTACTTGCCCTGGCGGTGGAGACCGGCCGCCGGCGCCTGATCCAAAAGATAAGCAAGCTTCGCCCGTATCCCGGCATAAAATTCGCCGATTTCGGCACCCGGCGCCGGTTTTCCCGGGGCTGGCAGGAGGAGGTCCTGGCGGCCATGAAACAGGAACTGCCGGGGCAGTTCATCGGTACGTCGAATGTCGATCTGGCCCGCCGGCTCGGGGTGGCGCCCATCGGCACCTTCGCCCACGAGATGTATATGGTGATGTCCGGGGTGCGCCACGATACGGAGGCGGGGATCAGAAACTCCCACCACGAGGTGTTACGGGACTGGTGGGAGATGTACGGCGCCGGTCTGTCCACCGCCTTGGCGGACAACTACGGCACAGACTTCTTTTTCCGGGATTTCCGTCCGGACCAGGCAGCCGCTTGGCGCGCCCTGCGACAGGATTCCGGTGATCCCGTGGCCTTCGGGGAGAAGGCGATCGCCTTTTATGAAGGACTGGGTATCGATCCCCGGGAAAAAACGGTGGTTTTCAGCGACGGCCTGGATGTGGACGAGATCATCATGCTTTACCGGCGGTTTTCCGGGCGGATCAACACCGC
This sequence comes from Syntrophobacterales bacterium, assembly GCA_018056545.1. Classification (GTDB taxonomy): domain Bacteria; phylum Desulfobacterota; class Syntrophia; order Syntrophales; family UBA8958; genus UBA8958. Next base: position 4,281 of record JAGPFL010000097.1, read on the forward strand.
CTTCGGTTGGGGCACCAATCTCACCAACGATCTGGGTCTGGCCCCCCTTTCCCTCATCATCAAGGCTACCGAGGCCAACGGCCACGGCACGGTAAAGTTAAGCGACAATCCCGCCAAGGCCCTCGGCCGGGCGGAGGACGTCGCCCGCTTCCAGCGGATTTTCGGTCATCAACCCGGCGAATATCGGGCATGCCGGTACTGAAAGCCCGGAGCTCTCTTTTTGTCCTTACCCGGCCGTTTCAATATAATGATAAAGCAAAAATCAGGATTTTGAAGTCGGCAGGCTCCGGGGGCGCCGCCGGCCTACTTTTTCCTTGTCCAGACATCGACGGCTATGGCCGCTTCTGTGGGACTAAAGTGGCGGTGAACTCCTTGTATCCTGTTTTTGTTTATTATCTTTGCATCTTGATATCCGTCTTCATCAATAAGGTGGATGGTTTTGTTGTCCATCCCGATGATGCCCACTATCTTTTCGGTTTCGTTCTGCCTCGTGAAAGTCCCCTGAAACATCCTGCCTTGCTGTTTATCTATGGTGATCTCCGCGGCAAAGGGGTGGTAATTCACGGTGGAAGCAGTCTTTGATTCCGGGGCGCCGGTTTTTGCGACAACCAGGCGTTCCCCCTTTAGAGCCCATTTCCCCAGCAGATTCGGGATAGAAGAATCGGCAAGGCAAATCCCTGCGGTGAACATAAATGAAAATAAAGCGATACATAGAATCAACCTTTTGGCGATAAACATAATAAACCTCCTTTCTAAATTATGGGTTGTTATTCGGAATACAGGGTGGTTATGATTCAAATCCGGTGATTTGTCAAACTCCAGAAAAATATTTATCTGCTGCCGTATACGCAAGATCATGTCGGTGATGGGCGTGAAACTCCCCGGAAGTCGGAACTCCGGTGTGGTCCCCAATGCATCGCCGACGGCGAGCCCGAGCCGCCATCCCGGTATCGGTCGAGTCGCTTTTCATCGGTAAGCGAAATCATATAAACGTCATTGCCCTTTCCGCCAGGAAAGCACCATGCCGACCTGCTCCGGCATTTCCGGAGACGGCCAGTGCGCCTTGGGATCGTAGCGCCGTAGTTCCCTTTCTGATTCATCACATTTTTTTGCCGGTCACCTGGATAATAGCCCGCCAAAAACTTGCCGGGGATGACCCAGTAGCTGCGGGAAAAAGGTTTTTCATCCGTCCTTGCTTTGCTCCCCGCATCCATACCCCTTGTTGCATCCCTTTACCTTCCTGTTCTTGTCATAAATCTTAACGCCTTTTTCATAGCCGGTGCGGTTCCAGTTTTTGTCATATACCGTTGTGGTGCCGCCGGATTCCTTCTTGTGTCCCAGCACATTATAATTCTTGTCGTAGATGGTTGTATCCGCGCCGGTCATACCCGCACAGGCAAATATGGTCACCATAATAACCCTACAACGAGACTTAAATAAATTAATGATTGACAAGTGAGCCTGACTAAGATACATATTGTGCAAACACATAGGGAGGTGTCAGGCCATGGTACCGGAAAATCGAGTTTCGGATGGGGCCTTCCC
>JAGPFL010000098.1 GCA_018056545.1 Syntrophobacterales bacterium
GCGCCGCTTCCGGGCGACGGAAGTCATACGGGAGGTCCCGCGGGCAGGACTTCCTTCAGCCAGTCCAGGTAAGGCCCGGCGGCGGTGATGTCAAAGGCCACTATCTCCGGAACTTCGTAAGGGTGCAGCTTCCCTACAGCCTCGGCAACGGCGGGGAACCAATCGCTACGTGTCTTGATCAGACACTGCCATTCCCGGGCCGTTTCCACCCGTCCCCGCCAACGGTAAGTGCTGCTGATGGGACCCACGATCTGGATACAGGCGGCGAGGCCCGCCTCCACGAGACGGCCGGCGATGGTCCTGGCCCCGTCTTCGCTGTCGATGGTCGTGATGACCTGGATAAATTCCGTCATGTCCTGCTCCTTCCCCGGTGGATCTCGTACATCATGATGGCCGCCGCCTGGGCGACGCTCAGAGATTCGGCGCCGCCGGCGCCGGGAATGCACCACGTCTCCGCGGTCTGTTTCAGAAACCCCTCCGGCAGTCCGTGGGACTCGCTGCCCAGCAGCAGGGCGGTCCGCCTGCCCGTGGGGCGGGGGGGGATGCCGGTCCGTACATCGCTGCCCACGAGCAGGCAGCGACTGCCCACCAGGGGCAGAAGGATCCGGAAATCCAGACCGGCGACGATGTCCAGATGGAACAGACTGCCCATGGAGGCCCGCACCGTCTTGGGATGGGTCCAGTCCGCCGTGTCGGCGCTCAGGAAAACCGAAGAAAAACCGAACCAGTGGGCCGACCTCATCATGGCCCCCAGATTGCTGGGATTGTTGATCCGGTCCAGCATGAGGATATCCCCGGTGTCACGGTGGAGGATCTCCTGCCATTCCGGCTGTTTTTCCATCCGGACGACGGCCATGATACCTTCGCTTTCCCGGTCCTGGCTCAACCGGCGCCACTCCTCCCGGGTGAGGAGATATGCCGTCGTGGATCTATGTTCCCTTTTCCCCGGTGCTCCGGAAAAATCCCCCCACTCCCTTTCCTTGCCTTCCTCGCACAGCAGGGACGCGGCTTCACCCCAGGGGCTGGTCAGAAGCTCGTCCACCACTTTTCGCCCCTCGGCGAGAAACATCCGCTCCCGGCGACGGTATTTGCCGATGAGCAGTTTTCCCCATTGTCTGATTGCCGCCCGGGACGGCCGCTCCAAATCCATGGCTTTTCAATCTTCGGGTTTGACCACCATCTTTATCGGGTGGGGTCGCATGACCGAGGCGACGACGGCGATGGCAAGCGTGCCGGCGATGAAGCCCAGGGACCAGCCGATGGGGATGTGATAGAGATCCTGAAGGAGCATCTTGACCCCCACGAAGATGAGGATGACCACCAGCCCATGGCGGATGTAATAGAACAGGCGCATGAGCCCTGCCAGGGCGAAGAAGAGGGAACGTAAACCCATGATGGCAAACATGTTGGAGGTGTATACGATGAACGGATCGGTGGTGACGGCGAGGATGGCGGGGATGGAATCGAGGGCGAACATCAGGTCGGTGGGTTCGATCACGAGGATGACGGCGAAAAGAGGGGTGGCGTGAAGAACGCCGTTGATGCGGACGAAGAACCTGCCTTCCCCGTAGTCGGTGGTTACGGGGATAAATTTGTGAAGCAGACGCAGGGCGGGGTTGTTTTCCGGATGGATATCCTTGTCGTGTCCCCGGGCCATTTTGACGGCCGTATAGATGAGGAAAACCCCGAAGATGTATATAACCCAGTGGAATTTCGTTACCAGGGCGACACCGGCGGCGATGACGACCGCCCGCATGATCAGGGCGCCGACGATTCCCCAGAGAAGGGCCTTGTGCTGATAAGGGGCGGGGACGGAGAAGTAGGAAAAGATCATGAGAAAAACGAACAGGTTATCCACGCTGAGAGAATATTCGAGGAGGTAGCCGGCAAAAAACTCCAGGGCCTTGGTTTGACCCTCGAAATAGTAGATGCCGACACCGAAGGCAAAGGCGAGGCTCACCCAGAAGGCGGTCCATTTGAGGGAATCCTTGATGTCGATCTCTTTGCCCTTCTTATGGCCGACCACGATATCCAGGAAAATCATCGCGAGGAACAGGAAGGCGAAAGCTATCCATCCGAAAACTTGTGCAGACATTTATTGTGCTCCTCTCGTCTTAATATTTTCCGCTGACAGCCGGGAATCGAACAGGCATACCGCGCGCCGCCTTTGAAGACCGGGATGCCGGCCGGCGTCCGGCCGTGCCGGCATGCATGCTACACATATTATTTTTTTCCTTTCCTGTAAAGGAAGATTGCCGTCCCGCAAAGGATCATGGCCAAGCAGAGGATCTGACCCATGGTCAGTATGTCCCAGAAATACCCCAACTGGGAATCGGGCTGTCGGTAAAACTCCACGAAGAAACGCACCAGGCCGTAACCCATGAGATAAAGGGACAAAAGATAGCCCGGGAAAGGACTTTTCCTACGTAGCGCCCAGAGGACTACAAAGAGGACGATTCCCTCGAAGAAGGCCTCGTAGAGCTGGGATGGATGGCGGAGGAGTCGTTCCGGATCCAGAGGGAACACCATGCCCCAGGGGACGTCGGTGGGACGGCCGTAAAGCTCGCCGTTGAGGAAGTTGCCGATCCGGCCGAAGGTGTAACCCAGGGGAATGGCGGGACAGAATAGGTCGGCCATCCGCCAGAAATCAAGACCACGGCGGCGGCAGAAGACCACGGCGGCGGTTGTGGCGCCCACGGCGCCGCCGTGAAAGGACATGCCGCTGATACCTACAAAGCGGATCCCATGGGAAAAGTCGAAGGGTAAGAGGATCTCCCAGGGACGCGCCAGGTAATAGTCGAGATTGTAGAACAGGACGTAACCCAGGCGACCCCCCAGGATAAGGCCGATGATGAGCCAGATCATCATGTCCTGAATCGTTTCCGCCTCATAGGGATGTCGCTCGTCCCGGATCCGGTGCATGACGAGGAAATAGGTGAGGCCGAAGGCCACAAGATACATAAGGCTGTAGTAACGCACCTGGAAGGAACCGAACTCCACGAGCGTAGGACTGATCCGCCCGGGGAGCTGTTGCCAGAAGGAAAGCAGCGCGTCCACTCAGTAGGCCTCGCCTTTGAGATCCTCTACGTAGAGCTGGGCGGTATAGGCGGCGGTGGCCCCGTCGCCGCATGCCGTTATGACCTGGCGGAGGGATTTGGCGACACAGTCCCCGCAGGCGAAGATGCCGGGCGCGGAGGTTCTCATTTCCCGATCCACCATGATGGCGCCGTCCCGTTCCCTTTCCACCAGCCCTTTGACCAGGTCGGTCTGGGGAATCAGGCCCACGAAGATGAAGACGCCAGCGGCGGGTATTTCCCGAACGGCGCCGGTGGTTACATCCTTTACCCTGATCCATTCCACGCCCTGGCGGCCGCCGATTTCTTCCGTGACGCTGTTCCAGGACATCTCGATCTTGGGGTTCGCCAGGGCGCGCTGGGCCAGGATACCCGCCGCCCGGAGGCGGTTGCGGCGGTGGACGATGGTCACCCGGGAGGCGAAACGGGTGAGAAAGATCGCCTCCTGGACCGCCGTATTGCCGCCGCCCACGACCACCACTTCCCGATTCCGGTAGAAAGGCCCGTCGCAGGTGGCGCAGTAGGAAACGCCCCTTCCGGCAAGGGCTTCCTCGCCCGGCACGCCCAGTTTGCGCCAATAGGCCCCGGTGGCGATGATGACGGCCCGGGTGATCCATGAGCGTTCGCCGGCGCGGACAATCCAGCTTGTCGCGCCTCCGGCGGTCTGTCTTTCCAGGGTTTGCACGTCGGCGGTAATTTCCTCCAGACCGAACTGCAGCGCCTGTTTTTTGAAACGCTCCATCAATTCGAAACCGTTTATGCCTTCGGGAATCCCCGGATAATTCTCGATGAGATCGGTAACGGTGATCTGACTGACCGTCGAGGCGCCGGAAACGAGAAGCGAAACAAGCCCGGCGCGGGCGGTATAAAGACCGGCGGTATAACCCGCCGGTCCCCCGCCGATGATGATTACGTCGTAGAGCTGTGCGGTGGTCATGTGTTCCATGGGATTGAACCCTCTCCTTTCCGCTCGGGTAAATTATGCTGATAAAATATGAATTTCGTTTTCTATAGAATAAATGGCTGGAAGAGTCAAAAGATATGAAGGATCGGAACCGGCCTCCGGGCCGGTGCGCAGAGGAAGCAAACTGCTTCCTGCCGGAGCAATAGGAAATTACCCTTGAAAAACATTATGATTTCGTCTATGCATGAAACATCGACGGCTGCGGCGGTGTTTGCCGGCAATAAAATACGAAGGAGGACATACATGGCAAAAGCGAAAAAGGGGGATCTGTTGAGCTGTGAGTTGTGTGGTCTGGTGGTGGTTGTCGATGAAGTGGGCGGGATGGGCATGGCGGACTTGCTCTGCTGCGAAGAGCCTATGACGAAGGGCAAGGCCGCGGCGGCAAAGGCGAAGAAAAAGGCCGCCCTGCAGGCCTCGGCAGCGGGAGTGGCCAAGACAGGCGCAAAGACGGCCGCGAAGAAGGAGGCGCCTGTCAAGGCCAAAAGCGAGCCGAAAAAAGAGGTGAAAAAGGCCGTCAAAGCACCGGCGAAAAAGATTGCCGCCCCGGTAAAGAAGACCCCGGTGGCGGCGAAAGCCACCGCCGGAAAAAAGGCGGCGCCGAAGAAGAAATAGGGCGGCAAAGAAGGCGTCCCTTTGCCGGAGGGTAATGACGGCGCGGACGGTTTTGCGGTTGCCGTCGGGCGGAGGGAACTTTACAGAAGCAATGCCGAGCCGGGACGTTTCCTTCCCGGGAACGTCCCGGCTTGTTTTTTCGAGGCCGGCGTTACTTTACCGTCAACCCGGCGATCCGGTAGTTGAATTCGTAATTCAAGGCGCCGCTCCAGTCCTTGTCGAACACCCCTTTGTAACGTGTGCCGTCCACGGGACCCACGGGTTTCCCGTAAGTATAGAACCAGTTGACGATGGGACTGCCCGTGAAGCCTAGGGCGATCCAGTAGGCGCCGGGCATGAGTTCCAGGTTTTCCTTTCCGAAGTCGAAATCCTCCCAGCGGTAACCGGGTTTCGGGGAGATCTGGTCGAGACTGATCATCTCGCTGGTGGCCAGCAGTTTCCCCGGCTTTCCCTTGTTGTCCCGAAACAGGTCGATCCAGAGCCAGCCGTCCCCGCCGAAATTATGCAGAGCCAGCCCCACCTTTTTCAGCCGCACGGGTTTTCTCAACACAAAGATCTGGGCATATTGGGTACGTTGCGAAGTTACATACTCCGCAGTTTCGACGAGAAAGTTGTTCTGCGTTTCGTACTGATCGGCCCCTGAGGCCTTAACCCCTCTGGGGAAGGCAAAATCGACGTTCTCCGGATAATCGAGGTTGCCGTAGAGGAAAGGCACATTATACCGGAGCTTGGCCGGGTCTTTGGGCGGCGGGGGCGGCGGGGGCGGCGGTTTGACGGCAACCTGCTGGAACTGGGCCAGGACCCGGGGGGTGAGGAGGAGGTTCTTGGGCCCGTAAGCTTCCCGATCGCCGTTGATTTTAACCGTATCCGCGGCAAAATTGGCGTTGATGTTTTCCTGTAGCGACGGACTCCGAGCTCCCGGCGCCTGGGACCATCTCATGAGGCCGTCGTTCTTGGCCTCGTTGTTGTCCCGCCCCGTTTCGATACGGATGAAGCGGTTGGAGACGAAGAGGACGGAATTCTGGGGATC
>JAGPFL010000099.1 GCA_018056545.1 Syntrophobacterales bacterium
AGAAGCGGCGGGGGATCACCATCGTCCTGGGGTATGCCCACTTCAACCTCCCTTCGGGGATCAAGGTGGGGATCGTGGATGTCCCGGGCCACGAGCGCTTTGTCAACCGCATGGTTGCCGGGGCGGCAGGCATCGATGTCGTGGCCCTTCTCGTCGCCGCCGACGAGGGGATAAAGCCTCAAACCCGGGAACATCTCTATATCTGTGAGATCCTCGGAATCAAGAAGGGCATCGTTGTCCTGAACAAGAAGGATCTGGCCGATGAGGAATTACTGTTCCTGCAGATGGACGACATTGCCGCCCTGACGGCGGAGACCTTCCTTGCCGATGCCCCGATAATCCCCGTATCCTCCGTAACCGGTGAAGGTCTGCCGGAGTTTGTCGCCGCTCTGGATAGAATCGCCGGGGATATCGTCGAAAAACCGGTGGGAAAGCCCTTTCGTCTCCCTGTGGATGCCGTGGTTTCCATAACCGGTTTCGGGGCCGTGGTCCGGGGGACGGCGATTTCCGGGCGTATCGTTCCGGGAGAGGAGGTCGTCGTGCTGCCGGCGGGATACAGGTCGCGGATTCGGGGACTCCAGAATCACGGGCAGGACGTGACGGAAGGGCGGGCGGGGGAGCGGTTGGCCATCAATCTGGCGGATATCAAAACGGATGAACTGGAACGGGGTATGGTCGTCGTCCGACCCGGCACCTTTACGTCATCAACACGCATACTGGTGGAGTTTCAATATCTTCCCTACAACAAAAAGCCCTTGAAACCGGTGGTACACGGTCAGTTCCATGCCTTGGCCGCCAAAGTGAACGCCCGGATGGAACTGTGGGGGGAGGAAAAACTCCTCCCCGGGGGAAAAGCCGCGGCGGTGGTGACCACGGCCCGTCCCATCGCCGTCGCCGCGGGCGATCCCTTCGTCATGCGCGGTTACGGCATGTTCACCACCATCGGCGGCGGCCGCATCCTCTATCCGCTGTTGCCCGAAGAAGGCGATTTCTTTCTCGGCAATGAAGCGCTCCGCATATTGACCGGTGACGATCTCAAAGAAAAGATCGATCTCTGCCTAAGAGAGGGGGGCGAAAAGGGGATCGCCCGGCCCGACCTGTGCGGCATCTTCAATGAGAGTGGTGACCGGATAGATAAATGCGTCCTGGCACTCAGGAAAGACGGCGCCCTTTATGAGGATAGCGTCGGCAGACTCTATGCGCGTGAACCGGTTCTGGCTTTGCGGCAGGAAATCGGCGCGACCCTTGCCGCTTATCACCGCCGCAATTATCTCCGTTGGGGAATGGGAAGGGAAGAACTTTTCCGGAAAACCAAGTCTTCTCCGGAACTTTTTCAACTGGTCCTGAACATGATGCTCAAGGAGGGGCGGATAGAAACGACGGGCGAGCTCGTAAAGGCGAAGGATTTCAATGTTACCGGTCAGGACGACGTCAATATTCTTTTTGCACGGATAGAGGATATGTATCGTCAATACGGTCTTCAGCCCGAAACCCCGGCGGCGGGGGCGGAGAGTCTCAAAGTGGATAAAAAGAAATTTCAGGAGGTCCTGGATTCTCTCACCCGTTCCGGCCGTCTGGTAAGAATCTGCGCGGACCACTATCTGCACCCCGAGCATCTGGAGCGGGTGCGGGCCGCCCTGGAAGGGTTCTTCGCGCAACACATCGTCTTGAGTCCCCCGGATCTTCGGGAGCTCTTCGGGCTTTCCCGCAAATACATCATTCCCCTGTTGGAATACTTCGACGGGATAAAATTCACCGTCCGCACGCCGGAGGGGAGAAAGAAGTTCATCGGCGGTCGTTCCCGTTGAAACCGATCGATATAGATTGGGGACTCCTTTCTGAAGAATAACGGGGAGGAGGGAGCGGAGCGCGGTTCCCGGGTCTTATCGCCCATGCCCTGAAAAAAAGAGAAGTCCATGAATCCACCCTTGCAATTTGGGATATGAACCAAATAAAAGAAACGATCAAACTGTTACGATGCGAGGGGGGGTGGGCATGGAATCGAAAGGCGATATGGGGGTCGCAAAATTTCTCTCGGGATACAACTGCGCCCAGGCGGTTTTTTACACTTTCTGCACCGACTTGGGGGTTGATAAAGACTTGGCGTTGAAGATCGCCTGCGGCTTCGGGGCCGGCATGGGTCGCAAAGAGGAGGTCTGCGGCGCCGTGACGGGCGGGATAATGGTCATCGGGGCAAGATACGGCCGGGGGGAAAACGAGGACCGGCAGTTCACGGAGGCGACCTATAGGAAAACGCGGGAACTGATGGATCGCTTTGCCGGACGGCATGGAACCTATATCTGCCGCCGGTTGCTCCACGGTTGTGAGCTCACGACGGACGCGGGGCAAAGGTATTTTCTAGAGAACGACTTGCTCCGCAAGGTGTGCGCCCCCTGCGTCCGCAGCGTCATCGAAATCCTCGAGGATTTGCTCTGACGGCGTATTTCCCACCGCCGGGGCCTGTTGTTTGGCGGTGCACGGATCACGGGAGGCAAACGGCGCCGGAATAAATGCGGTGCAATTGATTCGGTGCTTCGGTTATGTTAATAATAACTTAACGAACTGACCGGAGAGAAGACAAAGATGTATGTAGATACAGGAACCTCCCCAAGATGCTTTCGCCTTACCCTTGCCGTTTTTCTTTTTCTTTCGTTGCTCTTATTGCCGGGGCTTTCCTGCGGTGGTCAGGAACTGCTCATCTTTGCCGGGGCGGCCGGAAAACCACCCCTGGAGGAAGCGGCCCGGGCCTTTGAGCGAAAAACCGGGGGGAAGGTCCATATCGTCTTCGGAGGTTCGGGCTTCGTTCTTGCTCAGATGACCCTCGCCAGGAAGGGCGATCTGTATTTTCCCGGCTCTTCCGATTATATGGAAACAGCCAAGAAGAGAAGGCTTGTCTTTCCTGAAACGGAGCGGTACGTCGTCTATCTCGTGCCGGCGATCAACGTCCAGAAAGGCAACCCCAAGGGGATCAAATCTCTGCGGGACCTTGCCCGACCCGGTCTGCGTGTGGCGATTGCCAATCCGGAAGGGGTCTGCGTCGGTCTTTATGCCGTGGAAATCATCGAGAACAATTTTAATGCGCAGGAAAAGGCGGCGTTCCGGAGCAACCTCGCCAATTATACGGAGAGTTGCGAAAAAACGGCCACCGCCATCTCCCTGAAGGCCGTAGATGCGGTCATCGGCTGGGAGGTTTTTCAACACTGGGACCCGAGGCGTATCGAGACCGTCCCGCTTAAGAAACATGAAATAACCCGCATCGGCTACATCCCGATTGCCATCTCGAGGTTCACTGCCGACAGAAACCTTGCCCAAAAATTCATAGACTTTATCTTGTCCGGGGAAGGGAAGGCCTTTTTCAAGAAGTATCATTATTTCCTGAGCCCGGAAGAAGCTACGGCGTGGATCGGCGCCGGGAAGCCCGTCGGAGGAGAGTACATCGTTCCCCGAGAATGGATGGGCAGATGAACTTCCGCCGGCTGACCATCGCGTTTGCGGCCTTTGTCTTCTTGATGTATGCGGGGCTGATCCTTTCCCTTGGCTATTTCTACCAGGGTGCCCTGTTCATGCAGACGCTCTTGTCGGAAAGAACGCTTTATTCCCTCTCCTTGAGCCTGAGCACCGCCACCGTGGTCACTTTTTTTTCCGTTCTTTTTGCCGTTCCTGCGGCGTACGCCCTTTCAAGGCATGAATTCTTCGGGAGGAAAATCATCGATACCCTGCTGGAACTCCCGATGATCGTTTCCCCCGTGGCCCTGGGGGCGATGCTCCTCATCTTCTTCACCACCCCGGCGGGGCAATTGATCCAGGAGCGGGCAACGCAGTTCGTCTTCACGATCTACGGGATACTTCTGGCCCAATTCGTGACCACCGTGGGGGTTTCCATCCGCCTCATCAAAGCCGTGTTGGATGAGATACCGAAAAAATACGAAGAGATGTCCTGGGTCCTGGGCAGATCGACGTCACAGACATTTTTCGCCGTGGTGCTGCCCTTGAGTAAAAAGGGGATTCTTTCCGCCGGGGTGCTTACCTGGGCCAAGGCATTGGGCGAATTCGGCGCCACCATCACCGTCGCCGGCTCCATGGCCATGAAGACGGAAACCCTCCCCATCGCCATCTTTATGCGGTTGGCCAATGCGGACATCGAGGGAACAGTGGTCCTGGTGCTGATCTTGGTGGGCATGGCCCTGGGTCTGCTCTACGGCATCCGGTTTTTGGTGAATTGACGATATGATTATCATAAACAATTTAAAACGCTGTAGTTAGGTTTGACGGCGGGAGGAGGATCCGCATCCGCCTGTGGCGGTTATATTCCCAGCGCAAAAGAGGAGCGTTATAAAGGCCAGGGGAAGAGAGTTGGTAGTGTCCATTCATCATCCCTTTGAAAAAACACCTTGACCAGGGGAAATGCTTTTCCTATAAACGCGCTGTTTGCGCCGTTTTCATAGTTGTCAGGGAGATAAATAAGGCGCCGGATGCTGTTTCCCGACCAAACCGGCGGAACTTCCGTGCCGGTCCGGCGGTCGTCGGCGATGAAGGCCGCACGAAGGCAGCCTGAGGATTTACCGACCGATCATTTGTCCACGGTCAGGATCGGCGCCGCCGGGCGATGAAGGCTCCTCGTTGAAACAGGATTTTACGCCGTCCGGTTTTTGGGCGGGGCCGGAGTCAATATAGGTAGCGAAGTATGTATTTACAAATCAAAGTTGGAGAAGGGCGATGGACGAAGAAAAGCGACAAGAAGTTGAAAGCGGGAAGACGACAACGGTAGATGCCCGGGGGCGGGCCTGCCCTCAGCCGGTGATCATGGCCAAACAGGCACTCGAGGAAAATGAACGGATCAAGGTGCTGGTGGATAATGCCCCGGCGGTGGAAAACATCCGCCGCCTGGCGGTTAAGACGGCCTGTGGGTTTGCTGTGGAGGAAAAAGAGGGCGGATTTTGGGAGATCGTGCTGACGAGGACAGGGCCGATCGAAGCCCGATCGGGGGATAGCGCTTCCGCCGGCCCCGGGAACGAACTGCTGTCCTGCGCCGCAGACGGAGATCAGAGAAATGTCGCCCTCGTCGTTGCCCTCTCGGACGATCATATGGGAAGGGGCGACGATACCCTGGGCAACATCCTGATCCGGAGCTTCGTCCATACCCTGCTGGAACTCAAACCCCGCCCGGCCACGGTGATCTGTTACAATGCCGGGGTAAAGTTGGCGCTGAAGGATTCCCCGGCCCTCGATGATCTCCAGGCACTGGAAAAATCGGGCACCGAGATCCTGGTCTGTGGGACCTGCGCCAACTATTTTGGTGTTACCGATCAGGTGGCGGTGGGGCACATCTCCAATATGTATGACATTGTCGAGACCCTGGCCGGGGCCGGCCGGGTGGTTCGTCCCTGATGGCACAGGAAAGATCCGACTTTGTCGTCTTCCTTTTTCCGTCGGTCAGCCATGCTCTCACGGCGGAAAAGCTCCTCAAGGCGGCGGGGATCACCCATAAACTGATTCCGGTACCGCGCCATATCAGCTCGGACTGCGGCGTCTGTCTGCGGATTACGGA
>JAGPFL010000100.1 GCA_018056545.1 Syntrophobacterales bacterium
TCCATACTCTTGTCGTTGGCCCGGATCAATTCCCTATATATCTTTTCGGCCGCTTCATATCGTTCCTGAAGGTAATTGATCCTTCCCTGACCCAACAGCGCCCAAGGAAATTTCCCCAACAAACTGATCTCATGGAAGAATCTCTGGGCTTCTTCGTAGGAGCCGTTTTTGATCAGCAGGTCGCCCTTGATTTTGAGCAAGTCGGCAAGATGATGGGGATGCTGGCCGATCAGCTCTTCACAGATTTCGAGCGCCTCCTGGTATTCCATGGCTTCCATTTTCTTTTCGATCCTGCGGATGCTTTCCTTTTTCTCCATCAACCTGCGGATCTTTTTTTCCAGGACCTGTTTCGTGAAGGGCTTGATGAGATATTCATCGGGCTGATATTCCGCGGCGCCCATGACCATCTCCAGGGAATTTTCCGCCGTCACCATCATGAAGATCGTCAGGGGAGAGAGGAGCTGTCGCTGTTTCACTTCTTCCAGAACCTGCTGACCATCCTTTCCCGGTCCCAGATTATAGTCGCACAAGACGATATCGTAGCGCCGGGACATTATCCGGCTGACCGCTTCTTCACCGTCGTTTGCGGTGTCGATGATGACGAAGCCCAACGAGGCGAGCATGTTTCTCATGGTAATGATGAAGTTGCGGAAATCGTCCACGAGCAGCACCTTTTTCCTGCTCCATGCCTTTGTTGGTTCATCATGGGAATGAGTCATAAGGTGGTTCAACCATCAATAAAAGTGTGTGAACAGCAATAACTGATTGCCGAATTTCCAAAGTTGCGGTCTACAGCCTCCGACGGAAAAAGAATATAACGGCTGTGCGTTATCCGGAGGTGAAGGCGGTTATCGTTGTTACCGGTAATGAAATTAGCAATAATTATGCCTCATTGCTCATTCGATCTGTCGAGGATGAGGATGGCCGGAGAAGTATTGAAGATGTCACGAAGGTGATGTGTAAAGGAGCTATGGACGGATTTCGATGGTTGTCCCCTCCCGGGCGAAAGACACCTCGATCTCCTTCCCCGCTTTGTGGCGATCGACTTCCCAGGCCAACTTATCGAGCTCCTCGTCCGTGCGGAGGGGGTCATGGTGGAAAAGCGCCAATTGCTTGACGCCGGCGCGGATCGCCGTATCGATGGCGTCTTCATATGCCGTATGCCCCCATCCTATCTTGCCGGCTTGATATTCGGGACGGGTGTACTGGGCATCGAAAACCAACAGATCGGCGTTACGGTAGAAATCTTCAAGACGGGCGTTCGCTTCCCGCGCCGCCTCATCCCCTTCCCGATGCAGGTACTCTTCGTAGTCGGGATGCGTCGGGTCGGTGGTGAAGAGGTTTCGGAACGGCTCCGTATCGTAAGCGGTGCAAAAAACCTTTCCCCGATATTCGAAACGGTATCCCATACACAGCACGGGATGATTAAGGTACCGGGCATGGAGTTGCAGCCCGCCGCCCAGGTCGAAGGAACCTTCCTTGATGTCGATATAGCTGATTTGAGAGGAGAGTTCATCCTGGCGTACCGGGAAGTATCGATAACTGAGGGTCAGGCCGAGGGTCTCCTTGATGGATTGTTCTTCGCTGGTTACGGGACCGTAAATGTTGATGCGGGCCCCGGGCATATAGATGGGGGTGAAAAACGGCAGACCTTGGATATGATCCCAATGGGTATGGGTAAGGAAGATATCGACGCCGGTGGTCCCCCAGGGGATATCTCTTCGCAGCAGGCTGTTCCCCAATTCCCTGATCCCCGATCCGGCATCGATGACGAGCACACGCTGCGTCTCTCTCAGTTGCACCTCGAGGCAGGGGGTGTTGCCGCCGTATTTGACCGTTTGCGGCCCGGGACAGGGGATAGAACCCCGGACACCCCAAAAGGTTATGTTCATAAGATCACCGGATACTAATTCAACTCGAGAAAAATCTTCGCCTTTTCCAGTTCCTGGGCCACGAGCTCGGAAAGTGCCGGTATCGTAGCGGGGTCGATGCCTGTCAAACGGATATGGTCGTCAAGGATGTTTTTCGGGGCCACAGATGCCCGTTTGGGGTTCAAGCCATGGGCGATGATGTCGGCCTGCGCCACCAGTAAGGTATAGTTGTCCGTATTGTCGGGTCCGGTTGCGGCAAGGTGGTGATCGCGGATGGCATGGGTGATCTGGGGAGCAAGATGCCATTTCCCGGCGATGAGGGTGCCGATGTGACAATGTCCCACCCCGAAGATATCTTCCTCCCGGTGATGGATGGCGACCTGATCTTGCATGTCACATTTCTGCATCAGCTCCCGATATCGATCCGGATACAAAGACATCAGCGGGATCTTGCCCAGGTCATGAAGAAATCCGGCGACAAAATATTCTTCCCGTTCCTGTGACGGTACCCCTTTGTAGACGGCCATGATTCTGGTTATCACCCCCGTGGCAAGGCTGTGCTGCCAGAAATCGTCCATCAGTTCGGAAGACGACTTTCCCTTGCCGCGCATGGTGCCGACGATTGCCGAACTGAGGGCGAGATTCTTTATGGTGTTGAGGCCTAGGATGATAATCGCTCTGGTCAGAGATTTGATCGGTTCGCCGTGGGCGTAATAAGCGGAATTGATCAGTTTCAGAACCTTGCCGGTAAGGACGGGATCGAGGGAGATGACCCGGTTCAGATCATTGGCCGAGGCCAGGGGATTGTTGCATATTGCCATGACCTTGCTCATCGTGGTGGAGAGGCTGGGCATGCTGCGGATATAGGCTTCGATCTCCTCTTTCATCTCTTGGGGGAGGCGCTCTTTCATATCTTTACCGTAGGTTTATCTTCTCCCGTCGATAATGATGTTTTGCAGCATCTTCCAGGCCTTGTCCACATTTTCCTTTTCCGAATCCCCCGGGGTCTTTGCCGCCGGCCCGGTGGAATAAACCGTTACCACCTGTCCGTCCTTATCCCTGATTTCCTTTACCCCCAGGCTCTCATTCTCCCGGGCGGCCATCTCCTGTTGGATCATCATCTGAATGGTCTGATCGGAGACCCCGGCCTTTTTCAGGGCCATCACCTGCTCGGGATCGAGGGCGGAGACCGACACCGGCCACAGGAGCCACAGCCCCGTCAGGATGAGAAGAACCAAGGCATGGTTTCCTTTTGTCCGGTGCTTATTTCTTTTTCTCATAGTGTTGATAATGGGTGACCACTTTGGGGTTTGCGAGTTCTTCCGGGGTCATCTTGGTGATCATCTCCAAGGCGGAGATGTCCATCTTGAGACGCTTTATCCGGGCATCGAAAAGGGGGATGTTTTTCTTGTAAAGCTGCCTCTTGGCCACCTCCAGAAACGGTTTGTCCGTAAGCTGCTGGCGCATGGCATCGCGGGCGGCGATCAATTCCGTCAACTTGGTTTTCATGATCGCCAACTTATCTTCCGGTGCCTGGGGAGCGGGTGGAGCGGCAGGCGGAGGGTCAGGTTTTGCTGCGGCTTCCAAGGCCGGCGGTTGGGTCTGCTGCGGGGGGGTGCGTAACTCCGTTGGGCCGGACGGCAGGCGTTTCCCGTTCTGTCCGGTCGCGAGGGTCCTGACGTTCTTGACGCCATAAGCCGCGGCGGTCTGTTCATCAGACCTGGTTTTTCGAATGCAGACATCGATGACAAAAGAACCGTGGGAGGTGGAAAAGGGGATGACGATGCTGGGATTCTTGAGGATATGGTCAATGGTGTGATCGCTGCCATAGACAACCGAGGGGATGGCCGCATAGACGGACATCCCCTCCTTTTCCATCTTGGTCCTGGCTACCCCTGAAATCATGTTGGTTATTTCCCCGACGGCATCCAATACGTCCCGGGTAAGCTCGTTGAATTTTTCCCCCAGCATGTTGCTGGCGATGTGACAGATGCAGACATCGCCGAAACTGATGGCGAGAGATCCGATCGCATCTCCGGTGATGCCGATGATGCCCGATACCACCCCGTGGGCTTTACTGGTGTTCTTGACGTATGGTTTACCCGCAATGGGGTTCACGAAGGCCATGGTTTTCAAGACCTCCACCGCACCGGAGATAAAGGGATTTATATATTTGACGTCCATAGTAACCTTAAATCAGTACAAATTTCCTGGCCCAGCGCTGCTGTTTCTTAAAGGCTTCTTCCACGGCCTGCATGAGGATATCCACCTTTATCGGTTTCGAAAAGAAATCGTCAAATCCCGCTTCCCGGCATTCTTCGATTTCGAAAAGATCGGCCCAACCGGTCATGGCGTAAAGGATCGTCAGCGGCTTGAGTTTACGAATGGCCCGACACAGATCGATGCCGTTCATTCCGAACAGCTTCAAGTCGAGGAAGATGACCGCAAAATCGTTTTTTTGTACCTGTGCGAGGGCGTCGGCGGCTCCCTCGGCAAGGAAAACCTCGCAATCCATCTCCCCGAGGATATTGCTCATCATTTCCCGCATGGGTTGTTCGTCGTCAACCACCAGTACTTTCCTGCTCGCCTCTAACATCACCTTTGGATCCTGTCAATTTTCCCGATATTTATGACGGAACATCGAGATAATCAAGCTATATTTCGTTCTTCGGGCTGTCCATAACTGTTTATATGAAAATGTTGTCAAGTTCCCGACAATTTTCATCTTTCGTTGTGCCTGCGGCAGGCATGGTGGTTAGCGGGAGGCAAGTGCCGCGTTTTCCCTTTGTGCCGCGGTCAAGACGGTCTCTATGGTCAGATAGTTGGAAAGCCCCACCGAATCAACTAATTCCTTGATGACCAGGCCCGTGCTGTGGGTGAGAACGCCCTGATCATCAGGCATGGGCGACCGAATAACAAACCTGTCGCCGGAAGTGGAGAAAATGGATTCCACCAGGAAGTGGGCCATCATGACCATGCCGCTGACGGAGATGAGCTCCGCCTCCATGGTGAAGTATTCGGAAGCGATTATTTCTTTTACGTATCCGGGTAAATGGAAGTTGTCGCAGAATTTCGTCCCCAACCATCGGTGATGGCGTTCGATGAAATTGTCGTCGATTCCGTTGTCCATATACAGGTGCGGAAAAGATTGCCGGTAACTGCAAAAAAGAAGCTTGCCGATTTCATAAAAAAGCGCCCCGAGTTCCAGTTCCTTTTTCTCTTGTGGTTTCAAGTTGAATTCCTTGGCAAAAACAATCTTGGCGATTATATAGCGAAAATAACTCTTGGCGTAGAGCAGATTTCCCTTCCGATTATGTGAAACATGGGGCAGGGAATGGAAAATAATGAAGAGTTTGACATGATCGAATCCCAGTCGCAATACGACATCGTAAAAATTTCTGATGGCCCCGGAGCGTAATTTTCCTGAGTAAGCGGCGTTGGCCATCGAGAAAAGACGACCGGTAATCTCGGGAGAGATCTTGGTTTTCAGGCCTTCGATTTTTTGTTGATCGACATCGGGATTGTCGAGGAGATCGAGGACCTCCGTATCGATGACGCCGTGAAGATGACAGAAGAGTTTGTCGGTTATGTCCTGGAGGATCAAAGTGGTCTGTCGGTCGTCCATAGGCGCGTTTGCCTTTTTATAAAAAAACGGGTTTTCATGCCTCCCGGCAC
>JAGPFL010000001.1 GCA_018056545.1 Syntrophobacterales bacterium
TTCGGACAGGCAAGTCACCCAAAAAAAGAGCCCGATGGTGCCAGATGGATCGCCGCCGATCTCCATACCGTATCGCCGACCCTGATTTTTCGATGGACATATACCTTGACAGGCAAAAACATCCCCTTTATACTTCTATCCCCCAAAAGCAATACTTATCAAATTTTTCACCGGAAAAATAAAAATCGGCGTTATTTCGCACAGGAGGCGTCCTTATGCTGCAAAAGATTTTCCTGTCGTTGCTGATGATGACTTTCGTTGTTTGTCCGCTGGGGACAAACCGGAATGTTATTGCCGGTCAGTCGGCCATCGTGGTGGCGGAGGGTTATTCCTGCCTGGGGGTGGACAAGTCCCGGCGGGATGCGGAAAAGGAGGCCCGGGCCGAGGCGCGGCGCAATGCCGTGGAGCAGGCCAAGACGCTCATCAAGAGTCAGACAAAGATGAAGGACTTCCAGGTGGAGCAGGATCTGGTCGAGGCCTATGCCCGGGCCAATGTCACGGTCCTGGAAGAGCTGAATGAGGGGACGGGCTGGTATCGGGACGCCGCGGCGGGAGATTGTTTCCGTTACCGGATCAAGGCCGAG
This sequence comes from Syntrophobacterales bacterium, assembly GCA_018056545.1. Lineage (GTDB taxonomy): Bacteria > Desulfobacterota > Syntrophia > Syntrophales > UBA8958 > UBA8958. The sequence continues at coordinate 585 of JAGPFL010000001.1, forward strand.
GTGACCCCGGACACCCGGGCCATGGAACAGCTTGCCCAAAAGGGCGATCTTGCCGACGATCCGGCGGCGCCGCTGAACGTCCGGATCTGGACGGACCGGAAGGAATACCGTCAGGGGGATAACGTCCGGATCTTTCTCAAGGGGAATCGTCCCTTCTATGCCCGTATCCTCTATCGGGACGCTACGGGCCGGATCATCCAGCTCCTGCCCAATCCCTACCGCCAGGACAACTACTTTCGCGGCGGGGTGATCTACGAGTTGCCGGAGGGGGACAAGGACCGCTATCGCCTGGAGGTTACCCCACCTTTCGGCAGCGAGGAGTTGATCCTCCATGCCAGTGCCGTTCCGCTGGGGGACCTGGAGCTGGTGGCGGCCGGAGAGGTCTATGGGGTCAAGACCCGGGGCGCCGACATCGGGATGAAAAGTCGGGGGGTCAAACTCGTCGGCGGCGCCCCGGGGGTGAAGGGAGCCGCATCTCCGGCCGCTTCCGGAGCGGAATTCGTGGAGCAGAAGACGGGGATCACGACCCGCCGTTGATTCCGGAAAGCGGCGGGCGACGGGTTTCCCTTTTCAAGCCGTTCATGATATTGAAGAACACGCCGGCCGCCGGCCGGAAAAATCCACGTCTTTAGGGAGCGTCGTTGACGGATTATCCACGGATTGTATTGAAGACAGGGCGGGAGCGATCCCTTTTAGCCGGTCATCCCTGGCTCTTCTCCGGGGCGGTGGGGAAAGTGGCGGGCCATCCCGCCCCGGGAGATGTGGTTGCGGCGCTGTCGTCCCGTGACGAGCCCCTGGGTTTGGGATTCTATCACCCGGGGACGGACATTGCCTTCCGGTTTCTCACCGGGGATGTTGCCGCCCGGGTGGACGGCGATTTCTGGGAGCACCGGATGCGATCGGCAGCGGTCCTCCGGGAAAGGAATCTCCCGGTGGGGGACAACGCCTGCCGGCTTGTAAACGCGGAAGGTGACGGCATCCCCGGCCTGGTGGTGGATCGCTATGGGGACTATCTGGTCATGGCGGTGGGCAGCGCCGGCGTGGAGAAGCGGCGGGAGGAAATCATCGGGGCCCTGGCGGCGGCATACGCCCCCCGGGGCATCCTGGAAAGAAGCGAAGGACCGGCGCGGCATTTGGAGGGACTTGCGGATCGTCAGACAACGGCCTGGGGCGAAACGCCGCCGCCGTCCATTGCCATCCGGGAGAACGGCCTCGCTTTCGAGGTGAACGTCCATACCGGCCAGAAAACCGGGTTCTTTCTCGATCAGCGGGACTATCGCCGGTGGATCGAAAAGCTCAGCCGGGGCCTGACGGTCCTGAACTGTTTTTCCTACACCGGGGCCTTTTCCGTGTATGCCGCCCGGGGTGGCGCGACGCGGGTGGTTTCCGTGGACACCTCGGAGACGGCCAATGAAGCGGCCCGGCGTCATTTGCAGGCCAACGGTTTTTCCCCGGCCGCCCATCCCGTGTTCCGGGAGGACGTCTTCCGGTATCTGCGGAACACGGAGGAAACCTTCGACCTCATCATCCTGGATCCCCCGGCGTTCGCCAAAAGCCGCCGGGATGTCCCCCATGCCGCCCGGGGTTACAAGGACATCAATCTCCAGGCCTTGCGGCGCCTGAAGCCGGGAGGCCTGCTGGCCACATTTTCGTGTTCCAACGGCGTGGACGAGGTCCTCTTCGAGAAGATCGTCCTCGGGGCCGCCCGGGACGCGGGAAAAAGCCTACGTTTGTTGCGGAGGTTTGCCGCCGCGGCGGATCATCCGACCGTCCTGGCCCATAGCGAGGGGCGCTATCTGAAGGGCCTGCTGGTGAGCGTTCTGATATGAGGGAGGCTGATAAGTACCAAATACCGGATGGGGGATTCCGCCCAGTGAACGTCACCCGGGTGGAACCATTGCCGTCGCCGGTTGCCGACAGAACCGGCATCCCGCATTGCCGATTCCTGGTGGGGGTAACCCTCTGTCTTCTCTGCCTGGTGCTGGCGGTAGGATGCGGCGGCCGCAAGGGGTATGTCCCTCCCCCGAAGGCCAAAGCGGCGCCGGTCAAGAAGGAACGGGTCAAGGTCTCCGGGAAAAAGGTCCCCCGCATGGGCTACACCATTCAGGCCGGGGCCTTTTCCCAGGCGGAAAACGCCGCCCGTTTTACGGAGATCCTGAAGGAAAAAGGGCTGGATGCCACCTATTTTGCGGCAAAGACGGGACTGTTCAAGGTCCGCATCGGAAATTTCGCCACCCGGGAAAGCGCCCGTAATCAGGCGGAGGCCCTGCAGATGCTGGGGTTGATCGAGGACTTTTACCTGGTCGCCCCGGAGGAATACGCCGTGGCCAAGGCCCGGGAGCTGGGTGAGGATTACCTCCGCCGGGAGATCGTCAAGGCGGCACAGAGTTTCATCGGCGTGCCCTATCTCTGGGGGGGGACCTCCGCGGAAACCGGTTTCGATTGCAGCGGTCTCACCATGACGGTCTATCAGCTCAACGGCATCGATCTGCCCCGCACCTCGGGGGAACAGTTCGGGACCGGCGAGGAGATCGGTGAAAAGGAGCTGCGCCCCGGCGATCTGGTCTTTTTTGCCACCGGCAAGGGGGCCAAGGTTTCCCATGTGGGGATTTACGTCGGTAACGACCGCTTTATCCACGCCCCCGGGAGGGGGAAAAAGATCCGGAGCGACCTTATGGCCAACACCTATTACCGGAAGCGCTACCTGGGGGCGCGGAATTATCTTTGAGGGGGAGGAAAACTGCTTATGGCCCTGTTGACTTTTCAGGCGACATCACGACTGTTGGACCACGGTATGGCGGTGGAAAACCGGACGGCGGGTTTTACGGTCATCGCCGATGAACCCCGGAACATGCGGGGAACGGATGAGGGTATGAATCCCGTGGAGATGCTCCTGTGCGCCCTGGGTTCCTGCCAGTGCATCACCGCCCGGTTTCTGGCCCGGCCCTTCGGGATCGACCTGCAGGAGTACCGGGTGGAACTGGAGGGGGACATCGATCCCGCAGGATTTATAAAGGGCCAGGAAGGGGTAAGGCCGGGGTATCAGCAGATCCGGACCCGGGTGTTCATCCGGGCCGCCGCCCCCGAGGAGAAAATCCGGGAATTTGCCGCCCTGGTCAAGAAACGCTGTCCCGTGGGCGACTGTCTGACTCAGGGAGTGGTCGTCAGCGAGACTTGTTTCGTTGAATCCTCTCCCCGGCCATAAATGATTTGACATCGGCGTCAATATCCATCATTAAGACCGCTGTAAAAGCAGCAGGCACCAAGGAGGTAGAAACGATGCTGGAACTTAAGGATCTTTATTTCTCCGTCGGCGACCGGAACATCATCGACGGGATCAACTACACCTTCGAGCGGGGGAAATTCTACGGCATCACCGGTCCCAACGGGAGCGGCAAGACCACCCTGGCCAAACTCATCATGGGGATCAACAAGGCAAATTCCGGGTCCATCCTTTTTGCCGGCAAGGAGATCTCCCCGCTGTCCATCACGGAGCGGGCCCAAGAGGGGATTGCCTACAGTTTCCAGCAGCCGGCCCGTTTCAAGGGGATCACCTTCCGGGAACTCCTCGGCATGGCCGCGGGGACGGACGACGAGGAAATGCTCCTGGCGCTCCTGCGCCGCGTCGGGATCTGTTCCCTTTCCTTCCTCGACAAGCCGGTGGACACCAAGCTCTCCGGCGGGGAGATCAAAAAGATCGAACTGGCCACCACCATCGCCCGCAATCCCAAACTGGCCATCTATGACGAGCCGGATACCGGTATCGACCTCTGGACGATCCAGCCCATGGTCCGCCTCCTCAAGCGGGAACAGAAGGAACGCGGCACGACCACCCTGGTGGTCAGCCACAACCGGGCCTTTCTGGAGGCGGCGGACATCGTGCTCATGATCAGCGAAGGCAAGCTCGTCTATCGGGGGGACCTCCAGGGGGCCCTCCCCATGCTCAACGACCTGAGCGTCTGCAACTATAGAAAATGCGTAGGAGACAGAGATGTTGGATGCTATCGATAAGGAATTGCTGAAAACGGTGGCGGATCTGGAAGGCCTGCCCAAAGGGGCCTTCAATATCCGCAAGAACGGCCAACTGCTGAAACGGGAGGTCTCCGCCAATATCAATATCGAATCCCTGGCCGACGGTAAAGGAATTACCGTCACCATCAAGCCGGGAACGGTCAACGAGTCCGTTCACATCCCCGTAATTTTAAGCCAGGCGGGGCTTTACGATGTGGTGTACAACAATTTCATCATCGGCGCGGGATCCGATGTGACCATCATCGCCGGCTGCGGCATCCACTGCGGCGGTCCGGAACCGGAGGGCCACGCGGGGATCCACGAGTTTCACGTCGGCGCAGGCGCGAAGGTCAAGTATGTGGAAAAACATTACGCGCGGGGTCCCGGACGGGGACGAAGGAGTTTGAATCCCACCACGAAGGTCATCCTCGCGGAAGGTGCGACGGCGGAGATGGAACTGACCCAGATCGGCGGCGTGGATGAGGCGAACCGGGTCAACGAGGCGACCCTCGGTCCGGACAGTCTGCTGCTCATCACCGAACGGGTTCTCACGGAAGGCGCCCAGCGGGCGGTCTCGACGAACACCATCACGATGCAGGGGGAGGGCAGCCGGGCGAACATGATCTCCCGCTCCGTCATCAAGGGGGACTCCCGGCAGGATTTCCACGCCACGCTGGAGGCCCAGGCCCCCTGTTTCGGCCACATCGAGTGCGACGCCATCATCATGGACAACGGGAAAAACGAAACGATCCCGGCCCTGAAGGCCCATCATCCCGACGCCGCCCTGACCCACGAAGCCTCCATCGGCAAGATCGCCAGCGACCAGCTCATGAAACTCATGAGTCTGGGACTGACCTACGACGAGGCGGTCAACCGTATTATCCAGGGATTTTTAAAGTAAGGAGAAACAGAAATGACCATCGGTATCGAGAACCTTTTGGTGACGGGGGGGTGCGGCTTCATCGGCAGCAACTTCATCCGTTATCTATTCGCGCGGGAGGATTTCCAGGGGCGGATCGTCAACGTCGATGCCCTGACCTACGCCGGAAATCCGGAAAATCTCCAGGGCGTGGCCGCCGCCTGGCCGGGACGCTATTTCTTCCACCGTGCCGACATCTGCGATCAGGAAGCCATGAAGAAGATCTTTGCGGATTACGACATCGACGGCGTTTGCCACTTCGCCGCCGAATCCCATGTGGACCGCTCCATCAAGCGTCCCGACAGCTTCATCTTCAGCAACATCGTGGGAACCTTCCATCTCCTGGAGATCGCCCGCAGCCGGGGCGACGCCTTCCGGCTGTTCCATCACATCAGCACCGACGAGGTCTATGGCAGCCTGGGACCTACGGGGCTCTTCACCGAGGAGACCCCGTACCGGCCCAACAGCCCCTATTCGGCCTCGAAGGCCGCCTCGGACCATCTGGTCCGGGCCTACCACGAAACCTTCGGCCTCCCCACCACCCTTTCGAACTGCTCCAACAACTACGGCCCCTACCAGTTTCCCGAAAAGCTCATCCCCCTCATGATCCTGAACGCCCTGGAGGAAAAGCCCCTGCCCATCTACGGCGACGGGAAGAATGTCCGGGACTGGCTCTACGTCACGGATCACTGCGACGCCATCTGGACGATCATGAACCGGGGACGGCGGGGGGAGACCTACAACATCGGCGGCGCCGCGGAGATGGAGAACATCGTCATCGTCGGGATGATCCTGGATATTCTGGACGAAATCAGTCCCCGAACCGGCGGCGGCTCCCGCCGGGACCTCATCACCTACGTCCAGGACCGCCCCGGGCACGATCGGCGCTATGCCATCGATTTTTCCAAACTCCGGCAGGCGCTGGGCTGGCAGCCCCGGGAGTCCTTCCTCACCGGCCTGCGGAAGACCGTGGCCTGGTATGTGGAAAACCGCGCGTGGGCGGACCGGGTCCGTTCGGGAGAGTATCAAAAGTGGATCGACGAGCAATACGGCGGATAAAGTAACCGACCGGCAATATAGTCGGGAAGGGGCCGACGCCGCGGGCGAATTTTGGCGATTTCGACATAGTCTAATAAATTGGCATGTTTGGCCAACCAACACCAACGATGAAAATGGTTTCAAAAAGATCAGTGGAGCCATTTTCATATAAACATATAGAAGCGCATCCTCGATGGAAAATGCCCGGAGGGTGTGGGCAAGGTGCGCCATACCGCCGGCGGGACGTTAATTTAATCGCAGCAAGAGCAACGGAGGTATTTTATGAGCAAAGTTTTTCAATTGCAGGTGGCGGACGGTATCGGGGTGGTGACCTTCGATGTCGTCGGCGACGCCATGAACACCTGGACCGAGGCGGCCTTTACGAGCTTCGACGAGTTGATGGGGGAGCTGGCCGGGGCCAAAGGACTCCAGGGGATTATCTTTATCTCCGGGAAACCGGACAATTTCTTCGCCGGGGCGAACCTCAAGATGATCGCCGATATCGAGACGCCGGCCCAGGTGCGGGAGGTGTTGGAGCTCTTCCACGGGGCCTTCCGGAAACTCAACGATCTCAACCTGCCGGTCCTGGCGGCCATCCACGGCCACTGCCTCGGCGGCGGCCTGGAGTTCGCCCTGGCCTGCACGGCCCGGATCGCCAAGGAGGGGAAAACCACCCTCATCGGCCTTCCCGAATGCAATGTCGGTCTCTTTCCCGGCGGCGGCGGCACCCAGCGCCTGCCCCGTCTCATCGGTTATCCCGCCATCGAGCTGATCCTCAAAGGCACCATGCTCCCCGCGGCCAAGGCCCTGGAGCTGGGGATCATCGACCGCCTCATCCCGGCGGATGCGGATCTGCTGGGTGCGGCCAAGGCATTCCTCCGGGAGATAATCGCCGGCACGGCGGCCCTGAAAAGACCGGCGCATGATTTCACCCAACTCGACGACGTGGCCGCCCTGGCCCGCCAGGGGATCCTCAAGGCCACCCGGGGCCGGGAGCTCCCCGCCCCCATGTTGGCCCTGAAATCCATCCAGGAGGGCCTCAAGGTCTCTCTGGAGGAGGGGCTGGAGATCGAGAAGAACAACTTCGTGGCCGTCGTCATGTCCCCGGAGTCCAAGGGCAGCATCAACACCTTCTTCATCAAGACCCTCACGGACAAGCCCAAGGCGATGATGACCAAGGGCTTCGTGCCGAAACCACTGAAAAAGGCCGCGGTCCTGGGTTTCGGCACCATGGGCCGGGGGATCGTCATCGACATCGTCCGGAATATGCAGATCCCCGTGGTCGTCAAGGACATTCCGGAGGCCCTGGAGCCGGGGAAGGCCTTTGTCCGGAAGATCCTGGAGGGGATGGCGGAGAAGAAGCGCCTCAAGGGCGCCGTGGACGATTATATGAAACTGATCGTCACCACCGCCGCTTACGGACCGGAATTCCGGGACGTGGACATCGTCGTCGAGGCGGTCTTCGAGGACCTGAAGATCAAACAGCAGGTCTATCAGGAGCTCTGTCAGGTGATTCCCGGCGATTGCGTCGTAGCGAGCAACACCTCCTCCCTGCCCATCAAATCCATGGCGCCGATGCTGACCAATCCGGAGCGCTTCGGAGGCCTTCATTTCTTCTCTCCCGTCTGGCTCATGCAGTTGGTGGAGGTCATCCGGGGCGAGCAGACCAGCCAGGAGACGGTGGACAACCTCCTGAACTTTGCCGCCGCCATCCGCAAGCGCCCCATCGTCTGCCGGGACAACGCCGGGTTCGTGGTGAACGCCCTGCTGTTCCCCATGCTCCTGGAGACCTTCCGGTATATCGAGGAGGGAACCCCCATCGAAAAGGTGGACGGGGCGATGACGGCCTTCGGCATGCCCGTGGGACCCATCCGTCTCACCGACGAAGTGGGGATCGATGTGCCCTACAAGATCTTCAAGGGGATGGGAATCCGCCAGGAGACCCTGGCCAAGGTCGTGGAGGCGGGACGTATGGGACTGAAGAAATCCGGCAAGGGTTTCTTCCTCAAGGACGGCAGTGTCGATCCCGAGGTGTTGCCCCTCATCGCCCGGAAAGGCGAGCGGGAGCTCACGGCGGCGCAGATCCAGGAAGGCCTCCTGGAAGCCATGGTCAAGACGGGCAAAGACCTCCTCGATCGTAAGGTTGTGGAAGACGTGCGGATGATAGACGTGGGCATGATCTGGGGAGTGGGTTTCCCCGCCGACAAGGGCGGCCCCATGAAGTGGGCGGACCTCACCGGGATGAGCCGGCGTCTCTTCGGTAAGAACTTCTATTGACAGGCAAACGGGCGTCCTCTCCCGGCCTGGGGGGAGGACGCCCGCCTTGCGGAGGGAAAAGCCGTTGGGCAATAAGACCGTCAAGGTAGAAAAAGGAACGGGCGGCCATGATCAGATGTCTGATCGTCGATGACGAGGAGACGAACCGCTATATGCTGGAAACCCTTCTGGGCGGAAACGGTTATGAAACCATCTCCGCCGAAAACGGCGCCGTGGCGCTGATCAAAGCCCGTCAGCATCCTCCGGATCTGGTCGTTTCCGACATCCTGATGCCCGTAATGGACGGTTACTGCCTCTGTAAAGAGTGGAAGACGGACCCGGCGCTGAAACATATCCCCTTTGCGTTTTATACCGCTACCTACACGGAAGCCAAAGACGAGGCTTTTGCCTTGAGCCTGGGGGCGGAGCGCTTCATTCTCAAACCCCAGGAACCGGAAGTGTTGCTGAACATTCTGCAGGAAATGCTGGCGGAAAAGGTGAAAGGGAAAGAGGCAGCCGAGCCGTGCATCGATGAAATGGAATTTTTGAAGCAACATAACGAACAGCTCTGGCGCAAATTGGATAAGAAGATCTCAGAGCTGGAAAAGACGAATCGGGAACTCAAGGCTTTTGAAGAGACCTATCGGCTGAGTTTCGAGAATGTTTCGGATGTCATTTTTACGATCGATGCCGATTTGATAATCTTGAGCATTTCTCCCAGTGTGACGCGAATACTGGGCTACAAGCCACAGGATTTTGTGGGCCGGCCGGTTGCCGATCTGGCTGGTATATTGACGCCGGAATCCTTTTCACGGGCGATGGCCGATATGAATTCGATCCTGAAGGGGGAAACTGTTCAAGCGGCGATTTATCAATTTATCGCCCGTAATGGAACCATCAAGATCGGCGAAGTCAACGGTTCCCCCATCATCCGTGACGGGCAGGTAAAGGGGATGGTTTGCATCGCCCGGGACATCACGGAGCGGAAACGGGCGGAACAAGCCCTTAAAGACAGCGAGGGCCGGTTCGAGGCCCAGTACCGCGGCAGCCCCATAGCGATGTTTACGTGGGAACGGCGGGACGATGACTTTGTTCTGACGAGTTTCAATGAGCGGGCGCGGACATTTGCCGCCGGTCCGATCGAATCCTTCATCGGCAGGAAGGTTTCCGAGCTGTATGCCGATCGACCGGAGATCCCGAGAAACATGCACCGCTGTTACGACGAAAGAGGGATCATCCGAATGGAGGACAAATCCGAGCATTTTATGCCCGGCAGACTGGTCGTGATCACCTTCGTCTTCGTTCCCGCCAACTTGATCATCGTCCATCTGGAGGATGTTACCGAGCGCCGCAAGGCGGAAGAAGCCTTGCGGGAGAGCGAGCTCAAGTACCGCAGCATCTTTGAGAATGCCCAGGAAGGTATTTGCCACATTGCGCCTGCGGGTACATTCGTCATCGCCAACCCCGCCATGGCGCGCATTTTCGGTTACGATACCCCGGAAGAAATGATCGCCGAAGTGACGGATATCGGCCGCCAACTCTACGCCCATTATGAAGAATACGCCGGACTGGTGGCGGAGTTAGAAAGACGGGGATTCGCCCGCGATTATGAGATCAAGGCCCTCAGGAAGGACGGCAGCGCCATCTGGGTTTATTGCACCATGCGGGCGGTCCGTGATGACCGGGGGAGAATTATCTATTATGAAGGGATCATCCAGGACATAAGCGACAGGAAAAAAAGCGTGGAGCTGCTCAAAGAGGCCCTCGATGGAACTGTCCGGGCGATAGCCGCATTGGTTGAAACCAAGGATCCTTATACGGCGGGACACCAACGCCACGTGGGGGATCTCGCCGTCGCCATTGCCAAAGAGATGGGATTGGCCGATGAAGTGAACGAGGGATTGCGCATTGCCGGGATGATTCACGATATCGGCAAGATATCCGTTCCGGCGGAGATCCTCAGCAAACCGAAAAGACAGACCCCCGTGGAGTTCGGCTTGATCAAAAACCACGTGCAATCCGGATATGAGATCCTGAAAGATATCCGTTTCCCCTGGCCGATCGCCCGGATGGTTCTCGAGCATCATGAACGGCTGGACGGATCCGGATATCCCCAGGGCTTGACCGGAGACGAAATGCTTATGGAATCGCAGATTCTGTCCGTCGCCGATGTGGTGGATGCCATAGCGACCCATCGTCCTTATCGTCCCTCCCTAGGTCTCGAAGCCGCTCTGACGGAAATCACCAAGAACAGAGGGACGCTTTACAACCCGGCGGCCGTGGATGCCTGCCTGCGGCTTTTTCGGGAGCAGGGCTATAAAATCAGCGACTGATCGCGACAATAAGGCTATTTCGCGCCGAATTTGGCCGCTGCCGGGGCGAGGATGTTGATATAGTCGTCCGTCCAGGCCACCCCGGGAGGCAGGCCGTCCTTTTCCCCCAACAGAATCCAGCCCCTTTCCACGAAAGGTTTCAGATCGCCGGCATCCGGTGCGATGACGAGATACAGGGTGGCGATGGGCATATAGGTATCGCTGCTGCACAAAGCGGACCGTTTCATGGCCCCGGCGAGGTCAAGACCGGTCAGGGTGGCCTTGACGACCGGCCGGAGGTCGTAATAGCGGTTCGTCAGGTGCAGGACGATAAGGCCGTGGGGCCGGAGGCGCTGCCGGTAGATCTCCAGGGCCTCCCGGGTGATGAGGTGCGTGGGGATACCGTCGCCGCTGAAGGCGTCCACGAGAATGAGATCGTAACGTTCGTCGGCTCGGCGGAGATTCAGGCGGCCGTCGCCGACGATGACCCGGAGCGTCGCCGGCGTGTGCTGCAGAAAGGTGAACCAGCGTCGGGCCAGTCCCTCCATATCGGGATCGATTTCATAGAAGTCGAGGACATCCCCCGGACGGGTCAGGGCCCCCACCGTACCGGCCCCCAGCCCGACGGCGGCGATCCGTCGGGGGTGAGGCAGGGCGGCAAAGACGTCCCCCAGACCTCCCTTGACGTGATAATACATCGTCGGCATCTTTTCCCGGTCCCGGTCCCGGAACTGGAGGCCGTGCATGGTGGAACCATGGATGAGGACCCGCACCCCCGCCGGCGCGTCCTTGTCGGCGGGAAAATCGTAGATCCGGCTCACACCGTAATAATTGCGGTGGGAGAACAAGCGATCGCCGTAGAAATTCACCCCGGATAGAAGGATCAAAATCAGATACATCGCCCCGGCCGCCCCGATCCGGCTGCTCGTGACCACCACGGATTTCACGGACCAGGACAGGGAGGCGAACCGTCGGTATTTCCATCCGAAGAGAATCGTCAGGAGCCCCAGCATGAGGGGATATTCGTATATCCCGGAGAAGACGAGGGGAGCTCCCAGGGTGATCGCCGCTCCCCCCAGGAAACCGCCCAGGGCGACGGCCAGGTAAAAGCCGGTGAGGCGGGAGACGGCCGGGCGACGCCGGTACAGATCACCGTGGACCATGACGCAGAGGGCGAAGAACGCCAGCAGCAGCAGGACGTGAAACAACCAGTGGCTGGCGGGGATGACGTACAGGATGAAGCCGAGGATGATGACCTCCGGCCAGAGGTACATGACGGCGAGGGAAAACCGGTCGCCGTCCCGGAAGGTGATGATGAAGCTCGCCAGATAGAGAGCCAACGGCAGCACCCAGACGAGGGGAAAGGAACCGATCTCCATGGCGATGAGATTGGTGACGGTGACCAGCAGGGCGGAAGAGATGAAGCTCAGCAGCAGCCACCAGGGGTATCCCCTGTCCCGTACGACTTCAGCCTTGGCGGGCGGCGCCCCGACCATGATATCGGTTGAGCCCTTTTCTCGCGGGCCCTCAGGGGACGTTTCCGGATTTACCTTTGTTTCCGGTCCGGAAGCAGACGGCGGTTTTCCTCCCCCTGTTCCGAAGATCCCGTTCCCGCCCGTTGCTGAGATAACCTCTTTCGGCGAACCGTCCAAGGAGGTGTCCGGGGCGGTGCCGAGCCGGGGGCGGAGAAAGCGCCAGACGCCGGCCGCGGCCAGCAGGTAAACCACATAGCCGCCGCTCCAGATGAGGCTCTGGGTGCGGAGACCCAGGAACGGCTCCGCCAGGAGGGGGTAGCCCAGCAGGGCCGCCAGAGAACCGGCGTTGGAGGTGGCGTAGAGGATATAGGGGTTGAAGACCCGACCGAGAGACGCCCGGGCCACCCAGAGCTGGACGACGACCACCGTGGTGGACAGCACCGCGAAGGGCAGGGCTATGTTCCTGGTCAGCGCTGTCAGGAGCGCCCATACCTCGCCGGTGGGGGCGATCTCCGCCGCCATCGCCAGGGGGAGATCGGACAGGGGCAGCAGGAGGAGCGCCAGATGCCAGCGTCCCAGTCGGCGGGCCAGAAGATGGGCGTAAAGATACCCCAGCAGCAGGAGGAACTGGAAGTACATCAGGCAGACCAGCCAGATGTGCACCGCTCCGCCGAAGTAGGGGATCAGGAGGCGGCCGGTCAGGGGTTCCAGGCTGAACAGCAGAAAAGCGCCCAGAAAGACCATGATGTGGAGGAGCAAAAGGCCCATGTTTTTCAGGATACGCCCTTACCCCCCACCCTCACCCAGTTCTGTGCAGACGGCAGCCTCTCTTGACTCTCTTATCTTCCATTGCTTTTCCGCTACCTGCTCTTTAACGATCTCGAGGGTTTGATGTATGATCTCCGTCATGTCGCCGTCGATGTCCCCTTTGGCCTCCGCCAGAATGCCGTCGACGACCTTCCCCGCCAGTTCATGGAGGATATGGTCGTTTTCCGGCAGGTGAATGTCCTTGAAGACCTTGTCCAGGCTGTGAAAGGCGATGTCCGCCGCCATACTTTCCACCCGCCGGGAGATAAGTCTTCCGGCGCCGGGTATCTTTTCCAGAAGCCGGATGTCTTCGCTGCTGGTCAAGGCCTTGCGGATGCATCCTTCTATATAAACGCGCAGATCCTTTTCAAAGATCTCGTTCATGTCCCGGGCCACCAGCCGCAGCTTTTCCACGAGGAGTTCCGTGAGGACCTGGCGCCTCGGTCGGATCACCTCCCGGACGACTCTTTTCAGCAGCGGTGTCCCGGCCTGGAGCTCCCGCTGCATGTCCGTCAGGACATTGATCACGACCCGGTCGGAGATCTCCTCCATAATCACGTCCCGGTATTTGTGATATTTTCGGAAGAGGTAATGGTCGATGCGCACCAGTTTCTGGAGTCGGGCGAAAAAGGCGATGAGCCGGAGAAGACGCAGCCACCGGAATCCGCCGGGGAGACTGCCCAGGAAATCGTAGATGTGTATGGCGGGATAGAAAAACCCGCGGTGATACTCCTTCCAGTGGACGGACAATCCCCAACGGAGGAAAAATTCCAGGAGGAAGATTACGGCGAAGACCAGATCGTAAGACCAGTATTTTACATGGATGGGTTCGTAAAAGCGGTACAGCCGCGTCAGGTTTTCCCGGACGAATTCGTGGAAGGGCGGGAAGGAGAAGGTCCAGTCGCAGACCATCCAAGCGAGGTTCACCAGCAGGATGACGATCATGACGCCGTCGATCATGATCATGATCTTCAGGCGTTTCTGGCCTTCGGTATGGCAGTTGGGCGGTTGGTTCAACGTCGCTCCTCACACGGAGACCTTTGAAAAACGGCTGCGCTGCAGTTCAGAAATCTTTTTTTTCTTTGTACGGGTAACGTATAACTCTTATTCATGGCCGATACCATTTTCCCGAGGTTATGTTGAGCTTACACACCTTTCCCCGATTGTTTTCTCTCGGCCAAATACCAAGCCCAGCGGCATCGTGGCAACATGCAGGGCTTTTGTCAATGGCAAATTTCATTGTTGATTATTTGTTTCTTTTCCTGTAGAGTTCCTCCGGTTTAATAGCGACTTGCTTCTCCGATCATCAACACCTACGGGAGGGGTTATGAGGATGAGGTTCAAGAAATCCGCGTCAGTGTTTGACGGCGGATTTTTTTATTTTCATCAATCATTTTTTTAAGGAGGAGGTGTTGTCATGTTAAGAAAACTTGCGTCATTCTTTACCTACGTTATGCGTCATTATCTACCCGACGCCTACCTGTTTGCCATCCTGCTGACGTTTATCTCGGCGGTCCTGGCCCTGATCTTCACGCCGGCGGACGTCTTGAAAGTGATCACCACCTGGGGTGATGGGATCTATGGAATCATCGCCTTTGCCATGCAGATGATCCTCATCCTGGTAACGGGATACGTCCTGGCCCTGACACCGCCCATGAAGAAGGTCCTCGATTGGGTGGCGGAAATGGCCGACACCCCCGTCAAGGGGGCGATGATCGTCGCCTTCGTGGGCGGCGTGGGCTCCTGGATCAACTGGGGCTTCGGCCTCATCTTCGCGGGGCTCCTGGCCCTGGAGGTCGCCCGTCGCACCAAGAAGGCCGATTTTCCCGTCCTCGTCGGTGCCGCCTATAGCGGGTTCATCTGCTGGCACATGGGGTTCTCCAGCTCCATCGGGCTCCTGCTGGCCACGCCCAAGGCACCCCAGAACCTCATCGAAAAGATCACGGGCAAGGTTGTACCGGTATCCGATACGATCTTTGCGACCTGGAACCTGATTCCCGCCGCGATCATCATCCTCGGTCTCCCGGTGCTCTTCTATCTGATTCATCCCAAGGAGGAAGATACGATCAGCATCTCCCCGGAACGTCTCAAGGAGATGGAAGGACAGACCGTCAAGGTTGAACGGCCGGCGAATCCCACCCTGGCGGAGCGGATCGACCACAGCTATGTGGTCAACATGATCTTCGCCGCTATGGGCGTCTTCTACCTCTTACTCCACTTCTCCAAGAAGGGCCTGGATCTCAATCTGAACATCGTGATCTTTATTTTCTTCATCGCCGGTGTCATCCTCCATGCCAAACCTATCAATTACGTAAACGCTATGAATATCGCCATCCGGTCCGCCGGCGGCATCGCCCTGCAGTTTCCCCTCTACGGCGGCATCATGGGGATCCTCATCGGCACCGGCCTGGCCAAGGTCATCGCCGGGTGGTTCGTGGCCATTTCCACGCCGGAAACCTTTTACATGTTCCAGTTCTGGGGGGCCGGGGTGGTCAATATGTTCGTCCCCTCCGGCGGCGGTCAGTGGGCCGTTCAGGGACCCATCACCATCGAGGCGGCGAAGATGATGAACATCGATACCGTCAAATCGGCGATGATGGTGGCCTGGGGGGACCAGTGGACCAATATGATCCAACCCTTCTGGGCCCTGCCGCTGCTGGGACTGGCGGGACTCTCGGCCAAGGAAATCATGGGTTACACCACCATGACGCTGCTCTGGGCCGGGCTGGTTTTGAGCGGTTTCGCCCTGCTTATCGGTTTCGGGGTGATGTGAGCAAAAAGAGATAGGATTGAACACGGACGCCTTTCCCCGGAGAAAGGCGTCCGTTTTTTTTGACACCCGACGCCTTCAGGGTGCCGTCTGCCGGAAAAAGGTAATGCCCTCCGGAACTTTCCTGATGACATTGAGGTGGAATACCGAAACTTCGGCAATCCCCTTCTCCTTGCCGATGTTGCTGTCCTTTGACGGACCGCCTGTTTCCCGGTTTGGAAATAACTGATGAATCTGGTTTCCACATTGAACGATGTCTGATACAATGCTGCTCATAGCATCGTTTTGTGCGATCAAAAATGAAAACAAGAAACACACAGTATGGGAAAACCCGATTACGGTGCGGGTGTTCTTGCTCGTTGTCACGGCTTACGGCGGTGGGTTGCCGGCCCGGCAGATCATCAAGGACCGTCCCTGTGGGGGAAAAGATCCCTTGCCGGTGCAGAAGGTTCCGGCAGTGAAACAGTATGACCGGTTCAAGGAAGCTATCAGCTCCCGGCAGCCGATGAAAATACATCCATCGCAAAATTATTGACCGCCCTTGGAGGTGCACATGTCCGACAAGACCGCTTCCTCATCCCCCATCACCCTCCGGTTGGCCATTATCGGTGCCCGGGGCGTTCCCGCCAATTACGGGGGGTTCGATACCCTCGTGGAAGAGCTGTCCCTTGGTCTGGTGCGCGATCACGGTCTGGAAGTGACCGTTTATTGCCGGAGCGACTACTATGAAAAGCGCCCTCCTTTCGTGGGGGGAGTACGTTGTGTCTATATCCCCTCGACGCGGATCAAAGGTTTCGAGAGTCTCTTCCATACATTTTGCTGTGCCGTCCATGCCTTTTTCGCGCCCTTCGACATCTACTTCGTCGTCGATCCCGGCAATGCCCCTGTGGTGGTCCTCCTGAGGCTCGGCGGCAAGAAGACGGCGATCCACACCGATGGTCTGGGATGGAAGCGGACGAAGTGGGGCAGGCTGGCACGGAGGTATTACCGATGGGTGGAATGGCTCGCCGCCAAAGGGGTGCGGCAAATCGTGACGGACAACCCGGCCATGCAGGAATACTACCGACGGGAGTACGGAACCGACTCGATATGTATCGCTTACGGATCAGAAGACCGATACGGTTTGGATCCCACCGTTTATGGGGAAGTGGGGGTGACTGCAGAACGATATCTGCTGGTCGTGGCACGTCTGGAGCGGGAAAACAACACCGATATCGTCATTCGGGAATATGTCGCAGCGCGGGTGGAAATGCCGCTGGTCATTGTCGGCGATGCCCCTTATGGGGATGAATACCTGAAGGAACTCCATAGACTGGCCGACGAGAAGGTCATCTTCGCCGGACGGGTAAACGATCAGGGGAAATTGAACGCCCTTTACAGAGGGGCGTATCTCTACCTCCACGGTCACGAAGTGGGCGGGACTAATCCCTCGCTCCTCCGGGCGATGGGGCTGGGAACGGTCCCCCTGGCGGTGGATGTGGATTTCAATCGCCGGGTTGTGGGTGAGCAGGGGTATTTTTTCCGGAAAGATCCGGGAGATCTGGCGGGAATGCTGTCGCGCCTCGTCGCGACGCCCGGAGAGGTGGCCCGCATCCGGTCCGGCATTGGGGAATGGACCCGAAGCCGTTATTCCTGGAAGGAGGTGGTGGCCCGCTATGCCGATTACTTCCGAGAACTGGCGGTACTGCGATAGGGAGAGGAGAGCAGGGGGCGATTTTGACCTCGTGAGAACTTTGCCTGACTGCGAAAAAATGGTTTGCCGGCAGCGAAGCAAAGGTTTTTCTCCCCTTTGTTGTCGAGCTTAACACCTTGTAATGAATAAAATTATACGCAGACCACATAACCGAATCATGGCGGAGGCATACAGGAGGCGGCCTTGAAGGAAAGAGAGCTCTATGCGGCGCCACGGATGATAACGGATATCCGGGACTGTGCCTTCTACCATTCCATGAACATTCCCGGTTATGGAGAGATAAAAGGGGACTGGGATCTGCGGGGCATCGAGCATCGCTATCTCGGCGGGGTGGATTTCCGGGGTAAGCGGGTTCTGGAGATGGGAACGGCGTCGGGATTCTTCTGCTTCTATATGGAGCGCCAGGGGGCTGAGGTCGTCTCTTTCGATCTTTCGGAGGATTACAACTGGGATGTGGTCCCTTTCGCCGGTTTCGACCACGAGCGGATCCTGGCGGAGCGCCGGGAGGCGATCAGGAAACTCAACAACGGCTACTGGCTGTGTCATCGCGTCCACGGCTCCCGGGCCCGGGTCGTCTATGGCAACATCTACGAGCTGCCGATGGAAATCGGACCGGTGGACATCGCCACCTTCGGATCGATCCTCCCGCACCTGCAGAATCCCTTTCTGGCCCTGCAGAAGGTCCTGTCCCTGACCCGGGAAACGGTGATCGTCAGTGAAACCGTCTGGAACCGGTATCTGATCAACCATCTCCTCAGTCACTTCACCCCGCCGCAGGCCACCTTCGTTCCCCGGTTCCGGACGCTGGAGAACTGGGATACCTGGTGGTACCTGCCGCCGCCGGTGTTGAAAAACTACCTCGGCGTCCTGGGCTTCCGCCGGACCAAGGTGCGCTATTTCTTCAACCACTATCGGGGCCGCCGCCGACTGGCCTATGCCCTGGTGGGTAAAAGACAATAATTACGTAAAGATATAGTGCGGAGAGATATGTGATCAGGGATCCCGTAAAAAAACGGCTCGCCCATTTCGTGGATCGCCTCCTCGGGGGGTGGGTGTGGATCCGCCGGTTTCTGGGGGTGAAATATCCCCGGTGCGACAGCCACGTCGCGGAGAACATCGAGCGCATCCTCGTCGTCCGCCTCGATCATATCGGCGATGTCATCATGACGACGCCGGTCTTCCGCCTTCTGAAGGAACGCTACCCCGCTGGGCGGATAACCTGTCTGGTAGGTTCCTGGGGAAAGGCGGTGGTGGAAAACAATCCCCACATCGACGAAATCCTGATCTACGATGCCCCGTGGTGGACGAAATCCCGTCCGGAAGGGAAAAGGTCGGGCTTTACTGTCCGGGGACGGGAACTTCTCCGCCTCCTTGCCGAGCTGCGACGACGTCGCTTTGATCTTCTCCTCGACCCCCGGGGCGATTTGCGCCACCTGTTTTTGTTCGGTTATCTGGGGCAGGCCAAGTACATCCTGAGTTATGACCGGACCGGGGGGCGATATCTCTTGGCGGCGGCCACGGCATTTGTGGAGGCAAGCCATGAAATCGACAAGGCCGTCCGGCTCCTGGGCCATTTGGGGATTGCGGTGACCAAGGTGTCTCCCCGGGTGGAGATCTATCCTGATACCTTGCAGGAGGCATGGGCGGAATCGTTCCTCCGGGAACGGAAGCTCCAGGGGCGGCCCCTGTTCATCTTCGCCCCCGGCGCCCGGAAGCACCTGAAGCGATGGCCGGAAAAGAACTTTGCCGCCCTGGCGGACTGGCTGCTGACCTGTCGTCCCCCAGGCGTCGTGGTGTTGGCGGGGGCATCCTGGGATCGAGAGGTCGCCGCCCGCATAAGGGAGCAATCCCGCTGCGCGGAAGGAATAATCGACATTACGGGCCGGCCGGATATCCTTTCCCTCTACGCCCTAATGAAACGCTCCCGGCTCATCGTCGCCAATGACGGTCCCATCGCCCACATGGCCTCGGCCCTGGATATTCCGCTCGTCGTCCTCTTCGGTCCTGTAGAGATGGAGAGATTCCGGCCCCGTGGGGAGCGGAGCGTCGCGATCCAGCATCCGTTCCCCTGCAGCCCCTGCCTGTTGGAAGACGATCGCTGCTCCGTCAGGAAGTCCGTCGCCGTTCCTGGAGCCTGCATGGAGGCCATTACCGTGACGGAAGTGCAAAGTCACATTGAGGCGCTTTGGGGATACGAAGAGGGGAAGTAAAGTTGTTGATTTAATGATTTTAAATAGTTGATGAGGTATTTTACAATGAAAGGGAAACGCTGTTGAAAGAGAAAACCTACATTCGGGAGATGCAGGCGGCCCGGGGGGCGGGCATTATCCTGGTCGCCCTCGGGCACAGCGAGCCCGTCCGGGAGGCGTATCCCCTGCTTTTTTCCTGGATTTACAGCTTTCACATGCCACTGTTTTTTCTTCTTTCCGGCTTCTTTTCTTCCCGCCTCACCCAGGGCGGCCCGGCGTGGGAGGTCGGGAAAAATGTCTTGCAGAGGGTTTCGTACCTATTTGTCCCCTATCTTACGGTCAGCATCGCCTACGCCGCCCTGAAATACTTCGTTTCCCCCTTGGCCAAAAGGCCCGTCGGCCTGGCGAACCTTCCCTGGGACATCCTTCTTTATCCCGGCAACAACCCCGCCCTCTTTCTCTGGTTCATCTACGCCCTCATGATCATGTGGCTTTTGGCCCCCCTTCTGGCCCGTCTGCCGGCGGTTCTCCTCCTGCCCCTCCTGGCGCTGAGTCAGATGTTTTCGCCCGACATCCGGATTTTTGGTCTGGGCAACGTTTTTCATTTTGTCGTGTATTATTATCTCGGCATCCTGGCGGCGGCAAGAAAAGATGCGATATTGGTATTTGTCGGCAAGGAGGTGGTCTGGGGGGGCTCCCTGGTGCTGCTTGTGGCCGGCAATCTCGTGACCCCGGTCCGGTTAATCCCCGGTTTTGAGATGACCGTGGCCGTCGCCGGGAGCGTTTGGATCATCTCCTGTTGTTTCGTCTGCCGGGAAAGGCTCCCCATGTCTTTTTTCGAAACTTGTGGGCGGTACTCGCTGCAGATCTATCTGCTGCAGTATTTCTTCATCTTTCCCCTCTATTTTCTCCTGAAATCCCGGGGCGTTCCCGGGGAAGGGATCGTCCCGGCGACCTTCGCCGCGGGGCTGCTCGCGCCGCTGGCCCTCTGCCGCTGGGTTTTCCCCCGCACCGCGGTGCTCGCTTTCCTGCTCGGCGGCCGTGACTTGGAGGGTCCGAAGGTCGGTCGTCGTTCATGATGACATAGGGCGAGTCTGGGGCAAGAATGACCCGCAAGGCTTACCCCGACAAAATATGTAGGGAGATGCTATGTCGTCGGCCCCTATGTGCACCGGGAGGAACGGGAGCGACCAGAATCAATTGCCCGGGCGGGCCGCCAGGTATCCCCAAGCGAAGGCGTTGGGGGCGATGGTCTGGTGGATGGTGAATTCGCACATCAGGGGATGCCAGAACACATCCCAGTAATTTTCTATGATCGGCCACTTGTCCGCCTCGGGATAGCAATACTTGCCCGCCTCCTGGTGTTCGCGGTTTTTGCCTCTCCCGCTCCAGTTCGGGTCGAGGGGGCCGAACACGGTAAGGCCCTCCGGGGGCAACTGGCCGCTGAACCGGGAGTCAAAATGGAGGATATGACGGGGATTCTTGTGCCCAATGCCGGTGGTGTAGCACATATTCCGGGGGTTGGCGCCGGCCCCGGTCTGGGCGGCGAGGAGCACGGCCCTTAAATACTCTTCCTTTCCCGTCAGGACGTGGGCGAAGATCAAGCACAGGGCGTCCGGGGTGGTAAAGGCACCGGCGACGGCGGGGCGCCAGGGATTCTTCGCCAGCCGGAAGGCGACCTTCTCCTGGGCGGCGAGACGGATGGCCGCTTCCTCCAGGATGGCCTCCCGGCACCGGCGCTGGAGAAGGGGATCGACGCCGCGGCCGGAGAGGCGGGCGTACACCCATGCCGCTTCCGACTGGTCATGATGGCCGTGCCAGACCAGGGGTTGTGAGGGGTTCCTGAAGACGGTGGTCGCTGCGAACAGTCTGTGCCATCCCGTCTCCCCGGTCAGCCGGAACAGCTCCACCGCCGCCAGATTTCTGGCATCGCGGACCTCCGGAGGCCAACTATCCTCCCTTTTCTCCAGAAAGACCTTTTCCGCCCATACCGCCGCCCGTCGGGCGCTCTCTGCATAAATCGCCCCCATACGGGGGTTCCTTCCCGGCCCCTGAAACCAGAACGCCGCCCGGGTGGCCGCCCCGGCATAGAGATAGGATGACCAGACATCGGGGGCGTATGCCATCAGTATGCCCGTTTCCCGCCAGCTTGTCTCCCCGAACCGGGGATGCCGGGAGGATTCCACGCCGCCCCTGACCGCGCCGTCCCGGTCCTGAAGGCGGCGGAAGAAGTCGATCCCCCAGAGGGCCTCGTCGATGATGTCGGGAAAATCATCCTTTGTTTTTGGGATGTTGAGAGGAAGGCGGGAAAAATAATCGGGGAAGAGGAGGGCCAGATCGAGGAGCCTCCGGGCCCCTTCGAGATGCTGGATCCGTCGGTCCCAGTCCCCGGCGTCGCTGTATCCGCCCCAGGCATCCGGCAACAGTTGCTCCGTCCTGCCGGCGAGGAGGCGGGAAAAGGGCTCCTCCTCGTTCTGCAGAAAGCCATTGGTCGTCTCCATGAACGGGGTGGTAGATTGATAGACCCGTTTCCCGTCTTCCGGATGCATGTTCCGCGGGCGCCGGTACCCGGTCCAGGGCGGCCCCAAGGCGATGCCGCTGCGTTGGTGATAGAACCCACGTGCCGAGACGATGAAGGCCTTTTCCCATACCTTCGTTCCGATCTCGAAGGGATACGAGCAACCCACGTTTTCTACATACAGGCGGTAGAAGCCGGGGGTGCGCAAGGGGCTGAAATCCAGTTCATAGACGTCAACACCATTGAAATTTTTGCCGAATGCGTCTTCATCCAGTTCCCCCGCCTTCTTTGTCAGGCGGATCTTTCCCCGCCAGACCTCTTTCTCCGTTCCTTGTTCGATGACCGAGAAAGGGGTTTCCTCCCGGAAGGCCATCCCGCCGCCGCTGCCCATCCAGAGCGACAGGAATCCGGTTTTGACAGGATCGTCGGGGCGGAAGCCGAGGTGGTTCACATGGACGGCCTCGCTTCTCATGAGGCGGGGTTGCCAGGTGAAGTTGATCCCGGGCAGCTCCCCGCTGCGGAAGGTGAGACGGTAGGTAACCCCCTGTCGGAGGGGGCGGGAAAAGCGCAGATAAACGGTATGTTCCCGAGGTGCTTCCAGACGTTCCCGGCTCACCCGCAGAAGATCGGCGGGGCGGCTCTTGCGATAAACCGTTGTCGGTATCAGCCCCTGGCCGATGGCGGCATCCTCGGACGATGTAAGTTGGTAGTTCTGCGGATCGTCAAGCCAACTGCCTGATATTCCTTCCCCCGCCAGACGGTCGAGGGGGACGAACCACTTAGCCCCGGGGCCCACCAGGACGCCGACGATCCGGTCGCCCCGGATCAGCCAGTCGTTCCCTTCAGCGTCACGTTCGATCCGGTCTTCCGCCCGGCCCTCGTAAGGAAGCTGACGGCCCCGTTCCCCCGCGTGGGCGAAGACCACGCTGATGGTATCCGGTCCGATGGCGCCCACGGAAATATCGGCGGCGGGCTGCGTTTCAAGTCTCGCCGCCGGGGGTGGCGGGGAGCAGGAGGCGGTGGAAAAGGAAATGCCGGCCAAAGCGAGGAGCGATATAAAAAGCGATGGCAACAGACGGCCATTACTCCTTTTCCGGGACCACATCGTCACTCCGTGACCTTGCCGGCATTGGCCGGGGAATCGGGTTCCACATGGACCTCGCTGCCGCCGAAATAGGGGAAATCATCCCCTTGGTGACAAACTATGTTCGGTACGGCCACCCAGTAGCAGGTATGGAAATTGACGGGACGGACGGGAATCATGGCGAAGGAGAAACCGTCGCAGTGAAACTCCGGCAGCCGTCCCCCCTGGAGAACCGCCTGGTCGGGGTTGTTGACGAAGGTATCCAGATCGTGTTGACAGGAGAAAACCGGGGTTCCCTTAGTCAGGGGGACGAACTTCTTCTCCTGCATCATCTTGACGAAGTGGATGTGGAGGGGGTCGTTGTGAAGATCGATGTCCTTCAGGGGCTGGGAGAATTCGGATTCTCTGGGCATCAGGGTGCTGTAGGTCCTGTTCTCATGGGCGAAATAGCGGCAGACCCTTTCCACCTGGTAGGGTTGCAGCACCCCGAAGCAGTTTTTGGAGATGTAGCAGCGACCGGCGAGAGTCGGGATCGGGGTCAGGATAATCAGGCAGGCGGCCGCAATCAGAAGTGCTTTTATGACGATGGTCTTCATTCGGGCATCCCTCTGCCGATCTTGTTCATGATCCAGGGCCAACGAAAGAAACTCACCAAAGAATTATACACCGGCCGGACCCCTCTGCTCAAATAGAAATGGAGGGCCGGCAGACGAAAATCGTCGGTCAACATCAGGATCTCTTCATAGCCTGCTTCGGGAAAATAGGCAAGGGTCCGGAAAAAAAGCACCTCCGCCAGTCCCCGATGGCGATGCTCCGGATGGATGAAGAACCACGATCCGTAACCTCTTTTTCTGGTCGTGGAGGCGTCCTGACAGGCGCAGAAGCAGCCGACCAGACGCCCCCGGAAATAGATCAGCGTCGCCGCCCCGGGAGCCACCAGACAGTCCACGATTTCCCTCTGTACCCGGGCGGCGTCCCACTTTCCGAAGCTGCCGTCGGTGTTGAGAAGCGCAGCCCATTCGTCATAGTCCGTATCGGCATCGGGGGAAGCGACCCGATATTCGCCGGGTAGCGTCCATTGCCTCCCCCTTCCCCGTTGTGCCACTTCTTTTGGGACCCGCAGCATGAGCTGGGGGAAGTAGATGAAACCGGCCAGATATTTCAAGATCCTCCCCAAGTGGCGCAAATCGTCCCCAAAATCGAGGCAGGAGATGAATTTTGCCATCCCTTCCCGGGGCAGCAGGCGGAACAGGAGCACCGCACCGATGTAGGCGCCGAGGGCGACGGAAATATGGATGAGCGGGGGCAGCCAATCCGGCCGGTGGTGGAGGAAAAGGCACAAGCCGGCGTTGACGATGACGATTTTCAGCCAGTTTCCGGGTCGGAGGACATTACCGAAATGACGGATAACGAAACCGGCGGTGATGGACATGAGGAAGATCTCGCAGGCCAGGGCGGCCCAGGCCGAGCCGGCGGCGCCCTGGGAGGGGACGAACAGGTAGTTGAGGGCGATGCTCAACAGGGCGCCGGCACCGGTGCTCCAGGAGGCGAAATGGACTACCCCCAGGGCGACGGCCAGGGCGGTGAAAAAAAGGGAATAACAGATCAGGAGCCCCACCCAGGCCAGGATGTCGAGGACGGGGGCGGCGGGGATAAAGGCCGGGCCGTAGAGGAGACACAGGATCTCGGCAGAGACGAGGGGGCACAGGAGGGCCACGGGGATGCCGAAGACGGCCAGGACCTCGAGGGTCAGGGAGAACTCCTCTTTAAGAACCGCCCTTTCCGTTTCCATCCGGGCCGCATAGATGGGGATGAAGGGACCGGTGATCATCGCCGCGCCCATGGCCGTAAGTTCGACGAACTTGAAGGCGGCGTTGAACAGTCCGACCTCCGCCATGGATCGGAGGTCTTCGAGGACGAAGATCGCCGCCCGGCCGGCGATGATCGTGAAGATCGAGGCGATCCCCAGGGGGGCGGCGACGGCGAGGATCCTCTTCAGCCACGGCCAGGCGACGGCGAAGCGGGGCCGGAGGATCCGCAGGGAGACCCCGAAGGCGGCGGCCAGATAAACGGCGTTCGCCAGACCGTAGGCCGTAATCAGCCAGAGGAGGGAGGGGTGGAGCCAGAAGGCCAGGCCGGAAAGGAGGAGGAAACTGCTGCCGTAGACCAGGGAGGTGGCGGAAGAGTACCAGGGGCCGTGGAAGACCTGATAGACCGGTTCGAAGAAGCGACTGGCCAGAAAAGGGATGAACAGGGCCCCGACAACCAGTACCGGGTGGAGGTCCAAGGTGAGAAAGGGCAGGGTCGCCACCGCCAGGATAGTTACCAGGACGCTGATCGCCAGACGCAGGACGAGATAATTACCCCAGTAGACCGCTTTGGCTTCGACCTGGGCGATGTCCTTTCCCAGCACGGAGGTCATGCCGAAATCCGCCACGGCGACGGCGACGGCCAGGAAGGAAAGGACATAGGAGTACTGCCCGAAGAATTCGGCGCCGCACAGCCGGGCAACGAGGACAAAAACCAGCAGATTGGCCCCGAAGGTCGCGCCTTTGCCGACTCCCTGGGCGACGACGTTGGTGACGTAATTTTTGATGGTCGCCGCCACGATCAGTCTCCGGGAAACAGGTGATTGTTCGCAGACCACAGCGGCCGGCGCCGCCGCGGGGCCGTTTTCCTTGGCCCCTTCCGACGGTGCCGGCCGGCGCCGGCGGTGGTCGGGACGATCATGCCAGCACCCGGCGAAAGGCCGTGATGACGTCGGCCACATCGGCGTCGGTGAGGGCCGGCGACAACGGCAGGGAAATGGTGCGGGCGCCGATCCATTCCGCCTGGGGAAACATCCCCTCCTTCCAGCCGTAGGTCTTGCGGTAGAAAGGATGGGAGTGGATGGGCAGATAATGGACACCGACGCCGATATTCTCTTTCCCCATGGC
Source organism: Syntrophobacterales bacterium (assembly GCA_018056545.1). GTDB lineage: Bacteria > Desulfobacterota > Syntrophia > Syntrophales > UBA8958 > UBA8958. The sequence goes on from JAGPFL010000001.1 coordinate 26,593, forward strand.
CTCCAGGACCCAGTCCCGGGACCTGCCCAGCCGTTCCGTATCGATCAGAGGCGTGTAAAGATGGTAGGCATGACGGGTGTCCGGCTCCGGCGGTGCGGGGAGGAAACAGGGCAGGTCGGCGAAGGCGTCGTTGTAAGTCTTCCAGATCTCCTCGCGCCGCCGCCAGTTGTCTTCGATCCTCGCCAACTGGTGGATCCCCAGGGCGGCCTGGAGGTCCATCATATTGTACTTGAAGCCCCCGAAGACCACCTGGTAGTGACGGTAGCCTGCATCGGAGAAGCGTTTCCAGGCGTCCTTGCTCATCCCGTGGAGGGCGAGCATCTTGAGGCGGTTGGCGGTGCGCTCGTCATCGGTGACCACCATGCCACCTTCACCGGTGGTCATGTTCTTGGTCACATAGAAGCTGAAACAGCCCATGTCGCCGTCCGTCCCCGCCTTGCGGCCCCGGTATTCGCTCTCGATGGCATGGGCGCAGTCTTCGATGATCATGAGGTCGTAACTCTTCGCCAGATCGAGCAGCGGGTCCATGTCACAGCACCGGCCGGCGAAGTGGACGGGCAGGATCGCCCTGGTCCGGGCCGTGATCTTCTCCTCGACGAGGGCGGGGGAGATATTCATGTTTTTACGGTCGCAGTCCGCCAGCACCGGGGTGGCCCCGCAATGGATGATGGCGTTGACGGTGGCGCAGAAGGTCATGGGGGTGGTGATTACCTCGTCGCCCGGCCCGACCCCCGAGGCCAGCATGGACAGATGGAGGGCGGCGGTGCAGGAATGGACGGCGAGGGCATGCCGCTTGCCCTTGTAGGCCGCGAAGGCCTCCTCGAATTCGTGGGCCCGGGGGCCCGTGCCGATCCAGCCGCTCTTCAGACACGCGACCACCGCGGCAATTTCCTCGTCGCAAATCTTGGGCGCCCCGAAGACCAGGAAATTCTCCGGATTCCGCACCGGTACCCCGCCGGCGATCGCGGCTTTTTGCACTCCCCTTCCGGCTCTTTTTCTCTTTCCTTTTTCCGGCATCATGTTCGACCTCCTCGCACCCTGATTATCCCTTTCATATCCCCCCACCTATGATTTCATAAAACTTTTGATACTATTCCCTATCATAAACCATCTTTCTTTTTTCCTTGATCGCCCCCTCCCGCCGGCCAGGGGAAATTCCGGTGGGGACGTACCGCCCTGTGTCGGTCATCCCTCTTGTCGTGGCGCTTTCCGTCTGCGGGCCCGCGTCTTGGGAAGTCCTTTGCGGGATGAAAGGCTCAACCGGACAACTCCGCGACGATCTCCAGAAATTTCGTCGCCGTCCGCCGCCAGGTGAACTCCGCGGCTCTGGCCAGACCGCGGACGATCATCTCCCTGCGCCGGTCGCCGTCGTCGAGCACGGCCTCCATGGCGGCGCATATCTCCCGGTGCTCGTTCGGATTCACCATGATCGCCGCATCGCCCACCACTTCGGGCAGGGAGGTGGTGTTCGAGGTCACGACGGGACAGCCGCAGGCCATGGCCTCCAGGCAGGGCAGGCCGAACCCCTCGAAGAGGCTGGGATAGACGAAGAGGGCCGCCGTGCCGTAGAGGAGCGGGAGATGCCCGTCGGGGACGTAGCCGGTGAAGACCACGTCCTCCCGGTACGGGGAGGAGTCGATCGTCGCCATGTCCTCGGCGGGGAGGAAATCCCGGCGTCCCACGACGACGAGTTGGTGCGGACGTGTCCCCCGCCGCTTGAATTCATTGAAGGCCGCGATGAGGGCCTGCAGGTTCTTTCTCCGGTTGAGACGGCCGATATAGAGGAGAAAATCCTTCCCGATGCCGTAACCCGTGAGGATCTTCTCCGCTTCCCCACGGTCTTCCAAGGGGCGGAACAGGGGGTTCACGCCGTTGTAGCCCACGACGATCTTTTCCGGCGCCGCCCCGTAAACGGCCACCATATCCTGCTTGGAGTACTCCGATACGGTCAGGACCCGGGCGGCCCGGTGGAGGTAAAAGGGGATGAAGATTTCGTTCTTGAGACGCTCCCGGAAGGGAAAACAGTCGGGCAGATGGTGATAGGAGATATCGTGGACAGTGACCACTAACTTCCCCCGGTAAACGGGCGGGGCGTAATAATTGACATGGAAAATGTCGGGGCGGTCCCGGAAGGTCGCCCGGGCCAGACCGAGCATCCGGGCCGGGGCCCAACTCCCCGGGACTGGGGAAAGCACGGCGTTCTTACAGGTGCGGAACCGTTCGTAGTAGGGATGGGCGGGCTGGGTGATATAGAGGAGATAAAGACGCTCGTGGTCCATCGCCAATACGCTCTCCACGAGATTGCGCATGTAGGTGCAATTCCCCGTGCCTTCCCGCTCGGCGTAATGAAAGTCGATGCCGATCTTCGCCTTACCAGCCATCACCGTCCCGGACCTGATGGTATAGGGCTACATAGTCCGCCGCCATCCGTTCGGCGCGGTAACGCTCCTCGGCGTACTGCCTACAGATCCGGGGATCGATGCGGCCGATATCTGCCATGGCGGCGGCGAGGTCGCCGGCGTTTTTACAAAGATAACCGTTGATTCCCGGATCGATCTGTTCCGGGATGCCTCCCTCCCCCAGGGCGATGACCGGGGTTCCCGAGGCGAAAGATTCGAGGATCACCAGGGGAAAGGCGTCGAACCACCGGGGGGTCTGGATCAGGGCCCGGGCCCGCCGGAGGGCATCGTTGGTTCCGTGGAGCTCTCCTATGTAACTGACATACTTGGGAAAAAGGAAGGTGAGGGGCCTGATGACGCCGTAATAATAGGCCTTGTCCTCCACGTTGCCCGCCACGGCCAGGCGGGAACCGCTTCGGACGGCGGCGAGAATGGCCAGATGCTGCCCCTTGTAACGGGCGATCTTGGAGATGTGGATGAAGTGCTCCTCTTTCTCGAAATCGTAGCGGTAGCTTTCCAGATCGAGGCCGTAATAGACATATTTGGTCGTGCCGCCGCAGAGACGGGCGTGGGCCCGGCTGCAGGCGACGAGGTTGCGGCGCCGGAAATCCGGGGGCGGGGGGATGCAGGTGGAGACGATAAAGGGAAAATCCTCGGGATGACGGCGAACGAAGAGACTCTCGAAGGACCAGTCATGGATCACGTCCACGGGGTTTTCCCGCAGGTACTCCCGCATCGTTTCGTAGAGGGGTTCCTCGGAAACGGCGTCGGACTTCTTGATGATCCCGCTGGGGGCCCGGGCGGGATCGTAGGCCGGGACGACAACGGTCTTCCCGGAGCAGTAGCTTCCGGGGGTGGCGAACATCACGACCTCGTGTCCCCCGCGGACCAGGGCCTCCACGAGGTTGTAAACCACCCGCTCGATGCCCCCGTAGGCTGGCGGCGGCGTCTGCTTGAACATGATGGAAACGACAGCGATTTTCATGGTCTTGTCTCCATGACTATTCCCTTGCCAGTTCCCGGCGGATATGCTCCCGTTCGATGGCCTTGTACAATTTCCGGTACAGCAGCAGGGCGCCCCCCTCCCAGCGGTCGGTGAGGAAGCGGGCCCAGAAAAGCCAGCAGGGCCGGGCGGCGGGGAAGAAAACCAGATCCGCCAAGAGGTATTTGAGCCGGGCGAGTCCCGGGACGCCGAGATAGAAACCGAGGCCCGCCAGTTCCTTTTTCAGGCCGGGGGCGCGTTTGTACCATACGGCCAGGGAAGTGCCGCTTTTCTTGGCGATGCCGAGAAAGTCCGCTTCCGTGAGGTAGTGATCGTGATACCCCAGGGAGGCGGGATGGTAGAGAATCCGCAGGCCGTGATGGGAGAGACGTTCGCCGAGTTCCACGTCGTCGTTGTATCGGAGTGATTCGTCGTAAATCCCGAACTTGTCGAGGAAGGACTTCTTTACGGAGAGATTGCAGGTGATGAAGGACCGCCAGTCCAACTCCCGGCGTCCCTCCCACTGGGCGTAGGTCTCATCGAGGTGGAGGGTGGCGAAGATGTTCCAGGGAATCTCCCGGGAACGGGTGACCCGGCCCAGAACGGCGACATTCTCCTCAGGATGGGCCTCGTGGCAGCGGTAATGTTCGCCCACCATATCCGGTGCGGCGATGGTGTCGTCGTTGATAAACAGGAGGAGGTTGCCCCGGGCGACGGCCATGGCGCGGTTCCGGGCGGCGTTTTGCCCGCTGTTGGGTTGCTTCAGGTATGTGAGCCGTTCCCCGAAGACCTCGGACCGGAATCTGGCGGCGACGGCGGTTGTGTCGTCCCGGGAGCCGTCATCGACGACGATCATCTCGAAGCGCGCCGCGGGCAGGGTCTGGGCGTGGAGGGCCGCCAGACACTTTTCCAGGATGTCGCAGCGATTGTAAGTGGGAATGATCACGGAAATGTAAAAACCATCTTCACTCATCGCCTCTGCCCCCCTTGCGGATCAGAAACATAAAGTAATCCCACATCTGCCGGGCCCGTTGCCGTTCCCGATCCCGCCCCGTCCGCAGATATATAGCATAATAAAGAAAAGAGCGCAGCAGAAGACCGGCGGAAAAAATCACATCGAAACAGATCCGGGGCTCTCGGGGGTGGAAGAGGCCGTACATGCGGCGGAGGTTCTGGAGCCAGAGATTGGCAAAGCCCGCCGGCTTACCCTTCCGGCCGCTCATGCCCACGAGATGGACGATGACGAACTGGGGGAGATAATAGACTTCATAGCCGTGATCCCGGACCCGGCAGCCCCATTCCACGTCTTCGGCATACATGAAGAGGCTCTCGTCCAGGAGCCCCACCTTTTCCAGGACATCCCGGCGGGTCATCAGGGCGGCGCCGCTGATCCAGTCCACGGCCAGGGGACCGGCAAGGCGGCCTTCGTTGAGAAACAGGCCCGGGCAGCCCCGGGGGAAGTATCGGGAGAGGAAGAAGGAATAACAAAAGACGGTACGCAGGGAGGGACGAAAACCGGCGTCGCCTACCCAGCGTCGGCCGTCGGCGGTGACGAGGCGGCAGCCGCTGGCCCCGATCTCGGGCCGGGTGTCCAGAAAGGCGAGCCAGAGGCGGAAGATGCCGGGATCGGGGACAACGGTGTCGGAATTGAGGAGGAGGATGTATTTTCCCCGGGCTGTCCGGATCGCCTGGTTGTTCGCCCGGGCGAAGCCGACGTTGTCACTGTTTTGCAGGAGCCGCACCGCAGGGAAGTCCCGGGCGACCATTTCCGCAGAACCGTCCTGGGAGGCGTTGTCGACGACGATGATCTCCCGGGGTACCTCCGGATCCTCGTCCCCGAGGGAGGCCAGACAGTCCCGGAGGAGCTCCCGGGTGTTCCAGTTGACGATGATCACCGACAGTCGGAAATCGGTCATGAGCTTACGGGGCGGCCGGCGCCTTGTTTTGCGCTTCCGCGGCGCCGCCGGGTGTTTTCATGAGGCTTACGGCGCCGGCGATGCCGAAGAAGGTGTAAACCAGGGTGGAAAGACTCATGAGCATCCGGTAGCCGGGGTCGAAGAGACCATGGATCATCTGGGCGAGCAGGCCGGCGGAGATCCCGATGAGGACCGCGGACTGCCATTCATCCAGACGGTTGCGCGCCCGGAAGGCCACCAGAAAGACGGCGAGAAACATCCAAACAAAGGCCATAAGACCGAAGATCCCCATTTCCCCCCCGACGAGGAGATACATGTTGTGCACCACGTGGGAATAACCGCGGAGAATCCGGGAGCCGCCGGAGATGTCGTACTTTTTGAACGCCGGGGCGAAATTGTTGACCCCGATGCCCGTGAGGGGGAACTGTTTGATGATGGACAGGGCCGCCATATTCAAGGGGATTCGGGATCGGGCGGAACCGTAATCTTCGTAATAGAAACGCTTCTGGATCGTCGGGTAGTAGGCGTAGAGGAACATGACGGCGAACATGGCGAATGCCCCGACGATCAAAACGGTCTGGGCGCGGAAGATGCGGCGCCGCAGAGTCAGGATGAAGACCAGGGGCAGCGAGACCGGCAGGGTGAGCCAGGCGGCCCGGGAGAGGGTGGTGACGATACCCACCATGCCGAGAGCGAAAGCGACAAAATACCAGATCTTCAAGGAGGTTTTCTTCTCGATCAAGGTCATGGCCAAGGTCAGGGGCAGGAGGATTTCGAAGAAGTACGCCAGGGTGTTGGGATGACCGATGGTGCCCGTGGCCCGACTGATCATCCCCCCGAGCAACTGACCGACGATGGACTGCTCCCCCAGGAACCTCAAGCCCAGATTCTCCCCGGTCCGGTACTGAATGATGGCGAGGACGGCCTGGGAAAAAACGCCGAAGCTCAATAAAAACAGCAGTATGCGTATGTGACGCTCCTCCTTGAGGTTCATGATGACAAAGAAGACCAGGATCAGGACCAGGGTCCGGACGATTTCAAAGAGGCTGAGGATCTTGTCGTCCGCGGCGCTGACGCTCCAGAGCATGGCGGCGAAGAAGAAGAAATGGGGCCATAGGAGGGTGGAATTGTATTGGAAAATCGGCCGTTGTTGCGACTTCAACCCTTTGTAGACCATGATGAGGAGCAGCAGAAGGATAGAGACGTGGATCGCCGAGATATCGATGCCGATGGCGCCGCCGACGTGTTCCTTGCGGTAGAAGAAACCGAGATTGATGCGGACGGGGATGGCCAGGGCGAAGACGACGAGGAAGTAGTCGAAGAGCTTGTCGCTGCTCTGCATCGTCAGGGCCAGGGAGAAGATGGCGATGGCCCCGAAGACGCCGAAGAGATACTTGAATTCCAGTTCGCTGAAATAGACGGCCAGGGGCAGGGCGAGCAGCCCGGCAAGCAGATAGAGGAATATCCCCGGCCACCTGAGTTTGTTTTCCGGCGGTGGCGCCGCCGGTGAGACAATCTGATTCATGAGAGTTTACAGATATTTGTAAATCTGTTCGGGGATAAAGAAATGCTTACGGTTCAAAATGGCGCCGATGATGTTCGTGCCCGTCATCTGTAGGTATTTCTTCGCGATTCCGGCAACTTCCCAGCTTGTGGACTCGTGTTCGATGACCAGGATCACGCCGTCCGTGCGGCTGGCCAGGAGGGACGATTCGGGATACCGTACCAGCGGTGAGCCGTCGATGATGATGAACGGAAAGATCCGCCGCAGCTCGTCGAGACGGGTCTGAAATGCCTGGGACTGGAAGAAGATGGTGGGGTTGGGCACCGGCCGGCCGGCGGGCAGAAAATGAAAGCTCGGTGCGGTAGGCCGCCCGTGGACAGAAACGTCCGTCTCTTCCAGGTTTATCTTGAGCATGATCTCTTCGATATTCAGCCCTTCTTCCACCATGTCCGTCAGCCCCTTTTCCCGGGGAACGCCGAAATGGGCATGGAGGCTGGGGTTGCGGAGGTTGCCGTCGATAAGCAGGGCCCTTTTGGCGGAATCGTGGGCATAGGAATATACCAGATTCAGGGAGATGGTGCTGGCACCTTCGCCGATATTGGCGGCGCTGATGAGCAGGACATGACTCTCCTTGGCTTTGAAACCGGGCAGATTGATGATCACCCGGTAAAACTGATCGAACATGTGGGTCATTACCGGGAGGCGGGGCGAGTATTCCGGGATGGTGGTTTTCTTCCCTCTCACAGTGAAGCCTTTCTATTTATTCTTTTTCCCACGCTTGGGTGCCGGTTTGTCGTCGTCAATGATTTCGATATTGGTCATGTTGATCCGGCCGGTGCTCTTTTCCGGCGGCCAGAGGTCATGACGTTTCTCGGTGATATAGGCCCCGGTGCGTTTGACGGGTTCCGGGGACGCCGTCTCCAGGGGCCGGGTTTCCTTCACCGCCGGTTGTGATGCGGCTCCGGAAATCACGTCCGGTGCCGCCGGCCTTTCTTGCGGTTCCCTAACCGAATCGGCGGCCGCGGGTGCCGTGACGGGCGGCACCTCGGTCCTTTCAGGGCTGCTGTACCGAGGCTGCTCGGGTAGGGGCGGTGCCGCTGTCGGCGCCGCCAGCCGCTGCTGCGTCGGCGCCGTCACCATGAGATGATAGACGAAAATCGCTCCGACAACGATCAGGGCCGTAGTGGCCGCCGGGGCCGCCCGGCTTACAGAGAAGCGCGCCCGGGAGGTCCTCCGGTCGCCTTGTTCCCCTTCTCCGGCCTCCTCCCTTCCCGTCCCCGCCACGATCGGGACAGTCATGAGGAGGGGGATGCCGAGGATGGCGGCGACATCGTCGTCGTCCTTGAAGGTATGGCTGAAGAACTCGTGGACTGCCGCCAGGGAGATGGCGAAGAAGAGTCCCAAGAGGCAGGCCAGACCGATGATCAAAGTATAATTGGGGAAAAAGGCCTTGAAGGGTACGATCGCCGGATTGACGATCCGGACGCTGGAGATCTTCCGGGTGTCCAGGTCGTCGGAGATCCGCAAATCTTCCGCCTTTTTCTTGTAGATGGCGTAATTGGCCTCGGTGATTTCCTTCTGTCTCTCCAGTTGCCGCAGTTTCGTCGTCAGACCGTTGATCTCCTCCAGTTGCTTCTTCTGGGCGGTCCACTCCTTGTAAAGGCTGTCCTTCTTGGCGCCAGCCATGGCCACTTCCGTGTTGATGATGTTGAGGAGGCTGTCCGTCTTCTGCTTCCGCAGTCCGTTGAGTTGGCGGTCCACGCTCTGCACCTCGTTGGATTTGACGGTGTAGTTCTTCAGCAGCCGATCCCTTTCCACCTTGAGGCGGAAGTACTGCTGATCGAGGGCGGCCAGATAGGCCAGCTTGTCGGCGTTGGGCGATCCCAGCTCCGGTGTTTCGATCCAGCCGTCGGGGCGGGCGGACATCTTTTTCACGCTGTTGAGTTTTGTGACCCCCTGCTCGAAGATCACGCGATTGGCCACGTATTCCGCCTCGAGATCGCTGATCCGTTTCAGGAGCAGTTCCTTCTGCAGGGAAAGGTTGGCGATGTTGGTGTCGTTGAGGAAGGTCTGCAGTTCCGCTTCTGCCTTCTTCAGGAGGCCGTCGTAGAGGTCGAGCTGTTCCAGGTAGAACCGATAGGTCTGCTTCGATTCATGGACCTTGGTGTGCTGGGTAATGTATTCGTCGGCGTAGGCGTTGGCGGCGAGGGCGGCGAAAGCGGGATCGGTCCACCGGAAGGAGATGTTGAGCATGTCCGTGTCTTCGATATAAGTCACCCTTACGGCTTTGGTAAATGCGGCGACGAGACCCTTCTCGTCAAAGACCTTCCGGTGCATTCCGAAAAACTCCAGGAGCTTGTCACCCATGCTAGGAATGAGGCCCTCCTTTTTCTTCTGCCGTTCGATGTCTTCCCGCATCCGCTGGACGACCTTCTGGGCAAGGAATTCTCCCTTGATGAGTTCGACCTCGTTGTGGATATTGGCCGAGCGCTCCTGGAAGAGGATGTTGTAGTTTTCCGGGCGGTACTGCTCCATGCCCGCAAACTGGGCCTTGCCGAGCTTCACGATGATCTTGGTTTCCGCCATGTAGAGCGGCGAGACGAAGAGGCAGTAGAGAGTGGAAGAAACGAGGGCAAAGAGGAACACCGAGACGATGAGCGCCTTGTTCTTGAAGAGGATGTAGGCGATATCCTTGGCGGAAAATGCCTTTTTCTTTTCTTCCATCCTTGCAGTCTCCCTCGCTCAGGTTCGTGTTGTCGTTAATAACGTTCAAACGGTACGGGCACCTTGTGAACCTCATAGGTAAAGGAAAGATTGGCGCCCTGCCATAACAAAAGCTGCCTTATGTATTGATCTACAAATTGATCGGCCTTGGCGATGGCCGTCTTGGGAACATAGACAACACTGTTGTTGGGCAGCACGATATCCTCTTCCGTCTTGGCGCCCAGGAGGACGTTTTCCAGATTGATCGTGCGGACCGTGGCCTGGTTGCTTTCGTTCCAGTAGAGGACCTTGACCTTTTCCAGGGATCCCGTGGATAGAACGTTGCCCGTAAAGGCGATGGCCTGGAGGACCGTGAGGGGCTGGCTCATGGGCACCGGCCCGGGTCGGGCCACCTCGCCGAAGACGAATACCCGGTTGCCCGCCACGCTCTCCACAAGGACGGAAATCTCGATATTGCCGAAGCCGCGCTTGTATTCCCGGGAGAGTTCGTCCCGGACGTCGTCGGCGGTCCGACCGGCGGCACGGATGCTCTTGAGCAGCGGCGGATAGATCTTGCCGTCCGGGGCGATGGTGAGAAGCCGGGCCTGGCCGCGGGGGGCGTTGGTGACGGCCTTTTGCAATTCCGAGATATGAGAGGAGAATTTGTTGACGTTCACCGTCACCAGGGGATCCTGAAGGATGTCGGCATAGGCCTGACCGATGATGCGGGCCAGCTCCGGAGGCTTGAGCCCCGCCGCCCGGAAGTCCCCCTTGATGGGCATGGTGATCTTGCCGTCCGGCCTGATCACCAGGGTACGGTTGAGCTGGGGATGATAATAGAACTCCACGTTGATCTCGTCGTTAACCCCGAGGTTGTATTCCTCGGCCTGGGGCACCAGGGAGATGTGGTACATCACCTCGATCTGATCCCCCGGCGCCAGCCGGTAACGCTGGAGACCCTCTTTGATCCTGCCGGCGATATCGGCCCGGATCTTGGTCTTTTCGATGTCGCTGAGCTGATCGACGTAATTTTTTGTCCCATTGGCGGTATGTTGATGGGTCCGCACGGTCGTACAACCGGTAATGGCAAGAAATAACAACGGGAGCATCAGGGATAGAAGAGAAATTTGCCTGTTCATAGCCTCCAATCAGATCTATCTGCTGCCGCTTGAGGATAGGTTCGATAACTGTCTCGTGAAAACCATCTTCGCTGCTGGAGATTCGCAACGGTCCGGCATCCCCGGGCAAAGTCGCTGTGTCTGCGGTCGTCGAGGAAGCATTCGACAATGGTAATCCTAAATAACATTTCGCTGCCAGGCAAGCAAGAAAAAATCACGGGACGGAAAATAAAAACCCCCCTCTTTTCCATTGAGAGAAGTCCTGGGATGTGGTAGAAAAAACCAATTTCTTTACCTTCAATTCTAAGACAAAAGGTGCATAAGCAATGAAGAAGACATTGGTGTTTATCGTCATCGTCCTTTTGGCGGCAGCGGCGTCCTGGGCGGATGAGCCTGCCGCGGGAGGGGCGAGAAACTTCAAGAACAGGCAGGGGATGTCTTTCGTCCTCATTCCCGCCGGCAGTTACATGATGGGGTCGCCGCCGGGTGAACGGGAGGGTGACCGCCGCGAGCGATACCACCGGGCCACGATCACCATGCCTTTTTATCTTCAGACCACGGAGGTCACCCAGGAACAATGGGAGGCGGTAATGGGATACAATCCCTCCTTCTTCAAGGACTGCGGCGGCAGTTGTCCGGTGGAGCAGGTCAGTTGGCAGGAGGTTCAGGAGTTCATCCGTCGCCTCAACCGGCTGGAAAACAGCGACAAATACCGGCTGCCCACAGAGGCGGAATGGGAGTATGCCGCCCGGGCCGGCACGACCACCGTTTTCAATACCGGCCCCTGTCTGCTTACGGACCAGGCGAATTACAACGGCGATTTTCCCCTCGCCGGATGCCCCCGGGGGGAGTACCGCGCCCGGCCCATGCCCGCGGCGAGTTTTCCTCCCAATCAGTGGGGCCTTTACGATATGCACGGGAACGTCAGCGAATGGGTCCAGGATGGGAATGGTTCGTATCCCGCCGGGGAGGCCACGGACTATAGAGGGGCTGATCAGGGCAGCACGCGGGTGTTTCGCGGCGGTGATTGGAGCCACGATGCCTGGTCCTGCCGGTCGGCGGGCCGCTTCGCCGGTCATCCCGCCGGAGGGGACAACTATCTGGGTTTGCGACTCCTGAGGACGCCGTGAATTACCTATCGGTCATGAAAGGGGCGGCGGTTTTCGTCTGCCTGGTCTTCCTGTCGATCACCGCGCCGGAAATGGCCGCGGCCATTTCGCCGGAGGCGGAAGGCGGCAGTGCCGCGGCGGCGAGAAGCCAATCTTGGCAGTACATCGACCAAAAAGCCCGGGCCGCCGGGGAGGCCAAAATCCGGACGCTTCCCCTTCAGCCGGAGCGGGGAAAGACGGTGCCGGTACAGGAAAAGACCATTGCTCCCGCCCCCCAGGCGACAGTGGCTCACGTCGATCTCTTCCGGGATGTCTTTTTCACCGTCAACAGTCATGCCATCAATCCGCGGGATCAGGAACGTCTCCGCCGACTGGCGGCCTGGCTCCGGGAAAACAGGTCGGTGAAACTTACCGTTGTGGGACATTGCGACGAACGGGGTAGCCGGAACTACAATCTGGTCTTGGGAAAGAAAAGGGCCGAAGTGGTGAAGGATTTCCTCATCCAGTCCGGGGCCGATCCGGAGAGGATAGCAACGCTCTCCCAAGGCAAGGACAAACCTTTCGATCGCCGGCGAACCAAGGCAGCGCGGGCATCGAACCGGCGGGTTCATTTTATGTTCACACCGGCGACGGTGACCGGAGAAGGGGTAAAGAGCGGTGTGGCGAGATAGGATCACTCTCATGCGGGGCGGGGTCCTGGCCGGCCTGTTTTTCCTGGTCCTGACCACTTTTCTTGTGGAATTCGCCGGGGCGCAACCGCCGGACTTCCGGAATTCCCTGGGTATGACCTTCGTGTGGATTCCCCCCGGCGATTTCATGATGGGGGCAGCGGGTCAGGAATCCGGCCGTGGTAGCGATGAACCGCGGCATCAGGTGACCATCACCCGGCCTTTCTACCTTCAGAACCGGGAAGTTACCCAGGGTCAATGGGAGCAGGTCATGGGGAGCAATCCCTCCCGATTCCGATCCTGCGGCAGAGAATGTCCGGTGGAACAGGTTTCCTGGCATGACGTCCAGGAGTTTATCCGCCGCCTCAATGCCCGGGAGGGGAAGGAAGTGTACCGGCTCCCCACGGAGGCGGAATGGGAATACGCCGCCCGGGGAGCGGACCGCAACGATCCCGGTGCCGGTTTCCTCTATCTGACCGGTGGGGACTCCCCGCCGCTGTTGGAAGAGGCGGCCTGGTACAAGGGGAATAGTTGTCTGGCGGGGACGGGTACCTGGGGACTCAATGATTCCAGTTACTACTTCGATGGCGCGGAATATGCCCCGGAATGCGGTCCCCGGCCCGGGGGAAGAAAAAGGCCCAATTCCTGGGGACTTTACGATATGTTGGGTAATGTATGGGAGTGGGTTCAGGATTGGCATGGTCCCTATCCGACGGGGCCGGTGGTCGATCCTGTCGGTCCGTCCGGGGGAGAGCTCCGCGTTTACCGGGGGGGGAGCTGGCTAAGCTCTCCCGGGTATTGTCTTCCCGCGGTCCGGGGCGGTGCAGAGCCGGGGCTACGGGATATGGCCGTGGGCTTCCGCCTGGTGCGAGCGGTGTCGCCGGTGCCTTTTCGTTAAGGGCCCCCCATCCCCGCGGCCTTCATTTGCTCCCGGCTTCCCTGATTTCGAGCAGGAAGAGATTCTGCGACTTTAGGAACGAAGGTTTCACGAGGTAATTCAGGGCCGGATCCATGTCCAGGACGATACGGAGATTCCTTTTCTTCCGGTCATGATAGGAGCGCATCTGCTTGATGTGCTTGCCGTTGACGATCACCCGGGACTGTTGCTCCTGGGTGATGCTCTTGACGGGACGGAGATCGAGAATTATCCGGGGGTTGCTGCCTTCCAGGCGGGAAAACTCCGGGATGTAGAACCGGTCGAGGAATATCTGGAGGATCTCCTTTTCCAGCTCGATTTTCAGCGATATTTCCTTGATATTGACCGGCGTTGCAGAGGACGCGGCTGCCGGCAGGCGCTGGTTTTTGCCTTTTCCCTTTACTTCCCCCCCCACCGGCGCCGGGCATGCAGTCCAGACCAAGGCGCAGGACAGCACCAACGCCATGAGCCGGGGCAGATAGTCTTTGGCCATGAGAGGAAGTGAAGGTCCTTTATTCATAGGTGGCCGTCTTTATAACATGATGGGCTTTCTTTGTAAAAGACGTTTCTTGATTGGAACGACCGCCGCGGTTACGGCCGGCCGTGACCGCGGGGACTTAACGATCAGGGAAAACCTCGAAAACGATGGTCAGTAACCGGCGTTAATACCAAAGAATCATGATCAAACGGGAAGAGCGCTATTACTCTTATATAATAATCTGTATGGATTATCTGGCGGTCCTGGCGGCCTATGCCGTCGCCGCACCCCTGTCCGGATGGCTTATTTCCCGGTTGTATCCCGAGAGCGGGACATGGTTGCCCGGGGGGGGCTTTTGGACGGTGATAGCGCCTCATTGGTGGCATTTCTACGATATCTTTTTCCCTCTCCTCCTCTTTCCCCTCCTGGCCATGAATCTCACCCATGTCTATCGTCTGAGCCGGATCTCCTCTCTGGGGGGGATGCTGCGGCAAACCGCCCCGCTCTTCCTGATCAGCGGTTTCTTGCTGTTCGCCTTTTTTGTTTTTACCACCCGTTATCTGGAAATGGCGGTGATGATCACCCTCGTCATGATTGTGACCTGGTGCTTTTTTCTTGCCGACCGCCTGTTGTTGGTCTTATTCCTACGCAAGGGCATGCGCCAGGAGGAAGTGCTGAACCATCTTCTGATTGTAGGGACGGGACGGCGGGCGGTGGAGACGGCCCGGACCTTTTCCCGACATCGGGAGTGGCCGGTCCGCGTGGTCGGTTTCTTGAGTGATCAGAGCGAGGAAGTGGGGGGCACCAAAGAGGGCCTTCCCATCCTGGGAGGGATCGAAGACTTGCCCAAGGTGCTTACCACAACCGTGGTGGACAGTGTCCTTGTTTCCGAAACCATCCGGGAACTGGTTGTTCTCCGACAGATCGCGGCCCTTTGCGATCTCGCGGGGGTGGATTTCACCTTGAATTCGTCCTTGGTTTCCGGAAAGCCTAAGGCCCCGTTTCTGGAGCGCTACGATCAAACGAATCTCCTGGTCTACAAATTCGTCGATCCCGCCCCCTTCAAGCTCTTCGTCAAGCGCCTCCTCGACCTGACGGCGGCGTCCTGCCTTATCGTCGCCCTGATACCCCTGTGGATCGTCGTTCCCCTCCTCATCTATCTCGATTCCCCGGGCCCGATATTGTTCGCCCAGGAACGGGTGGGAAAGAACGGCCGGCGGTTCAGGATGTGGAAGTTCCGTTCCATGATCCCCGACGCCGACCGGATGAAGGCCTCCCTGGCCCACCTCAACGAAATGGACGGTCCGGTTTTCAAGATCAGGGACGATCCGCGTATCACCAAGATGGGAAAATTCATCAGGAAAACGAGCATCGACGAGCTGCCCCAGTTGTTCAACGTCTTGGTGGGCAACATGAGTCTCGTCGGTCCCCGTCCCCCCGTCCCGGGGGAAGTGGCCCAGTACGGTCTCTGGCAGAAGAAACGTCTGTCCGTGAAACCGGGCATTACCTGCCTGTGGCAGATCAGCGGCCGGAACGAGATCAAGTTCGACGAGTGGATGCGGCTGGACCGACAGTACATCGACAACTGGTCGTTGCGCCTGGATATCATGATCCTCCTCAAGACCGTTGGGGTTGTGCTGTCGCGGAAAGGGGCGGAATAAACGAGAATGAGGACATCGGCAGCGGCAACCGGCGCGGGCGGGAAGGAACGACCGCGCCGGCGTCCGTAGCTGCGTAAGGTGATAAAAGTCAACCGGTAACAGAAATATGGTCTCAATATGATGAGGTGATGAAATGACGGGCATTTTGAAAAAATTATGGCGATCCGGCAAGAGCAAGGAGTTCGACCAGGCCATGGAGTTGTACAACGCCCGACGTTATGCCGAGGCGGTGCCGAAATTCGAGGCCATTATGACGGCGAGGAAGGGATCCGGCGACGTCTATTACAACCTGGCCGCGGTTTATTGCAGCCAGTCCTACCATCACCTCGGGTTTCGTGAATTCCTCCAGGGTCAATATGCCCGGGCCTGCATAAACTTTGAGAAGGCGATCGAATTCCAGCCCGGGCAACTGGACATCTACCTATTCATCGGTGTCTGCCGGAACAATATGCGGGACTACGAGGAAGCCTCCGAGGCGTTCCAACTGCTTCTGACCCTCGACCATTCCCGATCTTCGGTCCGGATCATGCAGGGGATCGTCCTCCACAACCTCCAGGACTGGGAGCGGTCCGTCAAACATCATCGCGCCATCCTCCAGGACTTTCCCTACTACCCGGATATTCATTATCGCCATGGCCTGGCCCTGGTGGCACTGGACAGGTTCCATGAAGCCCGGGATGCCTTCCAGCGGGCGGCCGCCCTGAATCCCGACTATAAGGGGGCGCTGCTGGAACTGGCGTTGATCAACGCTTACTTCGGTTCCGAAGATGAGGCAGACAAGCTCATCGACCGGGCGGCCGCCCGGAATCCATTGGATACGGCCATTTATTACGCCCGGGGCTCCATCCTCCTGGAACGCCGGGACTGGGAAGGGGCCGCTGCGGCGTTTCGGGAAATCCTCGCCTTGGCGCCGGAGGACATCAATGCCATGATCAACCTGGCCCTGGTTTTTGTACAAAAGGGGAATCTATCAGGGGCCCTGGAGATCTTCAACCGGCTCGGAAAGTTGAAACCTCAGGACCGGAGGTTCGCAAAGGCGGCGGCGGTCCTGACCGCCGCCCGGAGCACCCCGGCGGAACATCCCCGACCGCTGGACGAACTCCGTCCCTATTTTCGTTCCGTGACCCTGATCGACAACATGAAACGGGATCTCACCCGTCATGTGGACATCGCCCCCGATTTCGAGGACATCGTAAAGCTCATTTTCAGCCTGCCGGAGAGCGACAGCCACCTGTGCCGGCCCTTTCTCGACTTCATCGAGGAATACACGGCCAAGCACCCCGATTATCCCGATTTGTACTACAGCCTCGGGCTGCTTTACCTACGGCTGCAGCAGGACGCCGAGGGAGAGAGGGCCCTGCGGGCGGCGCTGCTTCTCAATCCCCGTTATCTGAAAGCGCGCCTGAGTCTCTTTTCCTACCTCAAGGAGAAGGGGAAGGACGATGCGGCGCTGGTGGAGGGAGAGATACTCTTGCAGGAGGCCGAGCCGGGCCCCGATCTGGTTACCGATCTGGCGGAGATCTGCCTCCGGTGCGGGGAAACGGACCGGGCCCTCTCCCTGGCCACCGCCGCCCGGGAGAAAAACGACCACTATGCCCGGGCCTGGCTGGTGGAAGCTCAAGCCCTGGAGAAACTCGGACGGCGGGGAGAGGCAGCCGCGGCGGCCAAGGCCTGCCTCGCGGCGTCCGCCGATACCGCCGTTACGGCGGCGGCTCTGGCGTTGCAGCAAAGGATCGGGAATTCATAGACAAGCCGGACCGCCAAACGAGGGGCGGGATGCTTCGTGTTCAAATACTGTCGGCACAAATATTGTTTCTTCCCCGGGCTTTTGCCTCGTAGAGCAGCCGGTCCACTTTACGGATCAGCTCATTTTCCCTGGGATCGGGGGCGCCTTTGACGGTGAGTAGCCCGCCGCTGAGGGTGACCGCTACGTTGTTCCCCCGGATGGAAAGGGGTTGGGCGGCGCATTGCGCATGGATCCGGGCGGCGATCTTCTTCGCCTCCTCGGCGCCGATGTCGGTCATGAGGATCATGAACTCGTCCCCCCCGTAGCGACAGACAACATCCAGTTTGTCCCGCAGACAGGTCTTGAATGTTTTCGCCAGCTTCTTAAGGACGATGTCGCCCCCGTCGTGTCCTAAGGTGTCGTTGATCTTCTTGAAATGGTCGATATCCAGCATCAACAGGGAGAATACCCCCCGATGCCGCTTCATCCTCGCCAACTCCTCCCGGAGACGGATCTCGAAGATGTTCCGAATGAACAGGCCCGTCAGGGAATCGTGGGTGGCCAAGTGGAAGAGAGACGAGTTTTCCAGGGAGATGGCGATCACCGTGGTCAAAATATGCAACATCTGCATTTCCTTGGTGGTTCGTTGCCGGTTGTCGGATGTGGTTACGGCGACTACGCCGATGATCTTCGCGCCGATCCCCGCCAGGGGGAGGCATAGACAGAATCCTTCCCCCGCATCTCCTTTCGCCGCCGGCATGGGATAGTCGTATCCCCGGCGATTGGGATAAATGTGGAACTCCTTGTTTATCATTATCTCTTCCAAAGGTGTCCCCGGAAAGGGGATCGCCTCGTGGACGACCTGGAACCGGCGATCCTTGAACAACCCCTCCAGGCAGAAATGACTTTCGCTTTCCCGCCAGATGTAAAGAGCTGCATTCTTGTTGGCGCTGAAATCGGAAAGGGCCTCCAAGGCCCTTTCCAACAGAACTTCCCTTTGCAGATCCAGGGCCATCAGCCGGGTGGCGTAATTTAGAATGATCAGGCAGTCTTCGTTGTCCAGCAAGGCTTGGGTTCGGATGTCGTTCATTGTTCCCCCGCTTATGTAATATCGTCTGGGGCACACGAACTCACTAGCCCGTGTCCCGTGAGCGCTCGCTGTCCCTATACCACGACGGTGTTGATTAGGCAACGGTTCGAGATGCGGAAAATTTTGACTTTTTTCAGGAAGTTGAATATATTTTTCCCGTCGATATCGAGTTTTTGATGTCTCGGACTTGTAACGGTGTCTACAGCGATTGTATTATGAAAGAAGCGAACGCAGAGCGCCCCCGTACCGATTCATCCCTGGCGATTACGGAATCCCTCTTTCACAGCATCGTGGATCATATGCTGGACGCCCTGCTGATTCTCGACTGGAACGGCGTCATCATCTTCGCGAATCGGGCGGCGGCCGATCTGGTCGAGTTGGCGTCGCCGGAAGAGGGAATCGGCCGCAACGCCGCCGAATTCATTCACCCCGATTTTTATGAGACCGTGCTCACCGACCTGTTGAACGTCCGAGAGGGCGGCGGCGGTTATCTGAATCGTTACAAGGTGATAACGAACCGCGGTCGGGAGCGCTGGGTCGAAGGGCTGGGGACGCGGATACCCCTGGGGGACGGGACGGCCAACTTGGTGACGATCCGGGATATCGGGGAGATCAAGGAATCCGAACGAATGCTCCAGGAGCGGGAAACCCGCCTCCGGGAGCTCTCCGTGCTGCAGCAGGCCGTCCTGGACGGAGCCAATTACTCCATCATTTCCACCGGTCCCGACGGGACGATCAAGACCTTCAACGCCGCCGCCGAGCGCTGGCTCGGCTGGCGGGCCGAGGAGTTGATCGGCCGCCACACCCCGGCGGTCTTCCATGACCCGGAAGAGATCCGCCTGCGGGCGGCGGAATTGTCCCGGGAACTGGGTACGGACATCCCGCCGGGCTTCGAGGTTTTTGTCGCCAAGACCCGCCTCGGCATCCCCGACGAACAGGAGTGGACTTACATCCGGAAAGACAGGAGCCGTTTTCCCGTTTCCCTTTCCGTGACGGTGTTGCAGAGTGCGGACGGCGAGATAACGGGCTTCCTGGGGATCGGAAGCGATATCACCGCCCGCCGTCAGGCGGAGGAAGAACTGCGCAAGCTCTCCCAGGCCGTAAAACAGAGCCCGGTGGCGGTGATCATCACTACTCCGGACGGTAAAATGGATTATGTGAATCCCCGTTTTACGGAGCTGACCGGGTACACCGCCGCGGAGGCGGCGGGTCAAAATCCCCGGATCCTGAAATCGGGGGAAAAGACCGCGGCGGAGTACCGGGAGCTCTGGGAGACGATCTGCTCCGGACGGATCTGGCAGGGCGTCTTTCATAACCGGAAGAAAGACGGCGGCTATTACTGGGCCTCGGCTTCCATATCGCCGATCAAAAACGCCTCCGGGGAAATCACCCATTTTGTGGGCATCCAGGAGGACATCACGTCCCTCAAGATGACGGAACAGGCCCTGAAGGAGGCGAAAGAAGCTGCCGAGGCCGCCAACATCGCCAAGAGTGAATTCTTGGCCGGTATGAGTCATGAGATCCGGACGCCCATGAATGCCATCATCGGCATGGCGGAACTCCTGGCCGAAACGCCGTTGAACCCGGAACAGCAGCAGTATCTGCAGATATTCCGGTCCGCCGGCGAGAGCCTCCTGAGTCTGATAAACGATATCCTCGATTTATCCAAAGTGGAAGCGGGGCGTCTTATCCTGGACACCTCCCCCTTCCATCTCGGGGAAGTAGTGGAAAAGACTTGCGAGATCATGTCCGTCCGGGCCCATCAAAAAGGCATCGAACTGGCCTGCCGGATTGCCCCCGATGTCTCCATGGACCTCCTGGGCGACGCCCCCCGCCTCCAGCAGGTCCTCATCAATCTTATCGGTAATGCCGTCAAGTTCACCGATAAGGGGGAGGTCATCGTCCAGGTGGACTGCGCCGAAGCGGACCGCCCGTCGGGGAAGGATAACGAATGCCTCCTCCACTTTTCCGTCCGGGACACCGGAATCGGGATCCCGGCGGACAAGCAGGAGCGGATTTTCGAGCGTTTCACCCAGGCCGATGCCTCGACGACGAAAAAATACGGCGGCACCGGCCTGGGCTTGACCATCTCCCGGCAACTGGTGGAACTCATGGGGGGCAGGATCTGGCTGGAGAGCGAGTTCGGCCGGGGAAGCGTCTTTCATTTTACAGCGCGTTTCCGACGTGGGGAGGCCATCGCCCCTTCCGAAACGATCGCCGTGATCCCCCCCCGGGCGGAGACACGGCCCCTGCGCATCCTCCTGGTGGACGATTCGGACGACAACCGGTTTCTCATGAAGGCCTATCTCAAGAACACCCCCCACACCGTGGAGATGGCGGAAAACGGCGCCCAGGCTGCGGAAAAATTTCGGGGCGGTGATTACGATCTGGTGCTCATGGATATGCAGATGCCCGTCATGGACGGATACACGGCGACCCGGGCCATAAGGTCATGGGAGCAGGAACAGGGGCGGCGGCGTACCCCCATCGTGGCTCTGACGGCTTACGCCCTGAAGGAAGACGAGGAGAAAAGTCTCGCGGCGGGTTGTGACGCCCATCTGACCAAGCCGATAAAAAAGGCCCGCCTCATGGACGTCATTGCGTCCTGCACCGCGGGGAACTGCCGGGAAGAGGTCGCCGGAGAAGAAACCGGCAAGAAGACCGAACGATGAGAAAGAAAGAAAGAGGAATCTCTACCCGCAATACCTCGCAGCTTGCTGCGGGGACGTTCATTCCTGCCATTCAACGCGGTTTCTGCCGTTGTTCTTGGCCACGTACAAGGCCTGATCGGCCTTGTCCAACAGCTCCGTCGCCGAATTTTCACGGGATGGAGACAGGACGGCGCCGCAGAGACTGATCGTCACAAGATGAATCAACAAATTTTGCAGATCCAAGGGCAGTGCTTCGCCGCGGTGCTGCGCCGGGCGGTCGTTGCGAACCATCCTTCGCACTGCAAAAGCCGTTTCCCGTTTTCCCCCCCTCCGCGCGGTGCCGCCGGGGAAACACCGGATAGTTAGTTAAGAAAAAAATCAAATAATACCGGGGGATGTTGCCTTTAGTCCCGTGCCTCGGAAGGCTTTGGTACGGATTCTGCTTATGGGCGGGTGATTTTTCCGAAAAAGGAGACAGGTTCATGCCGAATGCCGAGAAAAGTGTCGCGGTGGTCTTTCCCGGTCAGGGTGCCCAGCGTCCCGGGATGGGAAAGGATTTTTGTGAGTGTCTCAGCGTCTGCCGTCAGGCCTATGAAGAGGCCTCTTCAGCCTTGGGCTGGGATGTGGCCCGGATGTGTTTCGACGGGGATGAGCGGCTGGATCAGACGGAATTTACCCAGCCGTGTCTTCTCACCACGGAAATCGCCATGTTTCGCGGTCTCAAGCACCTTTACGGGCTGTCCCCGGATTATTTCGGCGGCCACAGTCTGGGCGAATTCACCGCCCTGGTAGCGGCCGGCGTCCTGCCGCTGGGACAGGCGGCCGTCATCGTTCATACCCGGGGCCGGCTCATGCAGCAGGCCGTGCCTCTGGGCTTGGGAAGCATGGCGGCCGTCATCGCCGACGGCCTCGACGCCGAGGAACTGGAAGGTGCCCTGGCAGGTCTGCCCGTGGATATCGCCAACGTCAATTCCCCGCGGCAGATCGTCATCAGTGGTGATGCCGGGGCGCTTCCCGACGCGGCGGTGCGGATTACGGACATTCTCGGTGCCGACGCCGCCTGCCGTTTCGTTCCTCTCAACGTGAGCGCCCCGTTCCACAGCCGTTTCATGCGGCCGGTGGAACGGGAATTTTCGGGGGTTCTGAAGGCCGTGAGTGAGTGCTTGAACCCCCAACGGGCCTCGGCGGTCACCTCGAATTACACCGGCCGCTTCCATACCCGCTACCGGGAGGATCTCCTGTGCTACCTCACCTATCAATTGGGCAGCCGGGTGCGGTGGCGGGAGAACATGGAAATCCTTGCAGCCGAGGCCGACGAGATTTACGAGATCGGTCCGGGGCGCCCCCTGCGGGATTTTTTCAAGACCATCGGCGTCAACTGCCTTTCCGTGACCACCCTTTCGGCGGCGGCACGGATCTTCGGGAGCAACTGAAAACTATGGACTTCAATTTATCGGATCAGCAACGGTCCTATGTGGAAACGGTGCGCCGGTTCGTCCGGGGAGAGATCCTTCCCCACAGCCTGGCGATGGACCGGCGGCACGAGTTTCCCTACGGGATCATCCGTCAGGCCTGGGAACTGGGGATCCTCAATCTGAGCATCCCCGCCGCCGTCAAGGGTTACGAACTGGATACCGTTTCCTCCGCCCTGATTATCGAGGAGCTGTCCTACGGCGATTCCGGAATCGCCACCTCAGCCATGTGCAACGATCTGGCCAACGCCGTCATCGCCCAGCATGGCACGGATGAGCAACAGGAGACCCTGTTGCGACCCTTTGTGGAAAAGCCGCTGCTGGCCTCCTTCTGCCTGACGGAGCCGGGCGCCGGTTCGGACAACAGTGCTATGACCACCTTCATTAAACGCCGGGAGGACGGTTCCTATCTCCTCAACGGGTCCAAATGTTTCATAACCAATGCCTCCTTCGCCTCCCAGTTCACCGTCTTCGCCAAGGTGGGGAAGCCGACGGGAAATTTCATGGCCTGCCTCGTCGTGCCGGTTCCGGCGCCGACGCCGGAGGAGGTGGCGGGCGGTTTCCCCTCCGGGCGGGAGATCGTCCTGGCCGGCGGCGGGCGGATCAGCGTGGGACGGCCGGAAGACAAGCTGGGACAGCGCCTTTCCAACACCGCCGCTGTGACTTTTGAAGAGGTGATCGTCTCGCCGGAGCAGATCATCGGAGACCGGAGGCTGGGATTCCGTTATGTCATCGACGTCCTCGACTACGCCCGGCCTATGGTGGCGGCCATCGGCGTCGGCCTGGCCCGCCGGGCCCTCGATTTGACCCTGAACTATACCCGGGAACGCAAGCAGTTCGGTCAGCGGGTCTGCGACCTGCCCGTGGCCCGGGAGACCCTGACGGCCATGTGGAAGAAGGTGGAACTGGCGGAAATGGCCCTGATGAAGGCGGCCTGCTGTCTCCAGGAGAAACGGGAAGACCGGGGCCTCTACGCCTCCCTGGCGAAGAATACCGCCGCCGAGGCGGCCCTCTTCTGCGCCAACGAGGGGCTCCATCTTCACGGGGGTTACGGCTTCATGACGGAATACGAGATCTCGAAACTGGCCCGGGACGCCCACATCATCGATATCTATGAAGGGGTCCGAGAGGTGCAGAACATGATCATCGGCCGGGAGATCTGCTGAGCATGCTCTATCTCCACGGCTTGGGTCATTTCCATCCGGAAAACGTGATCACCAATCGCTTCCTCGAAGAGCTGGACATCGGGACGAGCAATGAGTGGATTCTGGAGCGGGTGGGGATTCGGGAGCGTCGCACCGCCTTGGATCTGGACTACATCCGGGAAACCAGAAACCGGGATCCCCGGGCGGCGGGGGAGGCAAGTCTTTGCTCCAACGCCCGGGCGGGCGCAGCGGCGGCACGGCAGGCCCTGACCCGGGCCGGGATTGCCGCGGCGGATGTGGGACTGGTGATCTCCGGGAGCTCGGCGCCGGATCACGTCACCCCTTCCGAGGCGGCCACCGTGGCGGCGGAGCTGGAAATCGAGGCCCCCTGCCTGGACATCAACGCCGCCTGTGCCACCTTCGGCGTCCAGTTGAGCATTCTGGACCGGATGAAACCGGAAAGCCTGCCTCCCTTCGTGTTGGTGGTGAACCCGGAAAGCCTCACCCGCTGTATCGATTACGGGGATCGCAACACGGCGGTCCTCTTCGGTGACGGCAGCGCCGCCGCCGTCGTCTCCGCCCGGGAACCTGCCGCGCTGCGGCTGGTGGCCTGTGACTGCGCCTCGAAGCCGGCGGCCTGGCAAAAGGCCGTCATCCCCCGGACGGGCTACTTCCGGCAGGAAGGCAACGCCGTCCAGGGGTTTGCCATTCGCAAAATGACCGAGGCGGTCCGGTCTTTTCAGAATGGCGGTCCGGAGGGGGGGAGGCGGCCGATTTTCATCGGCCATCAGGCGAACCTCGGCATCCTGGAAACCGTCCGTGAGCGGGCGTCCATCCCGGGGGACCGCCATTGGCACAATGTGACTATGTTCGGCAATACGGGCTGCTCCGGCGCCCCGGCCGTGCTCAGCCAGCACCGGCGGGAGCTGCAACCGGGGGACTGGGTGATCATGGCCCTGGTCGGGGCGGGTTTGACCTGGGCGACGCTGGTCTGGCATGTGGCCGGACAGGGGGAAGATAAGGAGGAGACGGGGTGAAGAACGGCAACGAGGGAAAAAGGCCCGTCTTCGGCCCGGCGCTTCTTCCCTGGAAGAAGAGGGGGTGTCGGTACCTACCGCGAGGTTATCAATGCTGACTTACGGAGATTTCACCCGGAAAAATGCCTTCAACCTGAACGAGCTGATCGCTTTTTCCTACGGGAGACTCGTGGCGGACCCTCCCCCGGGCTTCGAGGCCCGGTTGCCCGCCCCGCCTTTCCTCATGATCGACCGCATCCTCCGGATGGAGGCGGACGGAAAACGGGGCAGGATCGTCGCGGAGCAGGATATCCGCCTGGATGCCTGGTATTTTCAGTGTCACATGCCCGGCGATCCCGTACAGCCGGGATGCCTGGGCGTGGATGCCGTCTGGCAACTCCTGGGATTCTACGGGGCTTGGCGCGGCGGCCTGGGGGCCGGGCGGGCTCTGGGTTGCGACGGGGTGACCTTCAACGGACAGATCCGGCCCCATCACCGCGTCGTGCGATACGAGGTCGCCGTCCGGCGGTTTTCCGCCCTTACGGAATCAGGGGCGAGCGTCATTATCGGTGACGGGGTCATCTCCGTGGACGGAGAACCGGTCGCCGAGGTGCAGCAGGCCCGCACCGGCCTCTTCCGGGATATCGTCTATGGGGACTACCCCCGGACGGACCATGACGGCGGGCGGCAAATGATGAAATCATGAGGACACTTTCCCTATTTCTTGTTATGCAAGTGGTTGAATAATTTAATCATTCGTTGTGCCCGTCTTTAGGCATGGCGATTACCATGAAACAGGGGGAAGAATCCGGACGGTCCGGATTTCCATCCCCGATGTGAGGCTGATTTATCCATGGAAGATAAGAAGGTGGCAGTTATTACCGGCGGGGGCTCCGGGATCGGGGCCGCTTGTGTCCGGGCGCTGGCGGCCCGGGGATTTTGGGTGGGGATCCATTACCGCCGCCGCGCAGAGGCGGCCCGAGCCCTGCTGGCCGAGGTGGGGGAAGGGTTTCTCCTGTCCGGCGATCTGACCCGCAGCGAGGACATCGATGCCCTGATCGAGAGCATCAAGACCGCGGCCGGTCGCCTGGATGTGTTGGTGCACAACGCCGGTTTCTCCCTCAATGGGGACATCAACGCCATGCGCCTGGAACAGTTCGACGCCCAGCGGCTCCTGGCCAGGGGGGTCTGGTATCTCACCAAACGGGCGCTCCGCCAGTTCATGCTCCGCCGCAACGAGGGGCGGATCATCACGATCTCCAGCGTCGTGGGCCATACGGGCAACAGCGGTCAGATCCCTTATACTATGGAAAAGGCGGCCCTCGACGCCTTCACGAAATCCCTGGCCAAAGAGCTGGCGGGGCGCAATATCCTCGTCAACGCCGTCGCCCCCGGCTTCATTGACACGGAGATGACGGCGACGCTCCCCGCAGAGGTCCGGGAGCGGATCATGGCCAACATTCCCCTGCAGCGTATGGGGCGGCCGGAGGAGGTGGCGGAGGCGGTGGCCTTCCTGGCTATGGGCGGTACCTATATCAACGGATCGGTTCTGCATGTAAACGGAGGTCTTTATGGAGGCTGACCGGCGCCTGCGGGAAATGGTTCTCCAGGCCGTTCCCCAGCAACCCCCCTTTCGCTTCCTCGACGAGATCCGGGAAATGGACGCCGAGGGAATCGTCGGCGCCTATCGCTTCCGGCGGGATGAATATTTCTACCGGGGGCATTTTCCCGGGCGGCCGGTGACTCCCGGGGTGATCCTCATCGAGGCCATGGCCCAGACCGGGGTCGTGGCCCACGGTCTTTACCTGTCTCTGTTGCAGGAGGGAAACGGCGGCGAGGAATGGAGAAAACTAACCACGCTGTTTACCCTGGCCGAAGAGGTGGAATTTCTGGGCATAGTCGTTCCCGGGGAGCTGATCGTCCTCCGGGGGCGCAAACTATATTTTCGCCGGAACAGCCTGAAGGCCGCCGTGACGGCGGAGCGGGAAAACGGCGAGATGGTCTGTCGGGGAACCCTGGCCGGCATGGGGGGTAAGATGATTCATGAAGGATGAGGGTGGCGGGAAAATGAAAAAAAGAGTGGTGATCACGGGCATGGGGGTGGCCGCCCCCAATGCCCACGGGTTGGAGGATTTTGCCGTGGCCCTCCGGGAGGGACGTTCGGGCATCCGGCACATCCGGGAACTGGCCGAGTTGAACTTTGCCTGTCAGGTCGGGGGTATTCCGGAGAATTTCGAGGCCATTCGCCGGAGTTATTTCGATCACGAAAAGCTCATGTCCATCAACGACAATATCGGTTACGCCTCCGTGTCCGCCATCGATGCCTGGCGGGACGCCGGTTTCGCCGTTCCCGAAGGGGACGGCGGGGAGGTGGACTGGGACACGGGGGTGATCCTCGGCTCGGGCATCGGCGGCATGGACACCATCGCCCGGACCGTCGTCCCCATGGTGAACGAGGGCAAGGTCCGCCGCATGGGAAGCCGCATCGTGGAACAGGTGATGAACAGCGGCACGAGCGCCCGGATCGCCGGACTGCTGGCCCTGGGCAATCAGGTCACCTCCAATTCCTCGGCCTGCTCCACGGGCAACGAGGCCATCATCGAGGCCATGTGGCGGATTCGCACGGGCCTGGCAAAGCGGATGCTGGCCGGAGGTTCCGAGGGAGCCTCCCCTTACATCTGGTCCGGGTTCGACGCCATGCGGGTGATCTGCCGGAAATTCAACGAGGAACCGGAACGGGCCTCCCGCCCCATGAGCGCCAGCGCCGCCGGCTTTGTCCCCGGCGCCGGGGGTGCCGTGCTGGTGCTCGAGGAACTGGAAACGGCCCGGCGCCGGGGGGCGCGGATCTATGCCGAGATCGCCGGGGGGGCGGTGAACTGCGGCGGTCAGCGCCGCGGCGGGTCCATGACGGCCCCGAATCCCGAAGGGGTGCGCCGGTGCATCCAGGGGGCCATCGCCGACGCCGCCGTTTCCCCCGGAGACATCCAGGCGATCAACGGTCACCTCACGGCCACCTATGCGGATCCCATGGAGGTGAAGAACTGGGCCGCCGCCCTGGAAAGATCCCCGGAGGATTTTCCCTACATCAACTCGACGAAGTCCCTGATCGGCCATTGTCTCGGGGCTGCAGGGGCCATCGAATCGGTGGCCGTGGTCCTGCAGCTCCACCGGGGATTTCTCCATCCTTCGGTGAACAGCGAGGATATTCATCCCGAGATCGCGGCCTTCGGCCACAAGGTGCCCCAGCGGGCAATGGACATGCCGGAGCTGCGGGTGATCGCCAAGGCGGGCTTCGGCTTCGGAGACGTGAACAGTTGTCTGATTTTCAAAAAGTGGGAAGATAATTGAGACCCGGGGAGACAGGTTTCCCCAAACGGCGCCGGCGGCAATGCCGGCATGTGAATAAATCATATCGAGGAGATTAAAATGGAAGAGACGCAAATTCTCAAGGAAATGATAGAGATTCTGAGGCTCTACGCCAAGGACAAAACGAAACTGGACCAGGCGGGGATGGACACCCACATCCTCGATGACCTCAAGGTCAATTCCGCCCGGCTGGTGGATGTGATCATCAAGTGCGAAGACGTCTTCGGAATCACCATCGAAGACGACGAGGCCGACAAGATCCGTACCATCGGCGACGCCGTGAACCTGATCGGGAAGAAACTCGGTTAAGCCTTACTGGATTTACCGAGGAAAAAAGGCGGGGGAGGATGAAGGAAAGCGGGGATAAACTGCCAAGGGGAGCGGGCTTCTCGCTGCGCCTCCAGGCGGCCCTGGGGATGCTTGCCGTGGGAATCGTAGCGCCGCTGTATTTTCTCTTCCTGAGATGGCGGGGATACCGGGTCCGGGATCTGGCGGCGACACGCCGCCGCTGGGCGGAACTGCGCCGTGAACATCCGGGACCGTGGCTGATCTGCGGGAATCACCTCACCCTCATCGATTCGGCGCTCATCACCTATGCCCTCATGTCCCTGGGGAGTCATTTCACCGAGTTCCGGGCCATTCCCTGGAATCTTCCGGAGCGGGCGAATTTTCAGCGGCAGCTCTGGAAAGCGGCGCTCTGCTATCTGGCGAAATGCATCCCCGTCAGCCGGGGCGGAGATCGGGGGGAGATGCAGGCCACCCTGGCGAAATGCCGCCAGGTCCTGATGTGGCGGCAACTGCTCATGATCTTTCCGGAAGGAGGGCGTTCCCGCACCGGTCGGGTCGATCAGGAGAACTTTTCCTACGGCGTAGGCCGTTTTCTCCAGGAGCACCATGATTGCCGGGTGCTCTGTGTCTATCTCCGGGGGGACGGCCAGGAGATATACGGCGACCTGCCGGCCCGGGGCGAGAGCTTCACCATCGCCATTGAGGCCTTTACCCCCCGGCGCCCGGAGAGAGAAGGACTGCGGGGACAGCGGGATCTGGCGGGGCAGATCGTCGCCCGCCTGGTCCGCATGGAGGAGGAATATTTTGCTCGTCATCGGCAACGACATCGTGGATTTGACGGCGCCGGAGAACCGGGGAAAGAGTGGGGACCGGCGCTTTCGCGCCCGCGTCTTCACGGCGGCGGAGGAGGAATGGATTGACGCCGCCCCGTCGCCCGACACCGCCCTCTGGACGCTCTGGGCGGCCAAGGAGGCGGCCTTCAAGACGGCGGTCAAGCTCAAGCCCGGACTGACCTTCCGTCACCGGGAATACGCCGTTACCAATCTGCCGCCGGCGGACTTCTCCGGATCGGTTTGCGCCGGTGCAGACCGGAGCGACCCCCGGTCAGTTCCTGCGGATTGGGTATGGGTACAATCGGTTGTTGCAGGACAAGGAGGTAAGCATGCCGACGGCAGGGTAAGCACGGATTTACCTTTCCAGGGACCATGTTTCCCCGATGGCGCCGAACAAGCAACGGAAAGCAGGAAAGGGCGGCAGTTACCTGCAGGGGTGGCGGTGGCTGGGAGCGGCACCGCACCCCTTTCGGGCTACGGCGCCGTTATGACCCCGGCGGGTTTGGTGGACGTCCTTTTTTCCGTGTCGCCCTTCCGGGTCCACTGCCTGGCCCTGGGGGGAAACGGCCACGGCACGGGAAAAAAAAGAGAACCGCGGCTCCATTGGCAGGAGGAGAGGCGCAGCGGAGTTTTCGATCCCTCCGGGGCCGTCCGCCGGGCGGCCATTCATTATCTGGCCGAGGTCTTGCGCACCTCTCCATATTTTCTCGCCATTCGCCGTCCCCGGACGACCTCGGGAGAAGGCGGGACGCCGCGGGTCTTTCTGGAGGGACGGGAAACCGACATCGACCTCAGCCTTACCCACGACGGGGCCTACCTCGCCTTCGCCGTCCGTCTCGGACATGACGCCGGGGAATAAACACCTTTCTTGCTCTAAACATAAGCAAATAACTGCGGATTTGCCCTGCAGCTAACTGGTTTTATCGGTGTCCGGTGGCGATTTACTTCAGGGGCAGCAACTGGCCGATGTCCATGACCAGGAGTTGATCCGCTTTGACGCCCGAGGACCGGAGTTCCCTGGCCAAGGCCCGGGGGGCGTGGCCGATGGGTTCGTCGCCCAGGCGGAAGGCCCCCCACTGGGTGGGGATGAAATGGCGGGCGCCGAGATCCC
Organism: Syntrophobacterales bacterium; assembly: GCA_018056545.1. GTDB lineage: Bacteria > Desulfobacterota > Syntrophia > Syntrophales > UBA8958 > UBA8958. The sequence continues at coordinate 56,745 of JAGPFL010000001.1, forward strand.
GAAAGGCGGCGAGGGCCTCCCGGGCGTCCAAGTGGGGGTAGTGCATGAACCAGCGGGGATCGTAGGCGGTGACGGGGAGCAGGGCATAGGCGATCCCGGGGTAGCGGCGCCCGATCTCCCGATAGCCGAGGAAATAACCGCTGTCGCCGCCGTAGTATATCTTCTTTCCCGCCGTTTCCAGGAGAAAACTTGCCCAGAGGGTGGCGTTCGTGTCGGTCAGGGTGCGCCGGGACCAATGCTGGGCGGGGAGGCAGACCAGCCGGCAGCCGTCGCCGCAGGAAATCTCCTGCCACCAGTCCATCTCCACGACGTTGTTTTTCCCCAACTCCTGCATCAGCGGCTTGAGCCCCAGGGGAACATATATCCTTGTTTCCGCCGGTAATCCCCGGATGCTGGCGGCGTCCAGATGGTCGTAGTGATTGTGGGAGATAATGACGTTTTTTTCGCCGGGCAGGGAGAGAAATTCCGCCAAGGAGAGGGCCGGTGGTGTCCGGCGCTTCGGCAGGAGGGCCCGGTCAGAGAACATGGGGTCCGTGAGCCAATAGACGCCGCCGCTCCGGATCAGGAACGAGGCGTGGCCGATCCAGGCGATGAAGTCTCCGGAAGCGGCTATGATCCTCCGGTGCAGCTCCGGCATTACCCGGGGCAGGGCATCCTCTTCCTCCGGGGGATAGGAGGTCCGTTCCGACAGCCACCAGGTCAGTACCTCCCCGAACTCCTTTTCCACAGGCATCCAGGGATTAAAAAACCGCCCGTCGCGATAGTGGGGGGCGTATAGGAGGGCGGGATCCGTGGCGGCTACCGCTTCCCGCCATTTGTCTTCGTCGAAGGGACGGACGGAAAAGCCGCAGGAGGAGATGAGAAAGGTCAGAACCAGCAGCAGGAAGGCCGCAGTGATCCCGGTCCAACACCCCTGGACGGGTGCGGTCTTTGCTGTGCCGTGAGCAGGCTTGCCTCGGTGTCCGTCGGCAGGAAGCACCCGGAGCGTATCCGTTCCGTTTTCGGCAGGAACTGCCGGTGTCGGCGATGATTCTTGGGCCGTGGGGCGCACATGTGACGACGGTTTCTCTGTCTTCGTCCCTGAAAAACTCTGCGCCTTCAAATAGTCTCTCCGTCGCCGATGAGGGGCAATACCTTTTCCACCTTAAAATACACAAGGAAGCGGTTTTTTACCTCGTAACGGGAATAGTCGCAACGCCGGCAGATCTCCCTACGGAGCTCCTCGTTCTGTTCCTCCCAGAGCTTTTTCAGATACAGTCTCTTTCCCGTCCAGCCATCTCCCGCTTTGATGAACGAATAAGCCGCCCAAGGGTTGACCTGGAGGTTTTCATGGGTCAGTTTTTCTCCCATGATAAAGATCACGGTGTGTTCGTCCAGGAAATGGGGCCGGGCATAGACGGCGACATTTACCTTTCCCGCGGCATCCGCTGTAGCCAGCACGCCGTATCCTTTGTTGTTTTCGAAATAGTCCTTTAAACTCATGGCCAAACTCCTGAAAGGCTCCGTTCGCAAGGATATGTTTTTTCCGCCCCCGCCGCTTGCAGGGTTGTCCGGTAAGATAGTCAACGCTCTTGCCGGTGTCAATGGCGAAGATTTTGACCATGATAAATCTCCTTGAAATAAATGGCGTTATCGGGTAAGGAATATATCGTCTAAGTGGGAAAAGGAGGGGGAATCTTTTTTCCAAGGAGACGATATGCACACATACAAGCTCGACAAACCGGACAACCTGGTGGCGCTGCTGGAAGAGAGCGTCGCCAAATATCCCGACAACCTCCTGTTCGGTACCAAGAATCAACAGAAGATTTACGAATGGATCACCTACCGTGATTTCGGCAGGCGGGTGGACAACCTCCGCGGCGGCCTGGCGCAACTGGGGGTGACCAAGGGCGACGCCGTCGGCCTCATCGCCAACAACCGCGTCGAATGGGCAGTGGCCTCCTTTGCGACCTATGGTCTGGGCGGTCGTTACGTTCCCATGTACGAGGCGGAGCTCCTTCATGTCTGGAAGTACATCGTCAAGGACAGCGGGGTCAAGATCCTCTTCGTCGCCAATCCGGCCGTCTATGAAAAGGTGAAGGATTTTCCCCAGGACATTCCGACCCTGGAGAAGATCTTCCTCATCGACGGCACCGGAGAGAATACCATGGCGGCGGTGGAGAAACTGGGGGCCGCCCATCCCGTGCCCTCCGTCCGCCCCGATCCCGACGACATCGCCGGTCTGATCTATACCTCGGGGACCACGGGCGATCCCAAAGGTGTCCTGCTGTCCCACGGGAATCTCACCAGCAACACCCTGGCGGGTATCAAGAAATATCCCGAGCTCAACGAAAAGGCACGCACTCTGGCCATTCTCCCCTGGGCCCATTCCTACGGCCAGACGGCGGAACTCCATGCCGTCATCAGAATGGGGGCGTCCATGGGCCTGGCGGAGAGCCCGGCGACGATTGCAGGCGACCTGGCCCTGGTGAAGCCGAACTGGCTGGTGGCCGTGCCCCGGGTCTTCAACCGGATTTACGACGGCCTCATGAAAAAGATGGAGGAGACCGGAGGCTTGGCCAAGACCCTCTTCGACATGGGGGTGGCCGCGGCGAAGGAGAAAAGGGAGCTGGCGGCGCAAGGCAAGTCATGTATGCTGACGAATCTCAAATTCAAGATCGCCGACAAGGTGGTCTTCGCCAAGGTACGGGAGAAAATGGGCGGGCGGCTAATGGGCTGCATGAGCGGCAGTGCCGCCATGAACCCCGACATCGCCCAGTTTTTCTTCGATATCGGGATCCCGATCTATGATTGCTACGGGATGACCGAGACCTCCCCCGCCATCGCCATGAACGCCTCTTATGCCTACCGGCTGGGCAGCGTGGGCCAGGCCATCGACAAGGTCAAGATCGTCATCGACTCCTCCGTGGTCCAGGAAGGGGCCACGGACGGCGAGATCGTGGTTTACGGCCCCAACGTGATGAAGGGTTATCACAACAAGCCGGAACAGACCCGGGAGGTCATGACCGCCGACGGGGGCATCCGCACCGGCGACCGGGGCCGTCTCGACCAGGATGGGTTCCTCTACATCACCGGCCGGATCAAGGAGCAGTTCAAACTGGAAAACGGGAAGTTCGTCTTCCCCGCCTCCATGGAGGAGGACATCTGTCTCCATCCCTATGTCCAAAACGCCGTGGTTTACGGAGAGAACCGGCCCTACACGATCTGTCTGGTCGTTCCCGATTTTGTCGCCGTGGAGGCCTATGCGGAGAAGAATCATCTCCCCAAGGAGATGGATGTCCTCATGGAGCGGGAGGAGATCCGCTTCATGATCGGCAACGGGATCACGGAACTGCTGAAAAAGAAGTACGGCGGTTACGAGATTCCCAAGAAATACGTCTTCCTCAAGGAGAATTTCACCCTGGAAAACGGCTTGTTGACCCAGACCATGAAACTCAAGCGCCGGGTGGTAGTGGAGAGATATCGGGATCTCATCGAGGCTCAGTACAGATAACACCCAGCGGGCAAGGACTTACCTTTGCGCATGCCCTTCCGGTTTTGGCGAAAGCAAAAAAGCGGCTGGAGAATTTCATCTCCAGCCGCTGCTGTTTGCGGTATGCTTCAGAAGAAGATTCCGGCCTGATCAATAGTCATAATCGTCCATGCCGCCGCCCATACCGCCCATGCCGCCCGGAGGCATCGGGGGCATCGGCGGGGCCTTCTTCTTCGGGGCTTCGGCCACCATGGCTTCCGTCGTCAGGAGGAGGGAGGCGACGGAGGTAGCGTTCTGCAGGGCCAGACGGGTCACCTTGGTGGGGTCGATAATTCCGGCCTTCAACATGCTGCCGTACTCGCCTTTGTCGGCATCGAACCCGTAATCGTCTTTCCCGGCCTTGACCTTTTCCACGACGATGGAGCCTTCGAAACCGGCGTTGTTGGCGATCTGACGCAGCGGCTCTTCCAGGGCACGCTTCACGATGTTCAAACCGTACTGCTCGTCGTCAGGCAGAGACACGTTTTCCAGTGCCGTCAGGGTGCGAAGGAGGGCCACACCGCCCCCGGGCACCACACCTTCTTCCACGGCGGCCCGCGTGGCGTTCAAGGCGTCTTCCACCCGGGCCTTCTTCTCTTTCATCTCGATCTCGGTCGCCGCGCCGACCTTGATAAGGGCCACGCCGCCGACGATCTTGGCGAGGCGTTCCTGGAGCTTCTCCCGGTCGTAATCGGAGGTCGTTTCCCCTATCTGGGCGCGGATCTGCTTCACCCGGGCCTGGATGTCGGCGCTCTTGCCGGCCCCGTCCACGATGGTCGTGTTGTCTTTATCGATGGTCACCTGCTTGCACTGGCCCAGATCGGCCAGGGTCAGGTTCTCCAGTTTTACGCCGATATCCTCGGAAACCACCTTACCGCCCGTAAGAATGGCGATATCCTCCAGCATGGCCTTCCGCCGATCCCCGAATCCCGGCGCCTTGACGGCGGCGCACTTGATGGTGCCCCGAAGTTTGTTGACCACCAGGGTTGCCAGGGCCTCCCCTTCCAGATCCTCGGCGATGATCAGAATGGGTTTGCCTGTCCGGGCGACCTGCTCGAGAATAGGCACCAGGTCCTTCATGTTGCTGATCTTCTTTTCGTTGAGAAGCAGATATGGATCCTCCAGGCGCACTTCCATCTTGTTGGGGTCGGTTACGAAATAGGGGGAGATGTAGCCCCGGTCGAACTGCATACCTTCCACGATCTCCAGGGTAGTTTCGATCCCCTTGGCGTCCTGAATCGTGATTACCCCTTCCTTGCCCACCTTGTCCATGGCCTCGGAGATGATCTCCCCGATGCTGAAATCGTTGTTGGCGGAAATGGCGCCGACCTGGGTGATCTCCTTTTTGTCCTTGACGGTCTTGGAGATCTTCTTCAGCTCTTCCGTGACGAGGGCCACGCCCTTGTCAACCCCCCGCTTCAGGGACATGGGGTTCATACCCGCGGCCACGAGCTTCGAACCCTCGCGATAGATGGCCTGGGCCAGAATGGTGGCGGTGGTGGTGCCGTCGCCGGCGAGATCGGAGGTGCGCGACGCGACTTCCTTCACCATCTGGGCGCCCATGTTTTCAAACTTGTTTTCCAATTCGATTTCCTTGGCGACCGTTACCCCGTCCTTGGTTACGGTCGGGGCGCCCCACTTCTTTTCGATGACGACATTGCGCCCCCGGGGGCCCAGCGTGACCTTCACGGCATCCGCCAGGGTATCCACGCCCTTCAATATCTTTTCCCTGGCGGTGATATCGTACTTAATCTCTTTTGCAGCCATTGTTTATTCCCTCCTTATTCTTCCAGAACGCCGAGAATGTCGTCCGCTCTCATCATGAGATGCTCCACGCCATCGATCTTGATTTCCGTGCCGGCGTAACGGCCGAACAGGACGCGGTCCCCTTCCTTGACCTCCATGGGGATGCGCTGTCCGTCCTTGCCCATCTTACCGGGTCCGACAGCGACCAGCCTTCCCTCGATCGGCTTTTCCTTGGCCGTATCGGGAATGATGATGCCCCCGGCGGTCTTCTGTTCGCTTTCCTGACGGATTACGAGTACTTGATCGTGAAGCGGTCTAATGTTCATAGGCTGTACCTCCCATTGAATAAATTATTCTTTATATGGTTTATTCTTGAAATTATGATGCATTAAAAGTACGGCGGCAATATAATCACGATCCAGGTCTTGTCAAGACTTCGGGGAAAAAAACAGGGAGAAGAGGAAAACCCTTTGACATGGCCCGGACCGATAGCTAATATACCCTGAAGTGGATCTTGTCTGATCGAGCTCAAAGAAGGAGGATGGCGATGAAGAAAGAAAAGCACGGCGGTCTGAGTCGCCGGTCGTTTCTCAAGGCCGCGACCGGTGTGGCCGCGGCGGGTGCCGGGCTTTCCCTGCCGGAGAAGACGTGGGCTGCGGGGAACGACAAACGACAGGCCACCTTGATTGACCTGAGCCTCTGCGACGGTTGCCCGGACCGGGAAGTTCCCGCCTGTGTCTCCGTTTGCAAGGAGATCAACAAGGACAAGATTCCCAGGATTGCCGAACCCATTCCCGTGCCCTGGCCGCAGAAGAAAGTCGAGGACTGGTCGAAGAAGCGGGAGGTGTTCGACCGTTTGACCCCTTACAACTTCATCTACGTGCATCGGGCGGAGGTCGAGGAAGGAGGGCAGAAAAAAAACATCTTCGTCCCCCGGCGTTGTATGCACTGCGACAACCCGGCCTGCGCCACGATCTGTCCCTTTTCGGCGAACCACAAGTATGAAAACGGGGCGGTGGTCATCGACCAGGATCTCTGTTTCGGCGGGGCCAAGTGCAAAGCCGTCTGCCCCTGGGAGATTCCCCAGCGCCAGTCCGGGGTGGGAATATATCTTCATATCCTGCCTACGCTGGCCGGCAACGGGGTCATGTACAAGTGCGATCTCTGCCAGGAGAGACTGATGGTGGGAAAACTTCCGGGCTGCATCGAGGCCTGCCCGCGCCAGGCCATGCTGATCGGCGAGCGCAAGAAAATCTACGCCCTGGCGGAGGAAAGGGCCAAAGGGATGAACGGTTATCTGTACGGAAAAAGGGAAAACGGCGGGACCGCCACCCTTTACGTATCCCCGGTTTCCTTTGCCGCCCTCAACGGGACGATGAAAAAACAACCCGGACGTCCCGATATGAAGGCGGAGGAAAGGCGGATGGCCAGGACGGACAAAATGGGCAAAGCGGTGCTCCAGGCGCCCCTGTACGGCATGGCCGCCGGGGTGGCCGGGGCTTTCCTGTCCCTCTCCCGGCGGAAGGACCGGCGGAAAGGAGGAGAAAAAGACCATGAGTGAAAGGATCTTAACGGAAAAGGGCCTCGTGGTTCGTCACAGCCTCGTCGAGATCATCGAACACTGGGCCATAGCCATCTCGGGGCTGGTGCTCCTCATCACGGGGATTTTCGAGCTGCCCATGGCTAACCGGTACTACATAACCTCCCTGCCCGGTCTCGGCTGGTCGGGGGATTTCATCAAATCCCTTTACCTCCACTATGCCGCCTCGGTGGTTTTCATTGCCGCCTCGGTCTTCCATCTACTCTATCACGGCATTCTGGGCGAGTGGGGAATGCTCCCCAAACGGGGGGATGTCGGGACCTCCCTCTTGGTGATCAAGAGCTTCTTCGGCAAGGGAGAGGAGCCGCCCTTCGAAAAATATCTTCCGGAACAGCGCCTGGCCTATGTCGGGATGGCCTTCATCATCGCCATGCTCATCCTGTCGGGACTGGTGAAGACCTACAAGAACCTCTATGCCCCCGACATGTCCCTGACCCTGGTGCTCTGGGCGACGTGGGTCCACAACATCTTCTTCCTCCTCTTTATCCTGGCCTTTGCGGCCCATATCGGCGCCCTGATCCTGAAACCGAACCGCCCCATGTTCCGGGGAATCTTCACGGGAACGGTCGATCTTGAGTATGCCCGGCACCGCCATCCCTTGTGGCTTGCCGAACTGGAATCCGATGGCGGGGGAAAACTCTCGCCGCCGCCGGAGCGCATGCTCCGGGAAGAAGCGGACGAGGCGGGAGGAGAAAAGCCGGCAGCGGAAGGTAGGGAACCCATGATCGAGGAAGAAGAGGAAAAGCCGCCGGCATGATTCTTGACAATTGCCGGCTGGTCGGGTAAAGGAGCGCCGGCAGGAAGACAAAACAAATCGGGAGGATTGAAGATGGTATTGAGCAGTTCAGCGGAAAAGTTGAAGAAGATGATCGACAAGGCGATCGAAGATCACGAGATTACCGTTACGGAATATGAGAAGATCCTGCATCTGGCCGACGAGGATCACAGGATCGATCCCCAGGAGAAGGCCCTTTTACAGAGTCTCCAGGATCTCATCGAGAGCGGTGCGGTGAAGAGGGTACCCGATAGAAAATAACCTCCGGTGGCTTACTCTCGGGGCGGGAAGGGGGGCAGCAACCTCCCCCCATCCTCTCCAGCCCTGGAGAGTCGGCAAAAAAGTTCATGTCTCGCAGTGTGCCGCGCAGCGTGGGACAACTGTTTTTCCAAGTAAATTTTCATGCCGGGGCGGTCCCCGCGAACGAGGAGAATCTTTTCCAGAAGCTCAGCGGAATCATTTTCCGACCAACTGTTTTCCCTAATAAATATTATCGCTTCCGGGCCTTTTCGGCGGCCGTGATCCGGCGGTAAAGATCCTCGTTGACCGGGACGGGCACCCCGTGCTTCCGCCCCAGGGCAATGACGACACCGGAGAGCATCTCCACTTCCGTTTTTCTTCCCGCTTCCATGTCCTGCAACATGGAAGTCTTGCCCTCCGGACCGAGACCGGCCAGTACCGCATACCATTTTTCCACATCATTCTCGGTGAGCGCGATGCCCATTTTTCCGGCCAGGAGAATTACCTCCCGCATGGAGGCGACCATGAGTTCCCGGGCCGGTCCCGGTCGCTGAAACACACCGTAATTTCCCCCGGTGACCGCCGAGGCCTGATTGATTCCCACATTGATCATGAATTTCCACCACATATCGTGAATGATGTCGTCGGGAACCACGTAGTTGATCCCGGCGCGATCGAACAGTTCCTGTACCTTCTCCACCCGGCGGGAGGCGCCGCGCAAACCTTTTTCCCCGAAAAAGATCTTTCCCTGGGTGGTATAGGTGACCGCGTTTCCCTGACGCAGGGCATCAATGCCCACCACCACCGCATAGAGAAGTTTCTCGGGTCCGTAAGCATCGCCGATGCGCTCCTCGCTGTCGATGCCGTTCATTAGCGAAATGACGATGGTTTTGTCACCGATTGCGTATTTCATCTCGCCGATGGCCTGCGAAAGATGATAGTGCTTTACCGCCACGATCAACAGTTCCGCAGGGGGATGAGACGCCCCGGTATCGAGGACGGGAATGGGATAGGCCTTGCCGTTGACGACGATACCTTCCTTCCGGAGGCGCGCCAGTCGGTCGCCCGAGGCGAGGAAGGAAACACTTTGCGGATCCATGTCGTACAGGAGGGCTGCATAGGCGGACCCGACGGCCCCGGCGCCGATAATCTGGATATTGCCGATCATTTTTCTCTCCTTGTTCGGATCTCCGCTTTAATCTCTTCGGGCGCAATTCCCCGAAGCTCGCAGCGACATGAGGATTTATTACACTTGATACCTCACAGCTTGCTAAGAGGAGGTTCGTTTCCCTATACACCGCTTCGGTGTCGTTAGTAAAGCGGCTAATATCAAGAATATAACAACCGGTTGACACCCATCACGATCTGGGTTAAGCAGCGCCGTTGCAGAGTGACTCTGGAGGGGAGAAGGGCCGATGAGGAAGATACAGAGGATCTTGATCGCCAACCGGGGCGAGATCGCCTTGCGGATCATCAGGACCGTCCGGGAGATGAATATCGAGGCCGTGGCCATTTATGAAAAGCAGGACCGCGATGCTTACTTTCACCGCTTTGCCGACCGGGTCGTCCAGATCGGCGACGAACCCAACCGGGGTTATCTGGATATGGAGCGGATCATTCGGGCCGCCGTCAACACCGGCGCCGATGCCATACACCCCGGATACGGTTTCCTGGCGGAGAACGCCGATTTTGCCCAGGCCTGCCAGGAGGCGGGGATCGTCTTCATCGGCCCGCCCCCGGCGGTGATCCGTGATCTGGGGAACAAGGTTTATGCCCGGCAGATGATGGCCAAGGCCGGCATTCCCGTGGTGCCCGGTACGGAGAGCCTGCCGGCGGGCCGGGAGGGTATCGAGGCGGCATCGGACTTTGCCGCCCGGGCCGGTTACCCGATTATTCTCAAGGCAACGGCAGGCGGCGGCGGCCGTGGGGTAAGAAGGATCAACAATGAGCAGGAGCTGAAGCTCAACATGTCTTCGGCCCGGGCGGAGGCCCTGGCGGCCTTCCACGACGACCGCGTCTATGCCGAGAAGTATGTGGAGAAACCCCGGCATGTGGAGGTGCAGATCCTGGCCGACCGTTACGGACATGTCGTCCATCTGGGGACGAGGGATTGCTCCATCCAGCGACGGCACCAGAAACTGCTGGAGATCGCCCCTGCCGGCCTGCCCGGTGCGGTCTGCGACCAGCTCCAGGAGGCGGCGGTGCTGGCGGCCGTAACCGCCGGATATGTAAATGCGGGCACGGTGGAATTCCTCGTCGATTCCCGGACTCATGATTTCTGGTTCATGGAGGTGAACACCCGCCTCCAGGTCGAACACACGGTCACGGAGATGATCACGGGCGAGGACTTGGTGCAGGAGCAGATCCGTATCGCCGAGGGACGCCCCCTCCAGATCCGCCAGGAAGAGGTGCGCCTGCACGGCATCGCCATCGAGGTGCGCATCAACGCCGAAGATCCCAAAAACAACTTTCTTCCCGAGGGCGGCAAACTCATCGAGGTCTATAACCCACCGGGAGGGCCGGGCATCCGGGTGGACGGCAATGTTTACAAGGGTTATGTCGTCCCGTCCGTCTATGATTCCCTTCTGGCGAAACTCATCGTCTGGGGGTACGAATGGGAGCAGACGGTCAACCGCCTCCGCCGGTCCCTGAGGGATTTCACCATCGTCTGGCCGAAAACGACCATTCCCCTGTATCTGTCCATCTGCGACGAACCAGATTTCCAAAACAGGATTTTCGATACGGCTTATCTGGACGAGCATCCTCAAATCTTCCAGTATCCCGAAGCGGAGCATTATGTCCTGGACGATGCCGTCTATAAACTGCTGCTGGCCCCCCATGAGGGGATGGAAGGCAGGTCGGAAGAGGATATGGCGAGGGATCGCGAGCCGGGTTGGTGGCAGCACCGGCGGATTCTCACCCCTCAGGATATCGAGGAACTAAAAAGGGAAGGGGTCGTCAAATCCTCCATCAAGGGGAAGGTTACGGATATCCTGGTGGAGGTCGGTGACGAGGTTATGGTTGGGGATGTCCTCGTGGATCTGGAGGCGATGAAGATGCACACCCACGTCATCTGTGAGGTGGACGGCAAGGTAACGGATATCCTCATCGAACCCGGAGATGCCGTGGACGTGGGCGATACGCTGGTGATGGTCAAGGTGGGCCGGTAGCGGCGCGGGAGCCGCCTGTCCGGTCTTTCCGACACCTTCCACGGAACCGAGGCGGCGCTTTATCAAAGATAGAATTCGGGAAACCCTCTCAGAAGGGATGTTCCTGTCCCGCTGGTAGAAATCGTCTGCCGGGTGCGCAGCCTTTTACCATACCAATATGCCTCGGCCATCTTACAAAACAGGATAGCCCGCCGGTGGGAAGGAGCGGGCCATCTGTGAGGGTTTGCTATGCCGCGTTGGTTGTCTTCGGCGTTTCGCCTTCAGCAATGCGGTTCGATTTCATGGCCGGCATCTTCCTTTCGCAAAGGAGCTTTCCCCGTATCCGGACCGTCTTTTCCTGACCTTCCTTGCTCGTTTCCATATTCCGCCTCCTCAGATCATCTTGCTTGCCGATAGGATATAGAGGCAAGGACTTTTTTGCCATCAGTGCCGTTCCCAATTTCGATTCCGAGATGCGCTGAAGAAATGATCGGCCGGACGCCGCACGCCGCCTGGGAGTTTGTCCGATAGGGATTTCAGCCGGCTGCCTCGATAACCAGCAGCAAATCGTCCGCTTCGACCTCCCTGTTCTCCTCGACCGCGATTTCGACGACCTTTCCCGTTGCGGGGGAGTAGATGGGGTTTTCCATCTTCATAGACTCCATTTTTATCACTTCATCGTCTTCGTTGACCTCTTCTCCAACATTGACGAGTATTTTCATGATTTTTCCCGGTATGGGCGATGTCAGTTCTATCTTCACACTGCCTCCTTGCTGTTAAATAATTCCCATCCCCTGGGGCACGGAGAGCATGACGGCGGCGGCGATTACCGAACCTATCTGCCCGGCGTCATTGGCGCCCGCGTCGTGCATCAGGGGATATTTCTTCCGGTTGTATTTTTGCCCCCCTTCATCACCACCCGGGCGGACATTACAGCGTAACCGCCCGCGGCGCCCACAAAGGGGTTGATCTGGCCTTTGATGACGACATAATAAGAAAAACCGCTTTCCGTGTCAACCATAAGTAGCGATGAGCCGCACCGGCCGTTTTCAGAAGTGGGGCCGCCGGCGGCGGGTTGGGGGAGAGGGCCGCCCACCTCCTGTGGATTTACGAACGTCCCGCGAACGCTGCTTCTTTTCCGGATAAAGCGCCGTCGGTTTGACCAGCAGTTCTTCATCGGGCTCGATGCAGTGCAGTTGCCTGCCCATGAATTCCTCGATGGGGGCGATGTAGAAGGCGTCCCCCTCGTCGGCGAAGCTCACGGCGGTGCCGCTGGCGCCGGCACGGCCGGTGCGGCCGATGCGGTGTACGTAATCCTCCGGATCATGGGGCAGGGTGAAATTGATGACATGATCCATCCCCTCGATGTGGATGCCCCGGCCGGCCACGTCCGTAGCGACCAGGACCCTGATCTTGCCGTTCTTGAAATCCTCAAGACGGCGGATCCGGTTCCGTTGGGGAATGTCTCCCGAGATTTCCGAGCAGTTCACGCCATAGCGGGTCAACCGTTCCGCGAGGCGCCGCACCTCGTCGCGACGGTTGCAGAAAACCAGCACCCTTTCCAGCCCCTGCTTGACGATGATGTTGTGGAGGAGATCGAATTTTTGCTCTTCCGTGACGATATAGACGATCTGTTCCACCGTATCGACGGCGACCTGCTCCGGCTCGATCTCCACCATCACGGGATTAACGGTCCACTGGGAGGCGAGACGGGTGATCATCTCGGTCAACGTGGCGCTGAACAGGAGCGTCTGGCGTTTTTCCTTGGGCGGGGTGCTGTGGATGATCATGCGCACGTCGGGAATGAACCCCATATCGAGCATCCGGTCCGCCTCGTCGATGATCAGGATCTCGATCTTTTTCAGAGAGATGTCTCCTCGGCGCTGGAAGTCGAGGAGACGTCCCGGTGTCGCCACGACGATGTCGGCCGGCCCCGACGCCAGCATCCGTCGCTGTTTTTCGTAATCCATCCCGCCGAACACGGACATGATCTTGATCCCGCAATACTTGGCAAGCTCCCGGGCCTCGTTGGCGATCTGCACGACCAGTTCTCTGGTCGGAGCCAGGATCAGGACTCGGGGGGTGCCGGGAAGACGTTCTTCCGTATGGGGATGGTTGAGGAGCCGGGTGATGACGGTGATGAGAAAGGCCGCCGTCTTTCCTGTGCCGGTCTGGGCCCGGCCGCCCGCATCCTTGCCCGACAGGGCGCTGGGGAGAATCTCCGCCTGTATGGGCGTACAGTATTGGTATCCCAAGTCATAAATGGCGTGGAGCAAAGGTACAGGAAGGTCGAAATCCTGAAACCTGGTTTTGCCCTCCGCCGGGGCGACCTTGAACTGACGAGGGTCCCAGTGTTCATCCGGCGGGGATACGTCGTCGGCACCGTAAGGAGCCGCCGGAGCGGAGGATGTTTTTCTCGGTTTCCGGGATGGGCGTCGTCGCCGCTTTTTGTCTTCAACTATCGGGGTGTCGCTACCGGGCAAGGCCTCCGTTCCTGCGGTTGACGTTGTTGCCTTTCCCGGTACTGTCGGGGTTTCTGTTTCGTTCATAGCTCGCTTCTCTTCACCGGCGGTCTAAAGACCGCTTTCCGGTCGGTATGTCGGAATCTTACGGATCATAAACTCATCCGCTCCAAGATAGCAAGGATTATTACCAATCCCGCCGGGAGTGAATACATTGTCCGGTTTGGCGCCACATGAACGGTTGACGATCCCGGTTCGTAAGGGGGGAACATTCGGGAACAGGGAGGGAGCGGCGGACTTGACCGGAGGGAAGCCTTGGGCTATGAGTAAGGCAAAAAGCAATGGTTAAACCATGACGAATCGTGCTTCTGCCATAGCAGGGAGTTCTTGCGAGGAAAAGAAAAGATGAATGATTCTTGCCGTCCGTCCGTTGACCGGGAACGTGCCGCAACGCCGGCGCGGCCCCATGGGAAAAGCCTCCTGCTGGTGCTGCTGGCCTGTCTGTTCGTTGCCGGTTGCGCCGCCTCGCCGCCCCGCTTGCAGCCTTCCGGTCTCAACACCGTCTTCAACTGTGCCGACGACGTCCCTTTTGCCGCCTATGTGCGACAGACCCGGGAGATGATGCTTCGGGCCCGGGTGGATATCGATGAACACAATCGGGAGAAAATCCTGAAGGCAAATATGCCCTTTGAACTGCGACCGGAGGAGGGGGAAAACATTCGCGACGGAAAGGGAAGGTACCGACGGGGGGCCCTGCTTGTCCACGGTCTTTCCGATTCGCCTTATCTGTTGCAGCCTCTGGCCCGTCACCTGCAGAAAAGGGGCTTCCTGGTTCGTACCGTTCTGTTGCCGGGACACGGGACGGTGCCGGGCGATCTCCTGGAGGTGAGGTGGGAGGATTGGCGCCGGGCGGTGGACTACGGCATCCGGGGCATGCGGGCCGAGGTCGGGGAACTCTATCTGGGAGGTTTTTCCACCGGCGGGGCCCTCAGTGTGCTGGCGGCCTTGAACCATGGGGAAATCAGCGGCCTTATCCTCCTTTCCCCCTCCCTGGCGGTGAAGGACCGGCGGGCCGCCCTCGCCGGACTGGCGAGGGGACTCCGGAATTGGGTGGGGAATGTCCAGGACGATGTGGATTACGCCAAATACGAGACCTTCGCCGTGAACGCCGCTTATCAGATTTATCTTCTGACCAGGGAAATCGACGGCCTTCTCGCCGCCGGCCGGCGTATAGAAGTCCCGGTATTTGCGGTCCTTTCCGAGGAGGATATCACGATCGACGCCGGATATGCCCGGGAGGTCCTGGGGCTTTATGCCCCTTCGCCGAAAAATCTCTTGCTGGTTTACGCCCGGAACGCCGCTGACGGGGGAAAGACAATTTCGGGAAACATCCATTACGAGCAAAGCCGTCTCCCCGAGCGGCGGATCCTGGACTTCTCCCATGTGGCCCTGCCCGTTCCCTGCGACGATCCTCACTACGGCAGCGCGGGAGGCTACCGGAGCTGCCTCCATTACAGTCGGGACCGGGAGAAAAGGGCGATATGCCGCCACGGAGATGCGGTCTGGCAGGGGGAGATATCGGAGGAGAATCTCCGGGCCCACACCGTCCGCCGGCTGACCTGCAACCCGAAGTATGATGTCCTGCTGGCGCTGCTGGACCGGTTTCTCAAAAACGCTGGCCGATGAAGAGCCCCACGGTTTGATGGCCTCCCTCCGCCATGCCGTAGGCGATGTAGGCGGGTCCGATGAAGGTGTTGGCGCCCAGAAAGACGCTCCCGGCGTAGATGAGGGACGAAAAGGTGATGTCGCTGCGCTGCTGCCAGGCGTTGCCCGCCTCGAGGGAGAAACCCAGATAGAGGGGAGTGTGGAAATCCCCCAGCCCGGCGGTGCCCATGTTTCGGTAACAGATCAGGCGTGCCAGCCCCACGTGCTGACCCGCCAACTCGTCGGGGAGGTATCCGGAGAGATTGAACAGCCCCCCGATGGTATAGGCATCCTGAATCTGATTGTCGCCGTCCAGCGTTCCACCGTACATGATGCCCGGGATGATCGTATATCTTCCCCAGGTCTTGGCTAAGAGGGCATTGCTGTTGATGCCGGAGCCCTTGAAATCCGAACCCATCTCCGGCAGGTTGAACACCCCCACCACCTGGACATCGGCCCCGCGAAGGGGAAAATTGAAGTTGTCGAGGGTGTCGTAGGCCAGGGAGGAGAACAAACCCCCGATGTTGTAGCTCCCCGACTGCAGCTCCGGACCGCCGACGTTGATCCGGGTGGCGCCGTAGCCCCGGCGGACCCCCAGACGCAACTCCCCCCAGTTACCGAACTGCCTTCCCAGATCGAGCCCGCCGCTGCACTGCTTCAGACGGTATTTGGCCAGGACGTTGCCGGATTTGTCCGTGTTGTAGATATTGGCGTTCCACTCCCGGTATTCGATCCGGGGGGCGAGGAAGTAACGGGTGGAAAAATCCAGGGGTTGGTAAAATTCCGAGAATATCTTGGGTGTCTCCCCGATCTGTAATTCATTCCGCCATTCCGCTCCCAAGGCGTTGATCTCGGTCTGGGTGATCCGCGTGCCGATGGTGTAGGAGCTCGATCCCTGGAAATTGTCCTCCAGGCTGAGACTGAAGCGCACATAGGTGGGGCCCCAGGATTTTTCCACGGGATCGAACACCAGGCCCGTCTTTCCTTCCTTCTTTTCGAGATGGAAATCCACTCGCTCGAAGGTGTCCAGGCCGTAAATGCGGGTGATGTCCTTTTCGAGGGTATCCAGATCCAGTTTCCGGCCCGGTTTGGTCTCGATCTGGGCCTCGAGGACCCGGGGAGAGAGCTTGGATCGGCCGGCGGTCAGGGTCCCGATGCCGGGTAATTGTGCCGGCTTGCCGGCCGGAGCGCCGTCTTTTCCCTCCCGGACCACTCCGGTATTGTCCCGGGCCGGCACTTTTGCTTGAGGCTGCGGTGTGGAGGGTTTGATTTCCACCTTCACATAATCCACAATGGGTGCGACATAGGGTTGCCGTCGCTGCCGAGCCAGGTAGGCATGGTAGTTTTCCGGCGACACGGCAAGTTGCGCCAGCAGCTCCTTTTTCTGTAAGGCGGCCTCGGCGCCGATCTTCATGGCCGCGGGGCTGCGGGAAAAGTCTGTGGTTCCCAGGTTGCCCAGTTCCGGTTTGATGAGGATATCACCGGGCTTCAGGGACCGAAGTTGGGCCTGGACATTTCTCTGGATAAGGATGGTCATGACCTGGGCGGTGATGCTGGCGGTGGAGGCGAGTCCTTCCCGGGTGCGCAGAGGTGTGCCGATATCCACGGCGATGATGATGTCGGCGCCCATTTGCCGGACCACATTCACCGGCAGGTTGTTGGCGATACCACCGTCGACGAGCATTCGGCCGTCGATTTCCATGGGCACGAATATGCCGGGGATGGACATGCTGGCCCGGAGCGCCTCCGCCAAATCTCCCGCACCGATCACCACCGCCTCGCCCGTTTCTATGTCCGCCGCCACCGCCCGGAAGGGGATCCGGAGCCGGTCGAAATCCTTGATGTCCGCCGTGTGGAGCAGCAGCTTTTTCAGGAGCAGATTCAGATTCTGTCCCTGGACCAGCCCCCGGGAGGTGGCCAGCCGTCCGTCCCGCACCCCTAAGTTGAGGTCGATCTTGTAGGCCTGGCTGTCCTCCTTGCGGCGGAAGGAGAGCTTGTCGGCCGTCTGTTTGTCCGTGAAGGCCTCGTTCCAGGAAATGCCCGTCACCATCTTTTCCAATTCCTCCGGGGAGGCACCGGCGGCATAGAGACCGCCGACAATGGCCCCCATGCTGGTTCCGGCGATGCAGTCGACGGGCACCCGCATTTCCTCCAGGACCTTCAGGACGCCGATATGGGCGATGCCCCGGGCCCCCCCACCGCTGAGCACCAGGCCTATCCGGGGTCTTCTTTCCTCTGCGGCGGCGGTTTCCGCAACAACCCCGGTAAGGATGAAGGCAAAGGTGAAAAACATGAACCATAAAGGCAGTGAAGGCGACAGGTTTTTTCGAGGTGACATCATAAAGGGGGCTTTCTTGATTCCATGTTTGCCTTTACGCTTAACCGAGGCGCCGGGATTTGTCAATCATCGGCCTTTTCCCTTGACACATCCAAGATGTTGTGGCAATTAGCAATCCACACACTACATATTGTGCTTATTTTACCGGCTTGCCATTTCGTTCAACGAGGAGACAATCGCAATGAAAAAGAAGACTTCCCAGTCGGAGACCCCCTGTCTGACCAAGAACGCCGTTACGGTTCTGGAGAGGCGGTACCTGAAGCGGGACAAGGAAGGAAGGGTGCTGGAGACGGCGGCGCATATGTTCAGAAGGGTGGCGGAAAGCATCGCGGCGGCGGATCGCATCTTCGTCAGGCAGACCGATACGGAGGCGCTGGCGGAGAAGTTTTATGCGCTGATGGCCAATCTGGAATTCCTTCCCAACTCCCCGACCCTGATGAACGCCGGCCGGGAGCTGGGGCAGCTCTCGGCCTGTTTCGTCCTTCCCGTCGGCGACTCCATGGAAGAGATCTTCGATGCCGTCAAATACACCGCCCTGATTCACAAATCCGGCGGCGGGACCGGGTTTTCCTTTTCCCGGCTCCGGCCCGCCAACGACGTGGTCATGACCACCACGGGCATCTCCAGCGGTCCCATCTCCTTCATGCGGGTTTTCGACATCGCCACGGAAACGATCAAACAGGGGGGAACCCGCCGGGGGGCCAACATGGGTATCCTGCGCGTCGATCATCCGGATATCATGGATTTCATCATGTGTAAGGCCGACAAGAACCAGTTGAACAACTTCAATATCTCCGTAGGCCTGACCGAGGTCTTCATGGCGGCGGTGGAGAAGGACGAGAACTACGACCTGATAAATCCCCGCAACGGCCAGGTCACCGGGACGCTGAACGCCAGAAAGGTATTCAACCGCATCGTCGCCCAGGCCTGGGAAAACGGCGAGCCGGGGATCGTCTTTCTGGACCGCCTGAACCGCGACAATCCCACCCCCCACATCGGGGCCATCGAATCCACCAACCCCTGCGGGGAGCAGCCGCTGCTGCCTTATGAATCGTGCAATCTGGGATCGATCAATCTGGCCAAGATGGTGAAAAACGGTGCTATCGACTGGAAACGCCTGCGGGAAGTGGTGCATCTGGCGGTGCATTTTCTCGACAACGTCGTGGAGGTGAACAAGTATCCCCTGCCCGTCATCGCGGAGATGACCTTCGGCAACCGGAAGATCGGTCTGGGGGTCATGGGCTGGGCGGACATGCTGATTATGCTGGGTATTCCCTATGATACCGAGGAGGCCCTCCGGTTGGCCGAACGGGTCATGAAGTTCATCCAGGAGGAGGGACGCAACGCCTCCCGGCACCTGGCCAAAAAGAGGGGTCCCTTTCCGAATTTCAAGGGGTCCGTCTTCGATCTCCGAAAAGAACCGCCGCTCCGCAACGCCACGATCACCACCATCGCCCCCACGGGGACCATCTCCATCATCGCCAACGCCTCCTCGGGCGTGGAACCGATCTTCGCCGTGTCTTATGTCCGCCAGGTGATGGACGACGATATTCTGGTGGAGGTGCATCCCTTGTTTGAGAAAGCGGCCAGGGAACGGGGATTTTATACCCCGGAACTCATGAAGAGGATCGCCGAACAGGGCAGCCTCCATGATCTGGAGGAAATCCCGCCGGATGTCCGCAGGCTGTTTGTCACCGCCCACGATATTTCCCCGGAGGTACATGTGGGGATGCAGGCGGCATTTCAGAAGTTCACCGACAATGCCGTGAGCAAGACGGTGAACTTCCCCCGGCAGGCGACGGTGGAGGACGTAGCCAAGGTTTACCGTCTGGCCTATCAATTGGACTGCAAAGGGGTGACCATTTACCGGGACGGTTCCCGGGACAAGCAGGTTCTTTCCCGGGGCAAGGCGGAGGAAAAAGTGACGCGGATCGGAGGCGACGAAGAGCGCAAGGTGGTGAAAAGGGAACGACCCAAGGTCCTGAAGGGTTGGACCTATCAGATGCAAACCGGCTGCGGGCCCCTTTATGTCACCGTGAATCAGGACAGCACCGGCCTCTTCGAGCTTTTCACCACTATGGGGAAAGCGGGCGGCTGCGCCGCCTCCCAGAGCGAGGCCATCGGCCGTATGGTGTCCCTGGCCTGGCGGAGCGGCATCCAGGCCCGGCAGGTCATCAAGCAACTCCAAGGGATATCCTGCCACTCTCCTTCCGGGTTCGGAGAGAACAAGGTCCTATCCTGCGCCGATGCGGTGGCCAAGGCCATTCAGTCCCACATGGCGGCCAACGGCTATGAGACGGTGCGCCAGAAGGTTGCCCTGGTCAAGGGCGCCTGTCCGGAATGCGGCGGGATCGTTTCCCACGAAGGAGGTTGCGCCGTTTGCCGCATCTGCGGCTACAGCGAGTGCGCCTGATTCCTCTCCCTTATCGTTTCGTATCCTGCAAAGGGGCTTTGGGGCGGGAGGGGTCTGCTCCGCATTTGATGAACATTCAGCTCGATGCGCTCGTAACAAACCCTCATGCCCCGTGGGGAACCGTGAAGCATGAAAATGGCATTTTCACCGTTAATCATGATGTGACGACGAGTTCGTCAAGCTTCGCTTTCCTCCCCTCGGCGGCGGTAGGCCGTCATGAACCTTTCATCCGGCGAGTCCGGCGAGGCGGAAAGCCCGGGTGGTCAGTTCCTCCGGGATCAATTCCCGCCGCATCTGCCCGGTCAGCTCCGCCATTCCCAGGTATTGGGCGGAGGCGGCGATGACCGGCTCGCACCGGCCCTGCCCGTCCACGGCGGCGGCTCCGCCGGAGGTCCAGAACATCAGCCGGGAAGCAGCGCTGCCCCGGACTTTTTCATTACGGCCGATAAAGAGCAGCCGTTCCCCCACCCGGATATCACGGTAGAAGGTGTAACCGATGCGCACCGTTACCGCCCCGCTGGCGGCGGCCAGGAAGCCTGCCCAACCCATGGTTTCGTCCAGGAGGGCCAGCGAAGGGAGGGGGTCGAGAAGACCGTCGGTGTGAAAGCGGTAAAAGGTTTCCCGATCCCCGGGGGAGAAACCGGCCGTCGCCATGACCAGCGGGGATGAACCGCCGCCGCTGGTCCAAAAGCGCCTCTCCAGCCCGGGAAGGCGGCGGGAGACGCCGCAGACGAAGCAGTTGCGGTAATAGGGGAGGGCAATCCCCTCGCCTTCCGTGTCCGCAAAAAAGGGGGGCATATAGGAGCCGAAAGTCTCCATCCTGGACAAATCATCCCGACCGTAGCCGATGACCGCTGAGAGGTACGGGAAGGCTTCCCCGGTCCGGACAATGATTCCTTCCGCCCCGTCCGGGGTGGGACAAATCCTGACGGACACCTTATCCCCAACGCGCACCCCGGCGCCGCCCAGGCGAAAATCGGCGACGAGGGGATAGGGGGATTTCCGGGCCGGTTCTTCACTGCGGAGCAGGTCGGCCAGCGCCAACACCGCCCCCATGGCGATGCCGCCATGGGGAATCCCCCGCCAGCCTTCCTTATCTTCCGCCATGGTCATGGCGGCCCGCACGCCGTCATCGTTCCGGACGATCTCCCCGTCCGGGAAGAGAAAATTCCTTGTGAAACCGTTTTTTCCCCGGCGGGAAGAGGTGTCGTTCCTGTCCTGTGAAGCCAAAGACATAGCGTTTCTTCGCCCCCGTTGATTTTCCATGATGTTCCTGTCGGCGGCGGGAATATGGGCAAAAATGAACTTTATGCAGCTTGTCCGGGCGCAGGAAGCGCCGGAAGGGATCGGTTCACCCCTGCTTACCTGCCGTTTCCCTGCCGGGATTGTCCGCCAGGAGGGCGGTGAACTCGCGGCTCGTCTTTTCCAGGTAGGTCTCGGCGTCTTTCTCCAGGCGCCGGAATTTTTCCAGGATGATCCTGGCGGCGGGAGTGAGCGACAGGCCTTTTTTTGCCGTACCGCTTTCGATGAGCTTGATGCCCAGGCGTTCCTCTGATGCGCGGAGGCGACCCCAGGCGGCACGGTAGGACATGTTGAGCTTTTTTGCCGCGGCATTCAGGCTGTGACATTCTTCCAAGGCCTGGAGCAGTTCTACCCGGCCGTGCCCGAAGATAACCTTGCCGTCTTTCTCCAGCCAGATTTTGTACTTTATCTCCATATTACCCCTTTCCCTCCGCTGTGGAAAGAAATCTAATGAACGGCCCCCGAATAGTCAAGCTTTTTGACCTTTTGACCGTGAAAGATTCAGCTTACGTAAGGTGAATGTCCCTGGCAACCCAGGCAGGAGGCGCCATCCCGCAGGGGATAGGCCTCGCCGCAGGTCGGGCAAACGGCGGTGGGTCCCAGACGCCGTGTGCCGGTAACCTCCGGTTTTACCCTTACCTCCTC
The DNA here is from genome assembly GCA_018056545.1 of Syntrophobacterales bacterium. Lineage (GTDB taxonomy): Bacteria > Desulfobacterota > Syntrophia > Syntrophales > UBA8958 > UBA8958. Next base: position 78,630 of record JAGPFL010000001.1, read on the forward strand.
CATGCTGAGGACAGAGGCGCCGGCCTCCTTGATCTCTTTGATCAGCAGCCCGAAATCCTGCTCCTTTTTCGTTTTCTGCTTGAAAAACCAGGCGTGAAATTCCGGCCAGGCCTTGAGCTTCTCCGGATCGAGAAACACCCGGATGCCTTTTCCCGACCTCTTTTCGTAAAGGGTCACGGCAAAACGGCCCAGATCGAAAACCTTCAACCACCCGTTGCCGATGGTACAGGGGGTGAGGAGCTGAACGGCGTCGGGGAGGCAGACGGGGGTTTCGCAGAGGGCATCGAAGAATTCACCCTCCGGGAGATTTTTCAGGGCCGTCTCGACGATGAATCCTCCGATGATCAGCCCCGGGGCCATACTGCCGTGAAACGATTTTACGATATGAACATATTCATCATATGAATAAGAACCGAATTTCATTGACTATTGTGCTCCTATTCAAATATTGACGCCGTAAACTTCCCGACCTGATCCCGCTCCTCCTGACGTCGGCTCCGGCGGCGGGTTGTACGGTGACTGCGGGAAGTTCAGTAGGCAAGGGACAGGCGCGGTTCCCGGACCGCCTTACCCCGTTCGCCCCGGGCGGCATCCACCCGGGCTGAGGAACGCTGCATCCATTCCCGATCCACCCGGCCGGCCACGAGGGGAAGCAACTCGTCGGCCAGAAAAAGGGCCTCGTTGACGTCATGGGTTATATAGATAATCGGGATTCCGAGTTCTTCTTTCAGGATGAGCAATTGATCACGAAGATCCCGGCGGGTAAAGACATCCAGGGCCGAAAAGGGTTCGTCCAGGAGAAGAAGCCGGGGGCTGGCAGCCAGGGCCTGGCAGATGGCACAGCGCTGGCGTTCTCCGCCGGAGACTGCGTCGGGCTTGCGCTCCTGGAGGTGAACGATGCGGAAGCGTGTCAGCAACCGGTCCACGGCCTCATCGTTGCCGCCGGCGGCAAAAGCGACATTGTCACGGATATTCAGATGGGGGAAAAGGGAATAATCCTGAAATACATAACCCAGGCGACGTCTCTGGGGCGGCAGACAAATCCGCTTACCGGTGTCGAGCCATACTTCCCGGCCAAAACGGATAAACCCTTCGGCCGGTTTTTCCAGTCCGGCGATGATACGCATCAGCGTGGTCTTACCGGAGCCGGTAGGGCCGATGATGACCGTAACGGCCGCCTCCGGACAATCGATGTCCAGCTGGAGGTCGAAGTGGAGCAGGGGCTTGCAGATGCGGATCTGTAAATTCATGCCGGTCTCCCGGTCCGCTTTCACTTGTTCATGCCCTCCCTAACATATGTTAGTTTTGGCTTAATACACGAGGTGGGCGGTAAAGTCAAATTTTTATGTTATATATAGCATATAACCTCTTGACACCGCCGGCGATGGCGGGGTTGAAGGCGGCACCGGCGCCGCCTTTCACCGATCTGTCCATTGTCCTGTTGACCTTTTCCCTTGTAACAGCACCCCGGTGTTCATCTGACATATTGCGTCCTCGTTTTGAATCCGGGATGCCGCGAAGGGTGGGACTCGGCGGCAGGAAGCCTCAAAAAGCTATTATAATCTTTCCATTAAATATCATATGTCATAAATGACATTAGAACCTGAAATCATTGGTTTTATGGTCAAAAAGAGCTTGACAGTCAGGGGCGTTGCATATATACGAAACCGGTTATTTCAGGCCTTCTTGAAAAACCGAGTGCATCATCTCTCCGATCCGCGGTTTCCGAACGGCTTTTCCGTGAAGCGCGGACAAAAGGGGTGCCGCCGGGAACGGATGGACCTCCCTCACCGGAAAGGACGAGTCGATGGACAGGATCTTGTAAGTAAATATCTGAGAAAGGAGCGCATTTTATGGATGTCAGCAGAAGAGGTTTCTTGAAGATCTCCGGTGCGGTGCTGGCGGCCAGCGGCTTGGGTGTGAGCCTGAAGCCTGTTTCCGCCTATGCGCAGCCCCTGAAGAT
>JAGPFL010000017.1 GCA_018056545.1 Syntrophobacterales bacterium
AAAAACAAACCACGAAAGGAGGTCAAATCGCCTGATTGAAAGGGGGGTCCAAAGACCCTTTTTCAACCCTTTTCACTGGCTCCATTACGGCGAAAATCGGTGGCTCCATTATGCCGATCATTGACATGATCAGAGTGCCCTCCGCCCTTTGGGAAACGATGGGAGGATCAGCCGCCCATCTTTGGCTTATTTCCCTCCACGAAGGTAAAATGGTTTTCAAGAGAAAGACCTTGGAGGACGTCAAGCTTTCATCCCGTATCCCGGAAATCATTCGCAACAGTAAGGCCTACGAAGATCTCTTCAGTACTTTCTACGAGCACTTCTATATTGACTTCTACTGGAATGATAATATCCCTATAGTGCTTCATTATCCTGAAGATGAGCAAATATACGAAATGAATGAGGTCCGACAAGACGATAATCTCCTTGAGAAATTGTATGAGCCAGCCGCTGGAATTAAGGCCCTTTCCCGGCTGTTCAAGATCATCTGCTTTGAATCTCTTCGCCGTCTTTTAGGTGGCACGAACATAAAGCCGGCAGCGATCCTGGCCTGCCCGATCTGTAAGTCCGCTCTCAACCACAGGCAATACAATACCTTTTTATGTGAACACTGTAAGATGATTTATCCCAATGTTAATGGCATACCCGTACTGTTGAGGGAAGCGGCGACGCCGATTCAGAAGTGAGGATCTATCTTAATGACAGGCCCTCTGTGGAAGCGTCTCCAGAGAAGTGAGACATACCTCCTCCTGAAACGTGAAGGAGCAGGTAGGGCAATCTCTCACATATGGCGACGATTAAGAAATTCAACCTTATCTTCTCTCCTTATCGACGTCTCCGGCTATATCGCCGAAGTCGATCTGAGACATCCCCTCCCTCTGAGTAATTCCTTGGGGAAAGACCTCCACGGTTCAATTTCCTTACAACACTTGGCCCCGCACGAGTCCTTGCCACCCTTTTGCTATGGAATAACCGGCGCGGAAATTAAAAAAAGGAACGTCGCCGGCCACCGCTGCTATGTCCTCAAGAAGGATGATCAAATCGTCTGTTCCTGCTGGATTGGTTTCGGAACGGTCAGCTACGGTGGAACATCTATTTACCTCTACTCCAATCACCCTATTTTCAACCTGGCCCCGGGACAGGGATGGCTATACGATGAGATTTGTGAGGAGAACTACCGGGAAAAGGGCTTAGGCACCATCATGATGAGAGGTGTTGTGAAAGATCTGAAAAAGGAAGGTGTTATCCGCCTGACGGCCACAGTTGGGGCAGATAACATCGCCAATATCAAGGTTCTTCTCAAAACCGGCTTTACTATTAAGGAGGCGGTTCGCTACCGAAGATGGCTGATCTTTAGATATCGCCAGAGAAAGATCCTAAACTTCAAGGATATGGAATACTTGAGAAGAAAGTTTGACCTTTGAGAAAAGCACCTTTCCCTGTTGAACCCATGAAAAGGATAAACGTTTTCCATCTCATTCCGGGTCTTGGTATCGGCGGCGCCGAAAAGGTGGTTCTTACTATATGTAAAAACCTCGACCATACTGTTTTTCGCCCCTTGATCCTCCACTGGGGTGGTCGGGAGGCATTACCTACGGACAGTTCGCTAAGGGATATCGTCATCCATGAAGATTTTCGCTCCGTCGTTTCCCTGAGCTCCGTGCTCAAGATCTACCGACATATTAAACGCCAAAAAGCAGCAATCGTTCAAACCCATCTCATGGATGCCGATCTTCTCGGTTTTCTTGCTGCCGTGATTGCGAAGGTTCCCTTCATAGTGACCATCCACAGTTACCCCTTCCCCGTAGAGAGAAGACATTGCCTTCGTTATCGTTTTTTTTCCCTGTTCAATGGGAGATTCGTCTGTGTCTCTCAAACGGTCAAAGATCACTTCGTCCGTGTAACGGGGGTATCGAAAGGGAAAATCGAGGTGGTCCACAATGGTATTCCCCTAGTGGCCTTTTCAGAGCATCTGTCTCCTTCCGCAAAAGAAGAGCTCCGGCGTTCGATATCGATACCCGCTGACCACGCTATCGTAGGGACTGTAGGCCGACTCATCGAAGACAAGGGCCATCGCTATCTTCTCGAGGCCGCTCCGACAATCCTTGCCGCACGCCCCGACACGACCTTTCTTATGGTGGGAGACGGGGAACTCAAAGAGTTGTTGAAAGACCTATGTATAAAACTGGGAATCGAAAAGAACGTTATATTTATCGGTTCCCGAGACGATGTCCCTGCCCTCCTCGATATCATGTCGATCTTCGTCTACCCCACCTTTCGTGAAGCCCTGGGTATCGCCGTCATCGAGGCCATGGCCATGGGTAAGGCCATCGTAGCCACAAACGACGCAGCCATCCCCGAGCTTATCACCCATGATCAGGAAGGCATTCTCATCCCTCCCGGCAAACCCGTTGAATTAGCCAAGAATATCGTTGATCTTCTTAACGATCCCATAAAGAGAGCGTCTTTGGGTCAAGCAGCCAGGTTGAAATCATTGAAATTTTCTTCGGAAGCCATGTCAAGATCTATGGAATCCATCTATCTAAAGCTCATTGGGTATGCCACCCGAAGGCAATAATGGATAAGATTTCCAAATCACCTTACAATATCCTTTACTTTTCGAGCTTCGGCCACCTCCGCTGGGGCGGGCAGAAGAGCCTGTTCCATCTCGTCACGCATCTTGACCGACAGCGCCACACACCCCATGTCCTAGTCCCGACCGATGAGGGCCTGGCACAGGCCCTTCGCCGGCGGGGAATCGATGTTATCATACGGCCCCTGCCGCCGTTGGACTGGCGCCATCCCGGTCCCATCCTGGAAACTTTCCGTTTTCTGAACCACCTCATAAAAGAGAGAAACATTTGCCTCCTCCACACCGACGGTCCCCGGAACACCTTCTACGGGTCACTGGCAGCCAGGTGGCGGAGGATCCCTACCGTCTGGCATATCCGCTCCTCCGAAAAGGACCCCCTTGATTTGTTGCTGACACCCCTCTGCGAGCGCGTCATTCTCGTAGCCCAGAGTCTGCGTGCCCGCTTTCTATACGTTAACAACGAAAAATTCGTCACCATTTACAACGGCGTTGATATTTGGGAATTCGACGCGGCGTCGCCCCGCCCGACCAGAAAAGATCTCGGCCTCAACCAAACCACCATCCTGATCGGCTCTTTTGCCCGCCTCGACCCCATGAAGGGGCAGTTGGGGCTTATCGAGGCTTGTGGGATGCTCAGTAATGAATTTGATTTTCGTCTTTTTCTCTGCGGTGATATCAATGATCCCCTCTACCATCGCTGTTGTCTGGCCGCAGCCGAGAGGTTCGGGATCTCAGAAAATGTGATCTTTTCCGGCTTTCAGGAAGACGTCATCCCCCTATTGAAGGCTATGGACATCGTTGTCCTAAATTCACATGAAGAAGCCTTCCCCCGCTCCGTCATCGAGGCCATGGCCGCCGCCCGGCCGGTCATCGCCACGGATGTAGGCGGCACAAAAGAAGCTGTTGAAGAGGGGATAACCGGCTTTATCCTTCCGCCGGGGGACAGGGTCGCTTTAGAAGACCGATTAAAAAAACTCGCCCGGGATCCCTCACTGCGGACGGTCCTCGGCCGGGCCGGGAGGAAAAGGGTCGAAGCCCTTTTCTCCGTTGAGAGCAACGTCCACAAAACGGAACAACTATACCGTAAAATACTGGAAGCCACGCCTCACCAATGATAATTCTCCCGTCTGTAATCTCTGCAGCGCAAACCGCTTCTTCATCTGGGAAGATCATGAAAAAACCCCAGCTCGTCACGGACAATGAAAAAAGATGAATTGTCATGTTTGGCCAACACCCATGAACGGTGAAAACAGTTTCAAGAAGATCAGTGGAGACATTTTCATATAAAACCTTACGGCGCCATCTCGTCAAAACCGGTTTTCAATACCTCTCCGTAGGCCCCGACTGCGGTATAACGGAAACACCGAAACGCCTCATATACGCCCTTGTCGTCTTCCTTTCGACCATTACTGGCTAAAAAAACTATAACGACTTAGGGGTCCATGCCCGACGCCGCTGATCAAAAGATCAATAAAAACCTCAAAAAACTGTATTTACAGGGCAGAAAAGGATTTCTGTCAATATTCGGCGCCCTCTTAGGGAAGGACCAGATTGCCCTTCCTCCCTCCTTCAAAAATATCCTGTTCATCCGTACAGACCGCATTGGCGATATGGTCCTTTCTACCCCCGCCTTGACGGCCATTAAAGTAAGATGGCCGGAAGCCCGTTTAACCGTCTTGGCCTCGCCCATCAATGCCTGTGTGCTGAAGAACAACACCTTTGTTGATGAAGTGATTGTCTATCCTGCCGAGGCTCCGTTTGCGATCCGTAGAAAGGTCTTTGAAATTATCCGCCGCCGCGACTTCGATTTGGCCGTCGATCCCTATGATGACTACGAGCTGAAAACGGCGTGGCTTGCCTGGCGAAGCGGCGCCGCCCTTCGCATCGGTTATGAAATCGGGGGCCGCGATAACTTCTTCAACGGCCCCACATTACCGCCCAAAGGTGGCAGACATTTTGTCGATACCGCCCTCGACCTGTTGGGTCTGATCGGCTGCCCCACTTACGACCGGCAACCGGGCATCTTTTTGAATGTTGAAGAGTGTTGCTGGGCCGATACCTGGCTTAAGGAAAGAAACCTCGGTCGGCGTCCGCTTTTGGCCATCCATCCTGGCGGTCACTATGAAACACAGCGCTGGCCTCCGGAATACTATGCCGCTTTACTCCGCTTGCTTAGCAATGATGGAGGGGTAGACATTATCGTCTTCGGCACCACGACCGAGACGAAAAAACTCGAAGCTATCATCTCCGAAACACCTTCATCCCGCCAGATCTATTATTTTGACAACGACCTGAGAAGATTTTTTGCCCTCCTTTACCGCTGCCGACTCTTGATCTGCAACAATTCCGGTCCCCTCCATTGCGCCACCGCCCTCGGGGTTCCTACGATTTCCTTCATGGGGCCGACGGAAAAAGACCGCTGGTATCCCCTGGGGAAGGGTCATCTCGTACTGCGCCGAGACGATCTCCCCTGCATCGGCTGCGGCCAAGGCAGATGCCCCATCAAGACCCAAGAGTGTATGCGCTCTATCCTTCCCTCAGAGGTTTTGGAATTTATTAAGAACCTCATTTCTAATTAGCATAGATTACTGAACAACTCCGGCTTTTCCGGAGGCTTTGTTAGTTGAGTCCGACCACCATGGCCGGGGTGTTCTGACTCTGATAGTAGGTCTCCTCGAACTCGACCGGTGGAATATTGCCGATCGGTACGAGCAACCGCCGGTTGTTGAACCAATCCACCCAGTCCAGGGTCTCAAACTCGACGTGCTCACTACTACGCCAAGGCCCGAGTCGATCGATAACCTTGGTCTTATTCAGTCCGATCACCGATTCGGCAAGTACGTGGTCATAGGAATCTCCAACACTGCCCACCGAAGGTTCGATACCGGCCTCTGCAAGGCGTTCGGTGTAGCGGAGCAGTGCCGCGACGTGATCGCTCGGATAAACGCACCGGGGCGGCCAGGCACAACTTATGTTCATAGTAGATCGACGGGGCAATCGGCAACACCCTGCAAATCGGCTCGACCCCGTATCTCCCTTGATGTTCGTCGATAAACGACACCATTACTTCCGTCGACGGTCGAGCTCCACCTGGGTAAAAAGCCGACACCTTGCGGAGTGTCTCGTTTACCCGCGGTTCAGTTTATGAGTAATTGTGGTTCACGAGACAGAACGGTAAAGTCTTCCATCATCTAAACGTATTATGGCTATAACGCATTTTGACCGTATTGCCTCACAATACGAAAATTCTTTACCCTCCCATATCAATCAACATTACCTTTCAAAGCGTGTTCGTTTCATCACCTCCGTTTTGCGGGAAGGAAAACTACTTGACGTGGGATGCGGAACCGGCAGCATGACCCTCGCCCTGTCAAACGTTGGCTTTAGAAGCTACGGGATCGACAATTCCATAGAAATGTTACGACTTGCTGAACGAAAACAAAAAGGACACCACATCCTGGCTTCAGCCAGAGATCTGCCTTTTTCAAACGCATCCTTTCACTTTGTTATTAACATTGCCACCCTTCATCATTTCGCCGACCACAAACTGATCGAACAAGCCATCTTTGAAATGCTGAGGGTATTGCGACCAGGGGGATTTTTACTAATATGGGATCACAATCCTCGCAACCCTTACTGGAAATCTCTGATGAAACGCGTACCACAGGACTCTGGAGAAGAGAGGATCATCAGCCATAAAGAAATTGTGGCTATACTTTTAAAGCAAAAAAACATCATTAAAAGCATCAAGATGATCAACTCCGGCTTTGTCCCTGATTTTGTACCACAATCATTAATGCCTGTATTTTGTATTATAGAAAATATTTTTGAAAAAACTCCTTTAATCAAAAGGATATCCGCACATAACGTATTTTTAATACAGAGAAGCAGTTAAAATGTGGAACGGTAAGACCATCTCCGTCATTCTTCCGACCTACAACGAAAAAGATTCCATTCGCCGTTGCATTATCAATTTCTTCAACACTGGTGTGGTTGATGAAGTGGTGGTCGTAAACAACAATGCTGTAGCAGGGACGAGCGAGGAAGTTCAGGGAACGGGTGCCCGTGAGGTGTTCGAAGAAAGGCAGGGATACGGTGCCGCCATCCGGCGTGGTTTTCGCGAAGCCAAAGGTGATTTAATAGTTGTCTGCGAACCGGACGGGACATTCAGTGAAGAGGATATTTTCAAGCTTCTTGCCTATGCAATGGACCACGACATCGTTTTCGGGTCTCGGACCGTCAAGGAATTCATATGGAGCGGTTCCAATATGGGGGGGTTTCTGAGGTGGGGTAATTACGGTGTGGCTAAGCTTATGGAGGTATTGTTCAACACAAACAGTCTCAGCGACGTAGGCTGTACATACAGACTCATAAGCCGACCCGCCTTCGAAAAGATGCAGCCCTACTTTAGGGTATATGACAACTACTTCGGCCCGGAAATGATGCTCCTTGCCGCAAGGTTAGATATCAGCTTCGTCCAAATACCGGTAAATTATAAACCTAGGGTAGGCAAGAGCTCCGTTACAGGAGATCCCTTTAAGGCGTTTTTGCTCGGTTTCCAAATGATCCTTCTTATCTTAACACATAGGATGGAAGGATCCCTCAAATTGTCAACGTTTTATGAGAATAATAATTTCGGATCATTTATGATATCTTACCGTTATTATTATCTATATCTAATCGTTTTTCTTCTTGTAGCCTTTTGGATCAAAAAACCACTCACTGAATATTTGATCGGTGATGCTTCATTATTCATGTTACTGGTACATTCGGCCCTAGGTCTGATGGATACCCCCCTCATCGACTTAACATCGGGCGCCTCAATCTGGCACCCCTTTCTTTATCAGAGTATTCTCATCATCACAGGAAAGCTATTCGGCACAGAGTTGCTTAAAATGCGTCTAATCGGTGCCGTCTGCTTGTTGTTCGACCTTTATCTACTAAGGAAAATCGCCAACCGGCTGGTAGATAACCAAAAAGACGGTAGGATGTTGACGTTACTGACCTGTATCTTTTTCCTTTTTATTCCCCTTACTATCGATGGAGCTCTTCACATTGATATAGATAATACGATAATGACCCCTTTAATGCTAATCTTTTATTATTATTTTATCCGTCTTGAACAAGAGGGAATACGTTATGAAAGATATTGGTCATTGATCATCCTTATGTGTATTCTTATGCCTCTTCTTCTATTTTCAAAACTGACAACACCATTGGCCTTGCCGGTAGCCATCGGGGTATTCTATCTTCTCAAGGGCAAACCTAAGAAAGCAATTTTCATTTCTACGCTTTTAGCTTTAATCGGAGGCTGTCTGTTCCTATTGCTCTGGTATCTCTTCTGTCACTTTTTCCACTTGCCTTTTTCATCGCTTTTTCAAAGATATATAACTATTACATCAAACGCAGTATTCCATTCTACAAACTCGAGTTACCTTCATCATATCCGTCATATTACCATAATCGGATTTTGGTTGAATACAACAATGGTTTTGTTGTGGTTCGGATTCTTGTTCTCTACCTGCAAAAGGTTATGGAAAGGGCAACCTGTTTCAGATCCGCTTCTGTTTTCCTTTATTCTAACCACGATTGTCGGTACTACCTATCTTTACATAGGCAACATTTCATTCGGTCTCGCTAAATACCACTATCCCTTAATCCCCTTCATCGCCCTGTCCATCGCTTACTATACATACCCTTTCGTTAAAGAATTAAGTTTAAAAAGCACCACCCTCTACTTAACCGCAATTGTATGTCTCAGCTTTCTATATTACTTTGTGGAAGACCCTATCTATTTATTGACCCGTGGGCTGAAAGTGCAAGAACTAAGCAACCTACCCTATGAACCCGTGCTCACAAACCTGGCGGTCGTTTTAACGATATACATCCTTCCCTCCTTGATACTGCTGGCGGTGATATTTAGATACAAGTTAAGACAACTATACGTCGTTTTAGTACTGCTCGCCCTATCGCAAATGATCGGGTTTAATTTCCATAGATCATCGGCAGCTTACCATACATCCCATGGATACGGCTATTATGGTGCGGCAGCGGTCTACAAAAAGATCTCCGGGCTGAAGAACGTCCTTTTCTCGGAAGGATTAATTGTCGCACCGTTTGACCCGTTTCTGAAATATAATCCCCTAAATGTCTCTTCACCTGAACGTATTATCCCCTATATATCACTTTATAAGCCGGACGCTTTCGTATTCGGTGCCCCCTGTAACACGGTGGCGCATCTAAAAAATCATTTCTTGAATCCTTCTTTTCATCAAGAAATGGCTAAATTCTACCACCTTGAAAAAGCTGGCGACTATCTTATCTATTTGAAAAGCTCACCATGAGAATCCTCCACATCGCCGACGTCTCAATTCATCAGGTTATCGGGGGCGCCGAGCGGGTCCTCTACGAACAGGCTGTGGGTTTACGAAAACAGGGCCATGAGGTCCACATCCTCACAAGGCTCCTGCCGGAACATGGGGGTGAGACGGTCGCCGACATCCAAGGGATACGGGAGTGGCGATACGTTGTCCATACCGATAACGCCCTCTTTTTCCTCCTGAGTACCCGCACCAATGGAGGCCGCCTCTATGGGGAGCTGCGGAAAACCCATCATTTCGACATCATAAACGCCCATCAACCCTTCTCCGCCTGGGCCGCCTTGCGGGAAGGCCGTGGTGGCACCCCTTTCGTCTACACCTGTCACTCCCTTTCCTTCGAGGAGTACCTCTCCCGGCGGCGGGCCGTCGGTGCTTCCCCCTGGACGGCCTGGCCCCAGGTCATGATCAGAAAAGTCATCGAGAGGGGGGTCCTATCCTCGGCGGACAAGATCGTGGTGTTGAGTGCCTTCACCAGGGAGAAGCTGCAAAACACCTACGGTCTCCGGGATGACCACATCGTCGTCATCCCCGGGGGGGTGGATCTCGAGCGTTTTCATCCGGCGGAGCCCCCCCGGCGGGGTGCCATCCGCCGCCGCTTAGGCATCCCCGCAGAGGGGCCGGTCCTCCTCACCGTCCGCAACCTCGTGCCCCGCATGGGACTTGAGAATCTCCTGACGGCCATGAAGGAGATCGCTGCGGCAGTTCCGCAAAGTACCCTCGTCATCGGCGGGGCGGGTCCCCTGCGAGAAACTTTGACAAAAAGACGGGATGATTTGGGTCTTCACGGATGTGTCATTTTCCCCGGTTTTATCCCCGAGGATGATCTCCCCGACTACTACCGGGCTGCAGATCTCTTTGTCCTCCCGACGGTGGAACTGGAGGGCTTCGGTCTGGTGACCCTCGAGGCCCTCGCCTCGGGAACCCCCGTCCTTGGGACCCCTGTGGGGGGGACGAGGGAAATCCTCTCGGCCCTCGGCGGGGATTGGCTCTTTCGTGATACCTCCCCTGCCGCCCTGGCAGAACTGATCATTCCCAAGGTCCGTAAGCTCACTGCCCACCCCGATCACGGTGAGGCAATCCGGTGCCGATGTCGGGAATTCGTGGAGAGCAACTACAGTTGGGAGAAGAACGTCGCCACCCTGGCCTGTCTCTTCACGAAGCTGCTCGACACCAAGGGGAGGATGCGGAACGGTTAAAAGTGATCGTAACGGAGAAAGAAAAAGACAAACGGCCCGGCTCAGGTGTGTAATCCGGCAGTAGGAAGGGAAAGTGGCTCAGAAATGGTCTTTCCAGGAAGAATAGGGTCAAAGGCCTTGTTGTTAATTACCTCAAAACGTCTATGTGATCAATAGGTTAAGCAGAAAACCCTCGGCAGCGAGGTTTCATCAGACAAATCAGTAGGCAAAAGATCAAAAAGGGCTACCAGAACCATAAAGATGGTACACCATCAGTATAAAGGTGCTCCTCATGTGCGGCATCTGCGGGAAGGTTGACTTCACCGGCCACGGGGTGAACCGGCGGCTCCTGGAGGCCATGACGACCCGCCTGGCCCACCGCGGGCCGGATGACGAGGGGATATATATCGGCAGCGCGGGGGATGCGGTCTGTGGTTTGGGTCACCGTCGTCTGAGCATCATCGACCTCTCGGAGGCGGGCCGACAGCCCATGAGGAACGAGGACGGGACCCTTTGGCTCGTCTACAACGGGGAGATCTACAATTTTCGAGAATTGAGGAGGGAACTGGAAGCCAAGGGCCACCGTTTCTCCTCCCAGACGGACGGGGAGGTGATCATTCACCTCTTCGAGGAGGAGGGGACGGCCTCTTTCAAACGGCTCCGGGGCATGTTCGCCCTGGCCCTGTGGTCGGAGCCGTCCCAGATCCTATTTCTTGCCCGGGATCCGTTGGGGATCAAGCCCCTTGTCTTTTTTGCCGACGGCGGGCGCTTTCTCTTTGCCTCGGAGATCAAGGCCCTCCTTATGGATCCCGCCGTGGGGAGAGAGATCGACCCCGAAGCCCTGGAACTCTATCTCGGTCTCAACTACATCCCCGCCCCCTGGACGATCTTCCGAAAGATCCGGAAACTGCGGCCCGGTCATCATCTGACCGTCGGGAAGGGACTGATCAAGGAGGATCGGTACTGGGACCTTCCCCCCTCTGCGGCGGATTTCGAAAACGTCAAAGACGGGTTTACAACGGCCCAGGCTGCCCTGAGGTCCGCCCTCACCGAGGCGGTCCGGGGTCACCTCATCGCCGATGTCCCCTTGGGGGCCTTCTTGAGCGGCGGCATCGACTCGAGCGTCATCGTCGCCCTCATGGCCCAAAACAGCCCCGGCCCCGTCAAGACCTATACCATCGGCTACAGCGACATGGCCATGTACGACGAGCGGGCCTACGCCCGCGACGTGGCCGCCATGTATGGGACAGACCACCACGAGATCGTCTTGAGCGGCCGGGAGGTAATCGATACCGTCCCGGCGGTCCTTGCCGCCCTCGACGAACCCTTCGGGGATTCTTCCGCGGTGCCCACCTACATCGTCGCCCGGGAGACGGCCAAGGATGTGAAGGTCGCCCTCTCCGGCGACGGGGGGGACGAACTGTTCGCCGGTTACCGTCTCTACCGGGGGGAGCAATGGCAAGGACTATACCGCCGTCTACCTCGCTTGCTCCGGGAAGGACTCATCGACGATATCTATAAGTTCTTGCCCGAGTCCCGGGAGGGGCCCCTCACCGAACGGTTCCGGCGGTTGAAAAAATTCCTTCGCGGCGCCGCCAAGGAAACCCTGCCGGAGCGCTTCCTGGCGTGGAACGAGCTTTTCGGCCCGACGGAGCGAAAGGCCCTTCTTCGGCCCGATTTCTACAGCGAAGCCCCCCTGGCCCTCACCCTTTTCACCACGGCCCTGGAACACCGAGACTACGACTCCCTCAACCGGATGCTCTACACGGACATAACCGTCTCCCTCCCGGGGGACATGCTCTGGAAGGTGGATATGATGAGCATGGTCCATCCCCTCGAGGTGCGGGTCCCCCTCCTGGATCGCGGGGTCTGCGAAACGGCCTTTCGCCTCCCCGGTGATTGGAAACTCAAAGGAAACCGGGGGAAGTACATCTTCATCGAAACCTTCAAGGACTTCCTGCCCCCCTCCCTCCACCGCCGCCCTAAATGGGGTTTCGAGATGCCTATCGCCCGCTGGCTGAAGGGGGAACTACGCTGGTTGGTGGACACCTATCTCGACCGCGGGCGGGTGGAGAGGGAAGGTTTTTTCGATCCCGAGGCGGTGGATCGCCTCGTCTCTGCCTTGGATGATCCCACCCGAGACGTCTCCTGGCGGATCTGGAACCTCATTGCCTTTGGGGCCTGGCATGAAAACACCTTGGGATAGAGTCCGGGTCGTTCATATCATCACCCGCTTCGACAAGGGGGGCTCGGCGGAGAACACCTTTCTCACCCTCCGGGACCTGAACCCCCAACGGTACCGACAGTTCCTCCTCTGTGGCCCCCCCGACGCGGCGGGCAAGGAGGGACAGGCGGTGGCCGATAATCTCGCCGTTTTGGCCCAAAGGGATGTGGAGGTCATCATCGTCCCGTCCCTGATGAGGGAGGTCGACCCTCTGTGCGATCTGAAGGCCTTTTTTCAGCTCCGCTCCCTCCTGCTTCGCCTCCGTCCCGCCCTCTGCCATACCCACACCTCCAAGGCGGGTATCTTGGGGCGTTGGGCGGCCAAGACGGCCCGCGTCCCTATCGTCGTCCACACTCCCCACGGCCATATCTTTTGGGGTTATTTCGGCCCTCTCCGGACCCGCCTGTTCGTCCTCCTCGAAAGGGTGACGGCGAAGCTCACGGACCGCATCATCACCCTGACCCGGCAGGAGCTGGAAGACCATCTCCGTTTCCGGATCGCCCCCCCGGAGAAGTTCACCGTCATCCACAGCGGCGTGGCTCTGGAAAGGTTTTCTCAAATAATAAGCCCTGTCCCCCCCTCCGAGTGGGAGAGGGACATTCCGACCGATGCCTTTGTTATCGGCACTGTTGGCAGACTGACTGCAATCAAGGGGCAGCGTTTTCTTCTGGAAGCGACAGCCAAACTTAAAAACGAGATCCCCGAACTTTTCTGCCTCATCGTGGGGGACGGGGAGTTGCGGCAAGAACTGGAAACGCTGGCGGTGACCCTCGGCATTGGGAAGCGAGTGATCTTTCCGGGTTGGCGAAGAGATGTCGCGAACTATATAGCTGTTATGGACCTGTTCGTGATGCCATCCCTGAACGAGGGTATGGGCCGGACGGTCGTCGAGGCCATGGCCGCCGAAAAAGCCATTGTCGCCAGCGATGTGGGGGGGTTGAAGGATCTGGTCACCCCCGGAGTAAATGGTCTCCTCATTCCTCCTGGAGATGAGGAGGCGTTGACAGCCGCAATCAAGCAATTATATAAAAATCCGGAAAGACGGCGGTCCATGGGCCAAAACGGCAGGATGAAGGCAAACACATTTTCCTCAACAGCCATGATCAAGAAGATTGACGAGTTATACACGGAGCTGCTAAAAGAAAACCGTATGGCACCTTGAAGAAATAGAAATAATACCGAGCTTCGCCGTCGCACCGTTTCCCGGCCAACCTCCATAGCGATTTTTCGGGGACGACGATGCATGATAATTATCAAGTGGTTGTATACATTTCTTACAAAGTACTTGAGGGCATGGCCATGCCGTCCATGGGACAACGATTAGACAACGTGTCATTTATTGCCTCAGCATGGGAATTAAAATGTCGGTGCTGATCTTCCGGATGCTTTTTTCCCCCTTCTTGGATTTCCGCCAAAGACCTCAATTCCTGGCACTAACTTTCTTTGTCGTATCCCTTATCCTCTCTTGTCCCATAGCCGGGAAAGCCGCAACGACAGAATACGAACAGATGGCCGGGGTGCTCGACACCCGGACTCAGTTCAGCGACGGCATCTACACCATCGATGGTCTGGCCAAAATGGCGGAGGAGAGGGGCATCCAGGTCCTGTTCCTCAATGACCATGACAAGATGACCCTCGCTTATGGTCTCCCCCCCTTTCCCAACCTCATCAACAAGACCGTGGAGATGAATTCCCTTCTCAAGGGCAAGCCGGCGGATTATCTTCAGGCGGTTGCCCAAGCCCGGGAGCGATACAAGCACGTCGTCATCATCCCGGGTGCTGAGTCGACACCCTTCTATTACTGGACAGGGAACATCTTTGACAAAAATCTTACCGCCCATGATCATGAACGGCGAATCCTCGCCGTGGGGCTTGCGAAGGCCGACGACTACCGGCACTTGCCGGTTATACACAACACCGGCGTCTTCAATCCGGAACTTCTGCCCGGCGTCGTTCCCTTTGTCATCGCCTTTGGCCTGTCTATCATTATGATTCTCTGGAAGGGCCGGATACGGATTCTGGGGATCGTCCTGGCGGTGACGGCCCTTTTATTAATCATAGACAATCATCCCTTCCGGGCCTCCGTGTTCGATCCCTTTCACGGCCCGCAGGGAACCAGACCCTATCAGCGCCATATTGATTATGTAGCCTCCCGGGGTGGTCTGACCTTCTGGAATTATCCCGAAACCCAGTCGGGCATCCGTAAGCTGGGACCCATACAGGTCAGTACCAAACCTTATCCGGAGATGCTGCTGGCCACGAAGGATTATACCGGTTTCTCCGCCCTGTACGGCGACAAAATCATCATCACGGAACCGGGCAACATCTGGGACACCGTCCTCAAGGAATATTGCCGGGGTTATCGCCAGCGCCCCCCTTGGGGGGTGGGAACCGCCGATTATCACAAAGAAGGGGAAAGCGGGGAAAAGTTCGGCAATTATCAGACGGTCTTCCTCGTCCGGGAAAAGAGCGAGGCCGCCGTCCTCCAGGCCATGAAAAACGGCCGGATGTATGCCCGTCAGGGGAATTTTCCCCTTCTGCCCCGGCTCGACGAGTTCGCCGTAAGGGATGCCGCCAAAGAGCAGCAGGCAACAATGGGCGAAACTATAAAAATGGGGGGCTATCCCCATATCCACATCCGCATTTCCGCGGCGCCGACGCCGACGGCGGAATCTTCAAGCAAACCGGGGGCAACGGCCGCGCTGGAAAATACCACCCCGGCGGAAGCACCCGTCACACCGCAAGTGCCGAAGTCAACGAGCGCTTCAACGCCGCCGAATTCGGCTTCAACACCTGGGATGCCTACCCCCACCGTCAAGGTGCGGCTGATCCGGAACGGTTCCCTGATCGCCGAAACCAACGGCCCGTTGCCCCTGTCCTTCGACTATGAAGACAAATATTACCAGCCGGGAGAAAAGATATATTACCGGATGGATATGGAAGGGATGGGGAAGATCGTCGCCAACCCCATCTTCGTATCCTTCACCGGAGCAAAACCATGATCGTCTCCGTCCATCAGCCCCAATATTTACCCTGGCTCGGTTATTTCGACAAGATCGATCGCGCCGATGTTTTTGTCCTCCTGGACAATGTCCAGTTCAAGAAGAACGAATGGCAGAACCGCAATCGTATCAAGACCCCCCAAGGTCCCCAGTGGCTCACCGTCCCCGTGCTCTACAGATTCCCCCAGTTGATCTGCGAAGTGGGAATCAACGATCGGGAAAGGTGGCAGCACAAACAACAACAGGCCCTCCTTTCCAATTACCGGAAGGCGACCCACTGGTCACTCCTGGAACCTTTCTGGGCAGAAGTCTTCTCCCGGAGCTGGTCCACTATCGCCGAGCTCAACATCCATGTCGTCCGGGAGTTGATGTCGATCCTGGGAATAACGACCCCCGTGTACGTCGCCTCGGAATTTCCCCCCTTCCCCGACGATCCGGACGAACGCCTCATCGCCATCACCCGCCACTTAGGCGGCGACACCTATCTTGCCGGCAGCGGCGGCCATGATTATATGGAACTGGCAAAATACGCACAGGCCGGCGTCGAGGTGGTCTTCCAGGAATACCGCCATCCCGTTTATCCTCAGTTGTGGGGAGATTTCGAACCTTTCATGTCCGTGGTGGACCTGATCTACAATCAGGGCACAGACGCCCTGGAAATCATCCGGAGGGGAAGATGAACATTCTGGCAATCGGGGCCCATCCCGACGATATCGAATTCGGCTGCGGGGGCACACTGCTAAAATACATTCGCAACGGTCATGATGTCTATCTTTTGGTCATGACGGAAGGGCACAAGGGCGGTCCGGCACGTTCCCGGCGCTCGGAACAGCAACGTGCGTCCCGGCTTCTCAAGCCCAAAGAAGTGATTTGGGGAACGTACCGGGATACGGAACTGTCCCCGAAGATGAACGAGATGGTTCAGGATATCGAAGACGTCCTGAAGCGCATACAGCCGCAATTCACCTTCGTCCATTACGAAGAAGATACCCATCAGGATCATCGCGCCCTTTCCAAGGCCGCCGTTTCCGCGACCAGATATGTAAAGAACGTTCTTTTCTACGAGGGGCCGACCACCCAGAACTTCGCACCGACGGTCTTTGTAGACCTCAAAGATATCCTGGAGGAAAAGCTCCAGTTGCTCAAGGCCCACAAGTCCCAGGTTACCAAGACGAATATCGAGGGGCTCTCTATCCTCGATATCGCCCGTTCCACAGCGGTTTTCCGGGGCATCGCCGGCCGGGTGCAGTATGCGGAAGGTTTCATGCCGTTGCGTTTGTTCATCAATATCCGGAGCTTTTAACCCCGCTGCCGATTGAAGATATGATCCCCCACTCCCGACCTTGCATAGAGGAAGACGACGAGGCCGCCGTTTTGTCCGTCCTCAGATCCGGCCATCTGGTCCAGGGAGAAAAGATCGCCGATCTGGAAGCGGCCTTAGTCCGTCTGCTGACGTCTTGGGAAACAACCCCCAAAGTCCATAGTTCCGAAGTCCCGGACGTCATGCTCCGGGCGGCGGCCGTGAGCTCCGGAACGACCGCCCTCCAGCTGACCCTTCTGGCCCTCGACATCGGTCCCGGCGACGAGGTCGTCATCCCGAGCTATGTATGCGCCGCCCTGTGGCATGCGGTCCGCGCCACCGGCGCCACACCGGTCCTGGCCGACTGTGATGGGCATACTTTCAACATCTGTCCCGTGGATGCTAAAAAACGCCTCACCGATCGCACCCGGGCCATCATCGTACCCCATCTCTTCGGCCAGGCCGCCGACCTCGATTCCCTCCTTGTCCTCGGCGTGCCGGTAATCGAAGACTGCGCCCAGTCCCTGGGAAGCCTTTACCGGGGACGCCCCACCGGCAGCTTCGGCGTCGCCTCCGTCTTTTCTTTTTACGCCACCAAGGTCATCGCAGCGGGAGAAGGGGGTATGGTCGTCTCCCGGGACAATCGGCTCATCAGCCGGATCAGGGATCTCAGGGATTACGACGAGAAGGATGACCTTTCTTTTCGCCTCAACGCCAAGCTCACGGATCTTCAGGGTGCCCTGGCGCGGAGTCAGTTGGGCAAACTTCGAGCCTTTATTGCCCGCCGGAGGACCATTGCCGGACGCTATGACCGGGTATTGGATCATTGCGGCCTGACGCCTCCTCACCGTCGGGAAGACCGCGATCACATCTTCTTTCGTTATGTTTTCCTGACGGAGGCAGCAGAGGCTTTTATGACCGCCATGGAAAATCGGGGCGTGGTCTGCCGCCGGCCGGTATTCCGACCTCTGCACCGCTATCTGGGACAAACCGGGTTTTGTATGACGGATAAAATCTGGCAACGAGCCGTTTCCATTCCCTTGTATCCCGATCTCACGGAGGAGGAAATCGCCTTCGTGGAAACGGCACTGGAAGAATCCGGACGGGTGATACTTGGCGGTTCCGCGGAGCGAAGGATATCTTCATGATTATCTTTTATATGTTCTATGCCGCGGCGCTGACCGTTTTTCTCACTCTCCTCCTTCCGGAGATGCGGTATTACTTCTTCCAACATGTGGGGCGCTGGCTCTACATTTTCCTTTTTTCCCTTACCCTTTCTTATCTTCTCACGCCGTTGATGCGCTGGCTGGCGAAAAAGCTTGAAATTCTCGATACACCCGAAGCAAGAAAAATCCATGAACGGGCCACACCACTTTTGGGTGGCGTGGCTGTCATCATCGCCTTTGGCGCCGCGCTGCTGGCCAATATGATTCCGGAGAGGGAAATCATCATCACACTTTACGCCGGGGGTGCGGTGGCCGTCGTCAGCCTCATCGACGACTGGAAGGGGCTGCGGGCCCGTGCCAAGCTGCTGGCACAGCTCTTGGCTGTGGCATTTCTCGTTTGGCACGGCATCGTTCTGAATCTTTTCCCCGCCAAGCTCTGGTGGGGACAAACCCTTAATATCGCCTTGACCTTTCTTTGGATCATCGGCATCACCAACTCCATGAATTTCATGGACGGCATGGACGGCCTCGCCGCCGGTTTGGGCGGGATCATCTCCCTGTTTCTCGCCATTGTGGCCTTTCAAACCAACCAGCACATCCTCGGCTGGATAGCCCTGGCCATGCTGGGAAGCTGTCTGGGATTTTTACCGTACAACTTCCGGCCCACCCGCCCCGCCCTTATCTTTCTCGGCGATACGGGCAGTATCTTTTTGGGTTTCATCCTGTCCACGCTGGCCGTAATCGGTGATTGGGCCGACAACAATCCCATCGTGTCCTTTTCCGCACCGGTATTGATCTTCTGGGTTCTGATCTTCGACATGACTTACATCACCGTGGAGCGAATCGCCACCGGCAAGGTGAAAAGCGTCCGGCAGTGGCTGGAATACGTCGGCAAGGATCACCTCCATCACCGGACCTATGCCCTGCTGGGTGACCGCCGCAAGGCCGTCCTCTTCATCTACCTGCTTTCCATCACCCTCGGACTCAGCGCTATCGCCCTCCGTTACGCCCGGACCTTAGACGGGATTCTACTGGTAATCCAAGCTTTTTTGATCACTGTAATCGTCTCCATTCTTGATTTTTCGGGAAGAAACCGATAGATGGCCTACGGAAATTCCCTTGACAAAAAGGCCTATCGTTAATAGCTTATCATCAATCGCTATATTTTTTTTCCATAAAGGAGCGACAATCTCTTGAGCAATACCTACCGATGCAAGAAAAAGGGCAATCTTATCACGGAAATTTGCTTGGATCAGACCTGTGAGTGGCGTTTGAAAAACGAAACTTTTTTCAATTGTACCTGGGTGGCCTGCAATTTCGGTCCCTTCACCCTGGAAGAGGTGGGGGAGATGATGGGCGTGACCAGAGAGCGTATCCGTCAGATAGAGGCCAAGGCGCTGAAGAAACTGCAACACAAGAAAAGACGGGACCAGTTGCGGGATTTCGCCTCGCCGGACAGCGAATGGGATTTTTAGTTTCTCCCGCTTTGCACCCGGCGGATCGCTGCAATTACGCGGATCGGAGTGTTCCGGAAGCGGCAATCAACCTTTTTTCATCTTCGACATATATTCCCTGGTCATAAACTCGGACATCCGCATTTTCCGCTCCGGGCTGGAAAAGAGATGAACCATCACCTCAAATTCCATCTCCAGGGCGGATTGTTTGTCGAGTTTGTCCGTGACCACGGATAACTTCTTCACCGAATAAATCGCCTTGTCCGATCTGGCCGCCAGTCCTTCCGCCATGGCCACCGCTTCTTCCATGAATTTCTCCGGCGTGGCCACCTTGTTTACGAGGCCGATTCGTAACGCCTCCCTTGCGCCGATCGGTTCTCCCAGCATGCTGATCTCCTTGGCCTTGGCCATGCCGACGAGATTTCTCAAGGGACTGAACAGGGGATTCAAACCGAATTTCAGCTCCGGATGGCCGAAAATGGCGCTCTCCGAGGCCACAATCAGATCGCAGACCGTGGCGATGTTGAAACCGCCTCCGAGGGCGATGCCGCCTACGGCGGCGATCACCGGCTTGTTGTAGGTATAGATCTTGCGCAGGTACTTCAGAATGGAGTCAAAGTATTCGTTGATCTCATGATCGCCCAGGGCCGCCATTTCCTTGATGTCCATGCCTGCGGAAAAGACATAGTCTCCCCCCGTGATGATCAGGGCCTTCACGTCGTCGTCGTTTTCCAGGGTATCGAGAACCGTGTGCAGTTCCGCCCGCATCTCCCGGCACAGGGCATTCATCTCCCGGGGCCGATTCATGGTTATGATGGCAAACCCTGCCCTTTTATCAAGAATAACGGTATTATACATGATCTTGTCCCGCTACCCTTCCCTTCAACTCCTTGCCTACCTTGAAAAGAACCGCCCTCCTGTCCTTTAGCGTCACGGCAGCTTCTGTTCTCGGATTCCTGGCCTGACGCGCCTTCCTGTTTTTCACAATAAAAGCACCGAAATCTCGGACATCTATCCGCTCTCCCCGTTTCATGGCGGATTTCATCGCCTCGAAAATGCGATTGACTGCAAAGGCTATGTCTCCGGTGCGATAACCGGGGAACTGTTCCTGCACTCTTAACACCAGCTCTCTTTTCGTCATAATCCCTGCTCGTAGAGATGATAAGCCCCTGCCGGTGCTGCCGTTCGGGACTGCCAGGCGGAAATCAGGGCGGAGGCGGTGTTCTTGACTATCATTTCCCATAAGGTCTTTTTCCTGGCCGTAAAGAAGATTTCCGGTTTCCCCTGGATACCGGCCATACTGCCGGCCGCTTGTACCGCCGCGTGGAAATCTCCCAACTCGTCCACCAGGCCGGCCTGCTTGGCCTGCCGGCCGGAAAAAATTCTGCCGTCGGCCATTGCCCGGACTTTCTCCTTGGACATTTTTCTCTCCCGGGAGATCACTTCCAAAAAGTGATCGTTCATATCGTCGATGACCCCTTGCAGGAGGCTGCGCTCCTCAGGGGTTATTTCCCGGGTTGGAGACCCGATATCCTTGTATTTACCGCTCTTGATAACCGATGCCTTAAGTCCGATCTTGTTTATAAGACCTTCGGCATTGACGAGATGCATAATCGTGGAGATACTGCCGGTGATGGAGCCGGGATTGGCGACGATGCGGTCGGCGGCGCAGGCGATGAGGTATCCTCCGGAAGCTCCTAGAGAACCGATGGAAGCCACCACCT
Source organism: Syntrophobacterales bacterium (assembly GCA_018056545.1). Classification (GTDB taxonomy): domain Bacteria; phylum Desulfobacterota; class Syntrophia; order Syntrophales; family UBA8958; genus UBA8958. The sequence goes on from JAGPFL010000017.1 coordinate 21,019, forward strand.
TTTTCTTTTTTCGCAACTCCCGCACCGCCGCGTAAATCTCCTGAGAAGGAGCGACCGCACCTCCCGGAGAATCGATGCGCAGCACCACGGCGCGCACCGAATCGTCCCGCGCCGTTTCTTCACATTGCTCGCTTATCTCCTTGGCATCGGTGATCACCCCTTCCACGGCAATCACCGCCACCCGCTCGGTGGGAAGCAGCGGCTTTTTCCTTCCATACAAAGCACTGACTACGAAAACCGCCGCCGAAAAGATTATCACCACCAGCAGCAGGAGCGCGAAGGCAAAGAGGATGGGATGTTTTCTCATGCCTTATGGGGGATCTAATTATCGGAATCCAATAGCCTTGCATCGGCAAGTGCCTTGCCGAGACTGGAGCCGATATTTTCCCGGTTGTTCAGATACTGATGCACCGCCGGCCCTTCGGCGGCCGCTTCATAATCCTTGATGCTCAGGCGTATCTTTCGGCTCTTGGTATCTATGCTTTTTATGGCGGCGGTGACCTCGTCGCCGACCGCAAAGATCTCCGACGCCGATTTCACCCTCTTGGTGCTCAATTCCGAAATGTGAACCAGGCCTTCAATACCTTCATCGATTTCCACAAAGATGCCGAAATCGGTTATATTGGTGACCTTGCCGGTGATAACCGCCCCGGGACCGTATTTCGCAGTGAATTCCTCCCAGGGGTTCTTCTCGATCTGTTTTACGCCCAAGGAGAACTTTTCGTTCTCCACATCCACGTTCAGGACCATGGCCTCGATTTCCTGACCTTTTTTGAAGACATCTGCAGGATGTTTCACCTTCTGGGTCCAGGAGATGTCCGACAGGTGGATGAGGCCGTCGATGCCGTCTTCAATGCCCACAAAAACACCGAAATTGGTGATGTTTCGCACCACACCCTTGATGATCGTACCTACGGGATATTTCTCCTTCAGTGTCTCCCAGGGATTGGACATGGTCTGTTTCAGCCCCAGGGATATGCGCTTTTCCTCCGTCTTCACCTCCAGGATCATCACCTTTACCTGCTGTCCCGGGGAGAGGACCTTGGAGGGATGGCGGATCTCCCGGGTCCAAAACATCTCGGAGATATGGACCAGCCCCTCCACACCGGGTTCGAGCTCCACAAAGGCACCGTAATCGGTCAGGTTGACTACTTTGCCTGTCATGATGGCCCCGACCGGATATTTTTCATGGATCGTCTCCCAGGGATTTTCCGTAAGTTGCTTCAATCCCAGAGCCACTCTTTCCCTTTCCCGGTCGAAGGAAAGCACCTTGACTTGTATTTTCTGCCCCTTGCTGAAATTGTCCGCGGGACGGGAAATGCGCCCCCAGGAAATGTCGGTGATATGCAACAGGCCGTCGATGCCGCCCAAATCTATGAAGATGCCGTAGTCGGTAATATTCTTGATCGTTCCTTCGACGATTTTACCCTCCTGAATGTTTTCCAGGGTGGCACGCTTTTCCTCCTCCCGTTGCTTTTCCAAGATGGCCCTTCTGGACAGGACGACATTGTTGCGTTTGCGATCGTACTTGATAATATTGAAGTCCAGTTTTTGACCCACAAATTGGTCCAGATCACGAATCGGCCGGATGTCCACCTGGGATCCGGGGAGAAACGCCGGAATGCCTATATCTACGGATAGGCCACCTTTGACCCGCTCCACAATCGTGCCGGTCATAGTCGTATTATTTTCACAGGCGTACTTGACGTCATCCCAGATCTTCAGACGCGCCGCCTTGTCTTTCGATAGCACGAGATTACCGTCGCCGTCCCGACGGTCTACCAGTACCTCGACTCGGTCACCCACGGCGATGGAGATGTTGCCCTCTTCGTCCCGCAACTCCTTGGCGGGAATATAGCCTTCCGTCTTCCAGCCCACATCGACCATGACCATGTCGGGATTGATTTGCACCACTTTCCCTTCGACAACCTCTCCCAACTGCAGTGTTTGCAGGGACTGTTCATACAACTCGCGAAATCCCATGTCCTCTTCCCTGCCTGTCGCCGCTTTCACTTCCTCTGCCTTGTTTACGGGCGTTTCACTTTTCACCTCTTGAGTTTGGGATGTTTCGTTGACATCACTACCGTTTACCATTAACCATATACCCCCTAAATTTTTGAATATACCGCCGCTATGTGAAGGTGCACTAACACACTGATTATAAAAGATCAAGCGATTTCGCGGCGGAAACTACTTCTTTATATGGGTGAGCATGGCCTCGACAACCTGCGGGATCGAAAGATTGGTGGTGTCGATGATTATCGCGCTTTCATGGGGCCGCAGCGGGGCCGTTCGTCGTTCTTTGTCCTGGCGGTCCCGTCGCTGCAGGTCCGCCGCCACTTTTCCCCTGTTTAGCTCCCCGCCCCTTGCCGACAGTTCCCGGAAACGACGGGCGATTCTCTCCTCCTCTTCGGCGTCAAGGTAGAACTTCACCTCTGCATCGGGAAAGACAACGGTTCCCATATCCCTGCCTTCGGCGACGATGCCGCCGTTCACCCCCGCCTTCCGCTGCACCGGTAGGAGCATTTCTCTCACCCCGGCCAGCGCCGATATCCGCGAAGCCCTGATTCCCACCTCTTCCTCACGAAGATGGGCCGTCACGTCTTCACCCCCCGCTTCAACCCGCATCTCCGACGCGGATTGATGAATATGGATGTCGGCGTCCCGCACCAGCTCCACCAAAGCCGCTTCATCATCCTCCCTGACATCATTTCGGCCGGCAAGATAGGCAACCGCCCGATAAAGGGCGCCGGTATCGAGATATAGATACCCGAGACGCGCCGCTAAAAGCTTACTTACCGTGCTCTTTCCCGATCCTGCCGGACCGTCGATCACAATGATGGGTTTCCTGTCCATGAGTTCCCTGCTCCGCATCGAAAAACAATGATCACCTGGATACTCCCCCTTTGCTCACCTTGCATAGCACAACAATGCTGCGATCTCAACTGCCACACCCTCGCCGCTCAAAAAGGATTTTCCCGCTAACCCTCATACCCGGTTCAGGCATAACATAAGATGTAATATTTCTCACTGCTGTCCAAATTAGCTGGGGAGGCTTTTAATATATGTTGAGATCATTGTCTTTTTGGACGAGTTTTTTCCATTTTCAAAATCAGGTTTCAATTTTAGTGGCCACATGCTGTCCGAATTGTCA